>NZ_JBVISF010000007.1:0-413393 GCF_055575675.1 Streptomyces sp. NPDC034043
GCCGTGTCCCGGCTCACCGAGCGGGGCGCGACCCGCGCCGACGACAAGCTGTCCGAGGCCGCGATGGAAGACCGCAAGCGCGAAGGGTACTTCTAACCATGACGACCACCACCGAGCAGCTCAGCGCCACGACGCTGCTGCGCTTCGCCACCGCGGGTTCCGTCGACGACGGCAAGTCCACCCTGGTGGGCCGCCTGCTGCACGACTCCAAGTCGGTCCTGGAGGACCAGCTGGAGGCCGTGGAGCGGGTCTCCGCCGACCGGGGCCAGGACGCCCCCGACCTGGCGCTGCTCACCGACGGCCTGCGGGCCGAGCGGGAACAGGGCATCACCATCGACGTGGCCTACCGCTACTTCGCCACCGCCCGCCGCCGGTTCATCCTCGCCGACACCCCCGGGCACGTGCAGTACACCCGGAACATGGTCACCGGCGCCTCCACCGCCGACCTCGCCGTGGTCCTCGTCGACGCCCGCAACGGCGTCATCGAGCAGACCCGCCGCCACGCCGCCGTCGCCGCCCTCCTGCGCGTCCCCCACGTCGTCCTCGCCGTCAACAAGATGGACCTCGTCGACTACCAGGAGACGGTCTTCGCGAAGATCGCCGAGGAGTTCACCGCGTACGCCTCGGAGCTGGGCGTCCCGGAGATCACCGCCATCCCGATCTCGGCCCTGGCCGGCGACAACGTGGTGGAACCCTCGGCGAACATGGACTGGTACGGCGGCCCGACGGTGCTGGAGCACCTGGAGACCGTCCCCGTCAGCCACGACCTCACGGCCTGCCCGGCGCGTTTCCCGGTGCAGTACGTGATCCGGCCGCAGACCGCCGAGCACCCCGACTACCGCGGCTACGCGGGCCAGATCGCCTCCGGCGTCCTGCGCGTCGGCGAGGCCGTCACCGTGCTGCCCTCCGGCCGCACCTCGGTCATCGAAGGCATCGACGCCCTCGGCGGGTCCGTGGACATCGCCTGGTCCCCGCAGTCGGTGACCCTGCGCCTCAAGGACGACATCGACATCTCGCGCGGTGACCTGATCGCACCGTCCGCGAGCGCCCCCGCCACCACCCAGGACGTGGTCGCGACGGTCTGCCACGTGGCCGACCAGCCGCTGGCCGTGGGCGCCCGGGTGCTGCTCAAGCACACGACGCGCACGGTCAAGGCGATCGTCAAGGAGATCCCCTCCCGGCTGACCCTCGACGACCTGTCCCAGCACCCGGACCCGGGGCAGCTCGTGGCCAACGACATCGGCCGGGTCGTCGTCCGTACCGCCGAGCCGCTCGCGCTCGACGCGTACGCCGACTCGCGCCGCACCGGGTCCTTCCTGCTGATCGACCCGGCCGACGGAACGACCCTGGCGGCGGGCATGGCGGGCGAGGCCTTCGCCGCCAAGGCCGAGACCGTGCAGGCGGACGAGGAAGGGTGGGACTTCTAGATCATGTTCGGCGACATCTACTCCACCTTCGCGAAGGAGGGCGGCCGCGTGGGCAGCGGCGTCCTCGGCAGCGGCCAGGGAGGAGTGGCGCGATGTGTGCGATGACCGCACCGCCGTCGGCGTCCCGCCGTCGCGCCCTCACTCCGCACGATCCCAGCCCGCCCTTCCCTCACAGACGAAGACATGCGCCGTAACCCAGAGACGGCGCATCGAGAGGACGTCCTCCCGTGCCTGCCACCGGTTCCACCCGTAAGACCCTGCGCCGCGGCGTCGTCGCCGCGGCGGCCCTGCCCCTCCTGATCGGCGCGCTCGCCTCCTGCGGCTACGGTTCGCAGGCCGAGACGACGGACCCGAAGGCGTCCGGCACCGCCGCCGGCGGCGGCCCGAAGCTCTCCGCCTCCGAAGTCCGCATCGGGTACTTCCCGAACCTGACCCACGCGACCGCCCTGGTCGGCCTCCAGGAAGGCCTGATCGAGAAGGAACTGAACGGCACCAAGGTCAAGCCGCAGTCCTTCAACGCCGGTCCGTCCGAGATCGAAGCCCTCAACGGCGGCTCTCTCGACATCGGTTTCATCGGCCCCTCGCCGGCCATCAACGGCTACGTGAAGTCCAAGGGGCAGAACCTGCGGATCATCTCCGGCTCCGCCTCGGGCGGCGTGAAGCTGGTCGTGAACCCGGACAGGATCAAGACCCTGGACGACCTCAAGGGCAAGCGGATCGCCACCCCCCAGAAGGGGAACACGCAGGACGTCGCGTTCCTCAACTGGATCGCGGAGAAGGGCTGGTCGGTCGACCCCGAGTCCGGCAAGGGCGACGTCTCCGTCGTCCGCACGGACAACAAGGTCACCCCGGACGCCTTCAAGCAGGGCTCCATCGACGGCGCCTGGGTGCCGGAGCCGACCGCTTCCAAGCTCGTCTCCGACGGGGGTTCCGTCCTCCTCGAGGAGACCTCCCTGTGGCCCGACAAGAAGTTCGTGATCACGAACGTGATCGTGTCGCAGAAGTTCCTCAAGGAGCACCCGGACGTGGTCGAGGCCGTGCTCAGGGGCACGGTGAAGACCAACGAGTGGATCAACGCCAACCCGGAGAAGGCGAAGGCCTCCGCCAACGCCCGGCTGAAGGCGGACAGCGGCAAGGAGCTCGAGGCGAAGGTCCTCGACCCGGCGTGGCAGAGCATCCTCGTCACCGACGACCCGCTGGCGAACACGCTGAAGACGGAGTCGGACTGGGCGGTCAAGGCCAAGCTCCTCGAGAAGCCCGACCTGGCCGGCATCTACGACCTGACGCTCCTGAACAAGGTCCTGAAGGCCGCCGGCAAGCCCGAGGTCCCCGACGCCGGTCTCGGCTCCAAGTAAATCCGTAGTCCAGCAACCCCAGGAGGTGACGACCATGGCCACCACTCTCGCCAAGGCTGCCGAGGGCGCGGTAGCGGAGCAGACGCACGCCACCCGCATCGAGCACGTCTCGAAGTCCTTCTCCGGCCCGGCCGGATCGCAGCTCGTCCTGGACGACATCAGCCTCGATGTCGCTCCCGGAGAGTTCGTCACCCTCCTGGGGGCCTCGGGGTGCGGAAAGTCCACCCTGCTGAACCTGGTCGCGGGTCTGGACAAGCCGTCCGCGGGGTCGATCGAGACCCTCGGACGTCCGGCCCTGATGTTCCAGGAGCACGCCCTCTTCCCCTGGCTCACCGCCGGCAAGAACATCGAACTGGCCCTGCGGCTGCGGGGGGTGGCCAAGGCCGACCGCAAGCCCGAGGCCGAGCGGCTGCTGGAGCTGGTCCGCCTCGGCGGCGCGTACGGCAAGCGCGTCCACGAGCTCTCCGGCGGCATGCGCCAGCGCGTCGCCCTGGCCCGCGCCCTCGCCCAGGACAGCCGGCTGCTGCTGATGGACGAGCCGTTCGCGGCCCTCGACGCCATCACCCGCGACGTCCTGCACGGCGAGCTCACCCGCATCTGGGAGGAGACCGGCCTGTCGGTCCTCTTCGTCACCCACAACGTCCGCGAGGCCGTCCGCCTCGCCCAGCGCGTCGTCCTCCTCTCCTCCCGCCCCGGCCGGGTCGCGAAGGAGTGGACCGTCGACATCCCGCAGCCGCGCCGCATCGAGGACGCGGACGTCGCGGAACTGTCCCTCGAGATCACCGAACACCTGCGTGGGGAGATCCGCCGCCATGGCCAGCACTGACACCACCCCTAAGGCCGGGGCCGTCCGGGGCACCCGCGACGACCTGGCCGGCCTGGAGGCCGGACTCGACGCCCTCGACGCGGTCCAGACCCACCGCACCCCGCTGCGCGAGATCCTCACCAAGAAGGTCCTGCCGCCGGTCGTCGCCGTCGCCCTGGTGCTGCTGGTCTGGCAGGTCCTCGTCGCGGCGAAGGTCACCGAGGAGACCAAACTCCCCGCCCTGTCCGCCGTCTGGGACAGCCTGTCCGACATGTGGCTCAAGGGCACGCTCCTCGACGTCATCTGGACCTCCGTCTCCCGCGGCCTGCTCGGCTTCCTCCTCGCGCTGGCCATCGGCACCCCGCTCGGTCTGCTGGTCGCCCGGGTGAAGTTCGTCCGCGCCGCGATCGGCCCGATCCTCCAGGGCCTGCAGTCCCTGCCGTCGGTGGCGTGGGTGCCCCCGGCGGTGCTCTGGTTCGGGCTGAACGACGCCATGATGTACACGGTGATCCTGCTCGGCGCGGTCCCGTCGATCGCCAACGGCCTGGTCTCCGGCATCGACCAGGTCCCCCCGCTGTTCCTGCGGGCCGGCCGGACCCTGGGCGCCACCGGCCTGCGCGGCGCCTGGCACGTGGTCATGCCGGCGGCACTGCCGGGCTACGTCGCCGGCCTCAAGCAGGGCTGGGCCTTCTCCTGGCGCTCCCTGATGGCCGCCGAGATCATCGCCAGCTCCCCCGACCTCGGCCTGGGCCTCGGCCAGCTCCTGGAGAACGGCCGCAACAACATCGACCTGCCGGGCGTGTTCCTCGCGATCATCCTGATCCTGGTCGTCGGCATCGCCATCGACCTGCTGATCTTCAGCCCGGTCGAGCGGTGGGTGCTGCGCAGCCGCGGCCTGCTGGTCAAGAGCTGAGCCCCGGTCCCATGTCCCGCGCACTTCTGGTGATAGCCCACGGCAGCCGCGATCCGCGGCACGCGGCGACCGTGCACGCCCTCGTCGGGCGGGTCCGGTCGCTGCGGCCGGGGCTCCGGGTGGAGACGGCCTTCCTCGACTTCAACGGGCCGGCCGTCTCCCGCTCCCTGGCCTCCCTGTACCTGTCGGGGGTACGCGAGGTCGTGGCCCTGCCGCTGCTGCTGACCCGCGCCTTCCACGCGAAGGCCGACGTCCCGGCGGTCCTGGCGGAGTCCGCCACGCGCCTGCCCGGCCTCTCGGTCCGGGTCGCGGACGTCCTGGGCCCGCACCCCCTCCTGGTGGCCTCCCTCGAGCGCCGCCTCGCCGAGGCCGGCCTCGGCCTCACCCCGGCGGACCGCGCGACGACCGGCGTCGTCCTCGCGTCCGCCGGATCCACGGACCCGGAGGCGATCGCAGTGATCGCTGAAATCGCGCGGGAGTGGCGGCACACCGGTTGGTGCGCCGTGCGGCCTGCGTTCGCCTCCGCTGCCCTTCCCCGCACCGAGGACGCCGTACGCGCCCTGCGCGCGGAGGGCGTCCGCCGCGTGGCGGTGGCCCCGTACGTCATCGCCCCGGGTTTCCTCCCGGACCGCATCACGGCGGGCGCCGCGGCGGCGGGCGCGGACGTGGTCGCCGGCGTCCTGGGCGCCACCCCGGAACTGGCCAGCCTCCTGCTGCACCGCTACGACACGGCGGCCGGCCGCCGAGCCCCGCTCGCGGCGCTCACCGCCTAGTAGTGCCTCCACGGGGCACCGCCCCGGCCACTGCCCTCCCTCCGTGGCATCGAGCACGGTCGCGGAAGCCGGGTGAGATCCTGCACGTGTGAACGATCTCGGCGACGAACGCCTGCGCATCTGGACGATCCGCTTCATGACCCTCCTGGCAGCCGACACCCAGGATCAACTCGCCTGGCTGGGCGAGCGTGAGGAGGACACGAAGGGCGTCGTCGAAGAGGTGGAGCTACTCTGCCGCGTCTCGGAAGGACTCGCGGAGCGCGGAGTCTTCAAGCCCGAGGATCTGCACAACCTTCGGGCCATCGGGCGTCGCCTCGGCGAGATCGATGCCGGCGGCCGCGCCGGCCTCTGGGACAAGGCCCTGGCGGCAGATCCCGTGTGGGACGACATACGTTCCCTCGCCCGCCAGTTCCTCCTCACGAGACTGGGCGACTGGCGCCTGCCACTGCCGCCTCCCGTCCGCCCGCACACGGGCGACCGCTGACAGGTCGCCTGATCGCGCGCCGGGTCGCCCTGGGCGAGCCCGGCCTCGACCACGTCTGGGCGGAACGGAACCCGGAGGAGATGGCCTCCGAGACGCCGGCCGGCTTTCCGGTCCGCTTCGAGTGGGCGTTGGCGGCGGCCGCCCCGTCAGCCGCGGGCGGCGGCCTCGTCTGCCAGGGAGGTCAGGTCGGCGATGGACATCGCGCCCGGGGGAAGGCCCTCGCGGGCGAAGATGTTCGCCGCGTGGCGCAGGACGTCGTTGACCGGGGTGGACACCCCGTGGAGGCGGCCCAGCAGGGAGATCTCGCCGTTGAGGTAGTCGGCCTCGACCGAGCCGGTGCCTCGGGCCAGGCTCTGCCAGGAGGAGCCGCCGCGCACGCCCGCCGGCGGGTCGGCCTTGCCGTCGCGGGCGGCCGACTGTTCGGCTTCGGTGGCGTAGCCGATGCCCGCCGCGTCGAAGGCGGCCTTGCCCTCGCGGATCGCCCGAAGCAGCAGGGCCGCCTTGGCCGGGTCCGGCTCGGGGCCGGTGGTCGCCTGGATCGCGTTGCCCAGGTTCCCGAGCAGCTTCGCGTACTTCCACCGCATCACGTCCTCGACGACCGGCGCCTCGAAGCCCGCCCCGGCGAGGTCGGCGGCGACGGCCCTGATCCGCGCGTCCGATCCGCCGGCCGCCCTCCCGAGGTGCAGGATGCCGGTGAAGGGGGCGCAGAGGGCCGAGACGACGCCGGGCTCCAGGAAGGTCGCGGGCAGCCAGACGCAGACCCCGTAGACCCGGGAGAACCTGCGCAGGGCGAGCCGTTCGCTCTCGACGCCGTTCTGTGCGCACAGCAGCGGGAGCCGCTGCGCCGCCGTGCCGCCGCCGGCGACCTCCGCGTCGCCCCACGCGTCGAGGGCGGCGATGGCGTCCTGGGTCTTCACCGTCAGCAGCAGTACGTCGTCCGGGCGCAGTTCGCCCAGGTCCGCCGGGCCGGTGACCACGGGCAGCCGGTGGAGGCGCGTGCCGTCGGCGGTGGTGAGCCGCAGCCCGTCCTCCTTCAGCGCCTCGGCGTGCGCGCCGCGGGCGACGAGGACGACCTCCCGGCCCGATTCCGCGAGGCGTCCGCCGATGGTCGCGCCGACCGCGCCGGCGCCGATGATGATGTAACGCATGCCCAGAGCCTGGCACACCGGTCGCGCGCGGCCGCGGTCGGGCCGTGCCGGATCCCCCCGGCAGCTGGTTCCCGAGGGCTTCGGGGCGCGGGGCTTCAGGGGCGGGTCAGCTCCACGAGCTTGACGACGGTGTTCCAGTTGCGGGTGGTGACGTCCAGGCCCTTGACGACGGCGGGCCGGCTGAGGGCCTCGGCCAGTCGGGAGCGGCCGAGGCCCTCGGGCGCGTAGAGGTAGAGGACGCGGTCCCCCAGGCGGTACTCCTCGGGGAGGTACGCGGCGGCGTCGAGCGCGGCGAAGCGCTCCGGGCCGGGCTGCTCGGAGAAGAAGGTGGCGTGGAGCTGTCTGCCCTCCAGTTCGGCGGCCGGGAAGGGGCAGGCCGCGGCGACGGCCGCCAGGTGGTCGCCGTCGACGACCAGGCAGGGCACCCGGAACCCGAAGTGGGCCTCGATGGCCGCTTCCAGGTCCCGGGCGAGGACGGCGGGATCGGTCGGCGCGCCGCTGAAGACGGCGTTGCCGCTCTGCAGGTACGTGCGCACGTCGTCGTGGCCGAGGCCCTCCAGCAGGGAGCGCAGCTCGGCCATCGGGACCTTCTTGTTCCCGCCGACGTTGATGCCGCGCAGGAGGGCGGCGTACTTCTTCGTGCTCTTCGGACTCGCCTTCTTCGTCATGGCCGAACACTAGGGCGTGCCTGTGACAGCGCCGCCTCGATGAGGTCGGCGGCCTGCCGGGTACCGCCCTCGGAGGCCATGCCGGCGCGGACGGCCTCCGCACGGACGGCGACTTCGGGGTCGGCGAGCAGGCCGAGGACGGCCTCGCGCAGGGTGGTGGCGTTCGCCTCCTCCATGGGGAGGCGCCGGGCCACGCCGAGGGCGGCCAGCATGTCGGCGTTGCCGAACTGGTCGACGGCCTGGGGCACGGCCACCATCGGGGTCGCGGTGGCGAGGCCTTCCTGGCTGCCGCCGGCACCGGCGTGGGTGATGAAGGCGTCGGCCTGGCGCAGGATGTCCAGCTGCGGAACCCAGCGGTGGACCTCGACGTTGGCGGGGATCTCCCCCAGTTCGGCCTCGTCGGTGAACTTTCCGATCTGAAGGACGACGTGCCAGTCGGGGAGGTCCGCGAAGGCCTCGGCGCAGGCGCGGTAGAAGGCGGGCTGCTTCGTGAAGGTGGAGCCGAGGGAGACCAGGAGCACCTTCTTGCCCTCGGCGGAGGCGGGCCGTTCCCAGGTGCCCTGGATTGCGCTGCGGTCGCCCTGGCAGGCGCCGACGAAGGTGTGGACGGTCTCGTCGACCCGGTCGGCGTGCGGCTGGAGGGCGCGGGGGATCAGGACGATGCTGCGGGACGGGCGGCCGACGAAGTGGTCCGGGTCCGCGTCGATGCCGTTCTCGTCGAGCCAGGCCCGGAATCGGGCGTAGTACGCCCGCCCGCGCTCGGAGGCTCGCAGTCCGGCGGTCATGGGGGCGGCGACCTCCTCCTCGTAGCCGGTCCAGGCGACGAGGTTCGGGGAGAGGGAGATCGCGGGGACGCCCCAGCGGCGGGCGAGGACGGGCGCCGGGTAGGCGGTGATGTCGTGGAGGACGAGGTCGGGTTCGTCGCCCTCGAAGGCGTCCGCGAGCTGCGGGAGCGCCTGGACGGCGTCGTTCAGGAAGGGCTCGATGTTGTCGATGAGTTCGGTGCCCCAGGCCTCGGGCTCGTCCTCCGTGGGCAGGGTGGACTTCCAGACCACCGGGGTGGCGCCGGTCTCCGCGACCTTGTCGGCGAAGGAGGCGGGGATGGCGTAGCTGACGCGGTGGCCCCTGGCGACGAGTTCCCGGATGACTTCGATGCTGGGGTTCACGTGCCCGGCGGCGGCGATGGAGAACATGGCGATGTGTGCGGGCTTGGCTGAGGTCATGCAGCGAGCTTAACGAGACGAGACGTCTCGTGCAATCAGATGGCAGCCACCCGGATCCTCCTGTCCGAAAATCGGTCTGATGGCTCGTTCCGTCTCCCGCCGGGGCTCCAGGGCGCGGAATGCGAGACTGGGGCGATCCACGGTGATCACGACGACCCGGCGAAGGACGAGACGAACGCATGGACGAGGCGCGGGCCAGGGACGTACTGGCGGAGGCGGGACTGACGGGCGCGGGGGCGGACCGCCCGGAGCTGCTCGCCTTCGGCGAGAACGCCGTCTTCGCGGCCGGCGGCCTCGTGGTCAAGGTGGGCCGCGAGGCGGGACTGCTGGAGCGGGCCGAACGGGAGCTGGCCGTCGCGGGCTGGCTCGCCGACGCCGGGATCCCGGCGGTCCGGGCAGCGGAACCGAAGCCCCGGCTGGTGGGCGGGCACCCGCTGACCCTGTGGCACCGGCTCCCGGAACCGGTCCGCCCGGCGGGCCCCGAGGACCTCGCGGCCCTGCTGCGGCCGCTGCACGCGCTGCCCGCGCCCTCCTTCTCCCTGCCCGCGCGGGACCTGCTGGGCGGGGTCGAGCGGTGGCTCCGGCTGGCCGGCGCGGCCGTCGGCCCCGAGGACGCGGCGTACCTGCGCGCCCGGCGCGACGCCTACGCGGGCGAGGTCGCCGCACTCGCCCCGCACCTGCCGCCCGGCCCCATCCACGGCGACGCCCTGCCCCGCAACGTCCACGTGGGCCCGGACGGGCCGGTCCTGGTGGACCTGGAGACCGTCTCGGCGGACCTGCGGGAACACGACCTGGTGGTGATGGCCCTGTCCCGCGACCGCTACGGGCTGCCCGCCGCCTCCTACGAGGCCTTCACGGCCGCGTACGGATGGGACGTACGGGAGTGGGAGGGCTGCGCCGTCCTGCGCGGCGCCCGCGAGACGGCGAGCTGTGCCTGGGTCGCCCAGCACGCGCCGTCCAACCCCAATGCCCTGGCCGAGTTCCGCCGCCGCGTGGCCTCCCTGCGCGACGGCGACACGGAAGCCCGCTGGCACTCCTTCTAGCCCGGTGATCATCACCCCCGGCGGGCACCAGGCCCTTCCCGGCGGCGTTGCACCAGGGGGAGCCGGTGTCATTCGGCCATCATGCAGCGTCTCTACGGCCCCGTGCGGTTACTGCGGCGATCGTGTGGCGGATGCCCGTTGCCCTTGGGGCGGCGACGGCGAGGGAGACGGGAGACGACAGCCGATGGACTCTCGGGGCGTTCCTCGAAGGCAGCTGGGAGTTCCGGGCCGAGAACGGCTCCGGGGCTCGGTTCGCGGTGTCCAAGGCAGGCGACTGGCTGATGAGGGGAGGCGGAGCGGACACCCCGTGGTCGAGGGCCGCCGCCGAGGCTCCCTGACCGGCCCCAGAACGACGCCGCCCGACGCCGCCCCACGCCGCCAGGAGAAACGCCCCGGCGCGTACCGCCCCCACCCGGGACAATGGCACCCGTGCCCGATCGAACGAAGCTACGCCTCACCGTCCACCACGTCCGCCACGGGACGGGGACCGTCAAGGTGGTCCGCCCCGCCCGGCCGCCGGCGTGCGCCGAACTCCTCGACGACAGCTGGTATCTGAACGCGTACGTCGACCAGGACGCCGCCGTGCTCATGGCGGGGTTGTGGACCCTCGCCGCCTCCTCACCGCGTTCGCTGGTCCACCTGCCCCTGCGCGGCGGGGCCGCCCCGGCGGGCTCGCGGCGGCTGGACCTGGTCCTGGCGCACCACTCGCTCCAGCTGGCGCCCTCGCGCTGGAAGGAGCTGCGGGGCCGGCCGGGTCCCGGCCGCCCGCAGACCGTGGAGGTGCTGCTTCCGGAGCCGGGCGACGTGGACCACGCCGCGGCGCACCGCGCGGACAACCGCGACCGCTTCCACCAGAGCGTCCACGCCGAGACGCTCTTCATGACGGGCAGCGCCACGGTGTTCCGTCAGGCGGCCGGCGTCTTCCACGAGGTGGCCCGCCACGGCCCCGGACACACCACCGCCTTCCCCGGCTACCGCCACGGGCACTACTGCCGCAGCGTGCACTGCGACCCCCGCTTCCGGGACATCCACGTCGAGTACCGGGACACCCCGCCCCGGTGAGGCTCAGGCCGGGGCCGGGACCGGCCCCCGCAGCGGCCATGCCGTGTCGATCACCGCGTCCGGGCTGCCCTGGCGGCGCAGGTAGGACTGGAAGTCGCGGGCCCAGCGGGCGTGCCAGCCGCCCTGCCGGTCGTGCAGCTCGGCCGGGCTGAGCGCGGCCACCTGCGGGTGGCGGGCGGCTATCGCGCGGGCCACCTGTACCGCCGCCAGCGCGTCGGCCCCCGCGTCGTGCGCGGCGTCGAGGGTGACCCCGTACACCCCGCACACCGCCTCCAGCGTCCGCTTGCCGCGCCGGAAGCGGTCCACGGCCCGGTCTATCGTCAGCGGGTCCACCACCGGGCCGGTCTCGGCCCCGCCCAGCCGGTCGGCGAGCGAGGGCAGCCCGTGCCGGGCCAGCTCCGCCGAGAGCAGGGTCAGGTCGAAGGCCGCGTTGTACGCGACGACCACGGCTCCGCCGCGCCAGTGATCCACCAGGGCGGCCGCCACCTCCTCGGCGACCTCCCGCACCGGGCGGCCCTCGGCGACGGCCCGCTCCGTACTGATCCCGTGGATGGCCGCGGCCTGCTCCGGGATCGGTATCCCCGGATCCGCGAGCCAGCCGCGCCTGGCACGCACCTCACCGTCCCGCACCTCGACCAACGCGGCCGTCACGATCCGGGACTCCCCCGGCTCCGTACCGGTCGTCTCCAGGTCGAACCCGACCAGCGCTCCCCCGTGCCACGCCTCCATGACGCGCCCCTCCCCCGTGTTCCAGGTCAACGCGTTTCAGCCTGCCACGCGGCACTGACACCGGGCCGGGCCACCCCCCGGGACCGCCCCGCACCGGGCCTGGTACGGCCGGCCCCGGAAGCCGGCCCCGGAAGCCGGCCCGGAAAGCCGCCGGAAGCCGGACGGGAACGGGGAGAGCGGCCGGTGGGCCCGCCCGGGTCAGGACACCGGCCGCGAGTCCTCCCACACCGACTCGAACTCCTCCCGGTACGTCTGGAACAGCCCGTGGTCGGCGTCCTTCGGCACCCCCCTGCCGCCCCCGCGCAGCACCAGCACCGGCGCCTCCATCCCCCGGGCCCGCCGCAGGTACGACTGGACCACCGCGATCCCCGAGGACTGGCCCTCCACCAGGTAGGCCGTGAAGCGCGGGGTCTCGTCGAAGACGTGGATGTCGAAGCGCGACGGGTCCTTGAGCCCCGCCCGCACCCTGCGCACGTGCAGGATGTTCATCTCCACCGACCGGCTCAGCTCGCCCTTGCGCAGCCCCAGCTCGCGCTCGCGCCGCTTGACCGCGCTGCTCGCCGGGTTCAGGAACAGCAGCCGCACCCGGCAGCCGGCCTCCGAGAGCCGCACCAGCCGGCGGCCCGAGAAGTTCTGCACCAGCAGGTTGAGGCCTATGCCGATGGCGTCGAGCCGCCGAGCGCCCCCGAAGAGGTCCTCCGCCGGGAGCTGCCGCTGGAGCCGCACCCGGTCGGGGTGGACCGAGATGACGTCCGCGTACCGGTCGCCGACCAGGTCCTCGACGGCGTCGATCGGCAGCCGGTCCGCCGAGGGGCTGCCCGAGCCGGCGCCGAGCACTTCCAGCAGCCGCGCCGAGGCGCGTTCCGCCTGCTCCAGCACCGCCCGCGACAGCGCCCGGTTGCGGGAGACCACGTTGCGGGTGACCTCCAGCTCGTCGAGGGCCAGCTCGATCTCGCGCCGGTCGTCGAAGTACGGCTCGAAGCAGGGCCAGTGCTGGACCATCAGCTCGCGCAGCTGCGGCAGCGTCAGGAAGCTCAGCACGTTGTCGTCGGCCGGGTCCAGCAGGTAGCCCTTGCGCCTGCTGACCTCGCGCACGGCCACGGCCCGCTGCACCCATTCCTGCCCGGCGGGTCCCGCGGCGGCGACCACCCAGTCGTCCCCGCCGTGCACCGGCTCGTAGACGGGCCGCAGCACGGCGCCGACCACCGAGCGCAGCCGCTGCTCGATGAGGTTCAGCCAGATGTACGCGCGGCCCGCGCGCTGGGCCCGCGTACGGACCTCGCTCCACGCGTCCGCGCCCCAGTCGAGCTCGGCCCCGGCCCGCGCGTCCCCGGCCTCCTGCGGGGCCAGCGACACCGCCGCCCCGGCCGCCGCCGCACCCGGCACACCGGCGGACGTACCGCCCGCCGCGTCCACCGGGCCACCCTCGTGACCGCTGTCACCAGGGGGCAGCTCCAGACCTCCCGAGCTCACCCGTGCACCGCCTTCTGCGTCTGGACGCCCGTCTCCAGTGATCACGGAAGGGTACTCCGCGCACGCGGCCCGACGCAGCCCGAAGCCGTCCCCCGGGACCTCAGGTCCCCTGGTCCGGCTGTCCGTTGACCCATTATGTGATGCCCGGACAGTCGGTTGACCCGCCTATCAGCTCTCCGGTTCACCCATCGGCAGCATTCCAAGTCCACGCGTGGAGAGCCTCTTTCGGGGAAGATCTGGCAGAGACGTGATGCACGCCGGATCGAGCCGGACCAGGACGGGAAGAGTCGTTAGCCATGCAAGTCTGGCCGGGACAGGCGTATCCGCTGGGCGCCACGTACGACGGCGCGGGCACCAACTTCGCGGTGTACTCGGAGGTCGCCCGCCGCATCGAGCTGTGCCTGCTGCACGACGACGGCTCGGAGACCGCCGTCGAGCTGCGCGAGACGGACGCCTTCGTCCGTCACGCCTACCTGCCGGGGATCATGCCCGGCCAGCGGTACGGGTTCCGGGTGCACGGGCCGTACGAGCCCGAGCGCGGGAACCGCTGCAACGCGGCGAAGCTGCTGCTGGACCCGTACGCGCGGGCCATCAGCGGGCAGGTGTCCTGGGGCGAGGAGGTCTACGGCTACCACTTCGGCCGGCCCGACTCCCGCAACGACATGGACTCGGCGCCGCACACGATGAGTTCGGTGGTGGTGAACCCGTACTTCGACTGGGCCAACGACCGGCCGCCGCGCCACGAGTACCACCACACCGTGCTGTACGAGGCCCATGTGAAGGGCCTGACCATGCGTCACCCGGATCTGCCCGAGGAGCTGCGGGGCACGTATGGGGCGCTGGCGCACCCGGCGGTGATCGGGCACCTGGCGAAGCTGGGGGTGACGGCGCTGGAGCTGATGCCCGTGCACCAGTTCGTCAACGACCACCGCCTGGTGAACGACGGGCTGAGCAACTACTGGGGCTACAACACCATCGGCTTCTTCGCCCCGCACAACGGCTACGCCTCCGGGGACCGGGGCCAGCAGGTGCTGGAGTTCAAGTCGGCGGTGCGGGCGCTGCACGAGGCCGGGATCGAGGTGATCCTGGACGTGGTCTACAACCACACGGCCGAGGGCAACCACCTGGGTCCGACGCTGTCCTTCCGCGGCCTGGACAACGCCTCGTACTACCGGCTCGCGGACGATCCCCGGCACTACACGGACACCACGGGGACCGGGAACTCGCTGCTGATGCGCTCCCCGCACGTGCTCCAGCTGATCATGGACTCGCTGCGGTACTGGGTGACCGAGATGCACGTGGACGGCTTCCGCTTCGACCTCGCGGCCACGCTGGCCCGGCAGTTCCACGAGGTGGACCGGCTGTCCTCGTTCTTCGACCTGGTGCAGCAGGACCCGGTGGTCAGCCAGGTGAAGCTGATCGCGGAGCCCTGGGACCTGGGCGAGGGCGGCTACCAGGTGGGGAACTTCCCGCCCCTGTGGACCGAGTGGAACGGCAAGTACCGGGACACCGTGCGGGACTTGTGGCGCGGGCAGCCGCGTACGCTCGCGGAGTTCGCGGGGCGGCTGACGGGCTCATCCGACCTCTACCAGGACGACGGGCGACGGCCGCTGGCCTCCATCAACTTCACCACCTGCCACGACGGTTTCACCCTGCGCGACCTGGTCTCGTACAACGAGAAGCACAACGAGGCCAACCGGGAGGGCAACCGGGACGGCGAGACGCACAACCGGTCGTGGAACTGCGGGGTCGAGGGGCCCACCGAGGACAAGGAGGTCCAGGAGCTGCGCGAGCGGCAGATGCGCAACTTCACCGCCACCCTGATGCTGTCGCAGGGCGTGCCGATGCTCAGCCACGGAGACGAGTTCGGGCGCTCCCAGGAAGGCAACAACAACGCCTACTGCCAGGACAACGAGCTGTCCTGGGTGACCTGGCCCGAGCCCGGCAAACCACCGCCCGCCCTGCTGGAGTTCACCCGCCGCATGGTCTGGCTGCGGCGCGACCACCCGGTGTTCCGGCGGCGCCGGTTCTTCCACGGCCGGCCGGTGGAGGGCACGCACGACGAACTCTCCGACATCGCCTGGTTCACCCCGCACGGCGAGGAGATGCGGGCGCGGGACTGGCAGGCGCAGCACGCGCGGGCACTGACCGTGTTCCTGAACGGGGAGGCGATCTCCGAGCCCGGCACGCGGGGGGAGCGGATCACCGACGACTCGTTCCTGCTGATGTTCAACGCGGGCGCCGAACCGCAGGACTTCACCGTTCCGGCCGGGCACGGCGCGCACTGGCGGCTGGTCGTGGACACGGCGCGGGCGGAGGTGCTGCCACCCGGCACCGGGCCGCAGTACGCGGCCGGGGACCGGGTGGCCCTGACGGGGCGGTGCCTGGTGGTGCTTCAGCGGCCGGCGTAGCCGGCGGCGGTGCCTCCGGGCGAGGCGGTGCGCCGGGCCGCGGCGAGGACCGCCGCGGGGGGCCGGGTGGACGGCACCCGGGTCACGAGGGCGATGACCAGGCAGAGCGCGGCCGCGCCCACCGCCACGGCGAAGGCCCCGGCGGGCCCGTACGACTCGGCGAGCCGCCCGGAGACGGCGAGCGCGACGGCCTGCCCGGCCACCAGGGAGCTGGCGGCGAAGGCCATCGACTCGGCGAGCCGGGCCGGCTCCACGACGCGCTCGGTGAGCGCGAACGCGGTGATCAGGTGCGGGGCGTAGGCGGCCCCGAGGACGGTGACGACCGCGTACAGCGGCCAGAGGGTCTCGGTGAACAGCAGCGGCACCGAGAGGAGCAGCGCGGCGCCGGTGGCCACCCGCCAGCGCAGCCTCAGCCCGAAGCGGGCGGGCAGCGCACCGAGCGCGAGACCGACGGCGGCGCTGACGACACCCATGGCGGCGTAAACCAGCCCGGCCTGGCCCGGGACGCCCAGCGCGGCGGTGAGCGAGGCGATGCCCGCCTGGCACGCGCCGAACATGGCGCCCTGGAGGGCGAGTGAGCCGCGTACGGCGTGCACCACGCGGGGCTGACGGACCGGCCGGGCGCCGCCGGTGCGCCGCGGGGCGGGGCTGCCCGCCGTAACGGCGGCGGTCGGGTGCAGGGCGTACGCGGTGCCGAAGACGGCCACGAGCGCGGCGGCGCCGCCGAGGGCGACGGCGGGGTGCGCGACGAGCGCGGCGAGGCCCACGAGGGCCGGGCCGAGCACGAAGGAGACCTCGTCGAGGGTGCCCTCCAGCGAGTGCACGGCACCGACCACCTTCTCGTCGGCGCGGGCGCGGTGCGCGAGCGCGACGGAGCGGGTGCGGGCGAGCGGCCCGACCAGCGGTACGGAGGCCCCGGTGACGGCACCGATCGCGGCGAGGGGGGCGGTCGCGAGCCCGCCGAGGGCGCCGGCGACGAGCGCGGCGGTGGCGAGGGCGTTGACGGCGGCGGCGGTGAGGACGACGGGCCGCTGTCCGTGGCGGTCGGCGAGCCGGCCGAGGACGGGCCCGCAGACCACCTGGCCGGCCGAGAGGGTGCCGCCGACGATTCCGGCGGTGGTGAGCGAGCCGCTGGTCCCGGCGACCAGCAGGACGCTCCCGAACTGGGACATCGCGACGGGCAGTCGGGCGAAGAAGGAGACGAGAGGGAGCAGGGGCCCGGTCAGGGCGATGACGTGTCGATAGGTGCTGACGGTTCCAACCACTTGATCGACACTAACGCGCTGGAGTCACCCGGATGCATTGGGTCATGGCACGGAATCGCCCGGGCTGGGTACGTACGTTCTCATGACCCTGGGGTATTCAAGCAGCCGATCGGAATCCGACGTTCAGACACCGGTCGTTCCGGCGTCGACCTACCGTCTCCAGCTGAACCCGCGCTTCACGTTCGCGGCGGCCGAGGCGGCCGTGCCGTATCTCGCCTCGCTCGGCGTGTCGCACCTGCACCTGTCCCCCGTGCTGGAGGCGGTGCCGGGCTCGGAGCACGGGTACGACGTCGTCGACCACGCGCGGGTCCGGGCCGAGCTGGGCGGCGAGCGGGGGCTGCGCGCGCTCGCGGCGGCGGGGCGGGCCCACGGACTGGGGCTGGTGCTGGACATCGTGCCGAACCACATGGCGGTGCCCGTGCCGTTGCGGCTCAACCGGCCCCTGTGGGAGGTGTTGCGGGAGGGGCCGGGGTCGCCGTACGCGCGGTGGTTCGACATCGACTGGGAGGGCGGCGGGGGGCAGGTCCTGCTGCCGGTGCTGGGCGGACCGGACGAGGGCTGCGAGGTGGTGGCCGGGGAAGGCGGGGAGGAGCTGCTGCGGTACGGGGGCGGGCTGGAGCTGCCCCTGCGCGCGGGAACGGCCGCGCTGCCGCTCCGGGAGCTGCTGGACGCGCAGTGGTACCGGGCCGCCTGGTGGCGCGAGGCGCGGACGGCCCTGAACTACCGGCGGTTCTTCACGATCTCCGACCTGATCGGGGTGCGGGTGGAGGACCCCGCGGTGTTCGCCGCCGGCCACGGGAAGGTGCTGCAGCTGGTGCGGGAGGGGGTGGTGGCCGGCCTGCGGATCGACCACGTGGACGGGCTGGCGGATCCGGAGCAGTACCTGCGGCGGCTGCGGGCCGCGGTCGGGGACGGCTGCTGGATCGTCGTGGAGAAGATCCTGGCCCGCGCGGAACGGCTGCCCGCGTCCTGGCCGGTGGCCGGGACCACCGGGTACGACGCGCTGCACCGGGTGGACGGGGTGTTCACCGACCCGGTAGGGGTGCGCCGGCTGGCGTGCTCGTACGGGGAGGCCGCCGGGGGACCGGCTTCGTGGGAGGAGACCGCCTCGGAGGCCGCGCGGGAGGTGCTGACCGTCGATCTGGCCGCCGAGCTGGCGACGCTGGAGCGGTGGGCCGGCCCGGAACTGGCGGCCGGCGTGCGCGAGTTGCTGCTGGCCTCGCCGGTGTACCGGACGTACCCGGGCGGGCCGGGGCCGTCGGCGGCGACCCTGGAGCGGGCCGCAGCGCGGGCGGGGGCCGCGGCGGTGGAGGGCGTGCGGGAGCTGCTGCTGCGGGATCCCGCCTTCGCGGCGCGCTTCGCCCAGACCTCGGCGGCCTTGCGGGCCAAGTCCCTGGAGGACCGGGCCTTCTACCGGTGGGCGCCGCTGCTGTCGGCCACCGAGGTCGGCGGGGAGCCGGGGGACCCGGCGGTGTCCGTCGCCGGGTTCCACGCGTACTGCGCGGACCTCGAACGGGACTGGCCCGCCTCCGGGACGGTGCTGTCCACGCACGACACGAAGCGCAGCGCGGACGTACGGGCGCGGATCTCGGTGCTGTCGCAGGCCCCGGAGGCGATGGGGGTGCCGGGCGGGCCGCCCGGGGCGGACCCGCAGCTGGCGTGGGTGGCCCGGCAGAGCGCGCTCGGGCTGGGGGAGGCGCCCGAACGGGAGTCCCGGCTGGCGGCCGCCCTGCTGAAGGCCGCGCGGGAGGCGGGGGTGCACACCTCCTGGACCGACCCCGACGAGGAGTACGAGGCGGGCATCGCGGATCTGGTGCCCCGGGAGGCGGTGGAGCTGCCGCCGGAACTGGCGGAGGCGGCCCGGGCCAACCTGCTGGGGATGACCCTGCTGCACCTGGCGATGCCGGGGGTGCCGGAGGTGTACCAAGGCTCCGAGTACGAGTACAGGGCGCTGGTCGACCCGGACAACCGCCGTCCCGTCGAGTTCCCCCGGAAGGCGCTGGCCGCTCTGGACGCCGGCGCCGCCCCGCCGGACGTCGCCCGGGAGAAGCTCGCGCTGACGGCGGCGCTGCTGCGGCTGCGCCGCGACCGGCCCGGGCTGTTCACCGGCTACGCCCCCCTGCCGGCCCGGGGTCCGGCCGCCGAGCACTGCGTGGCCTTCGCCCGTCCGGCCGGGCTCGTCGCGGTGGCCACCCGCCTCTCCCACCGCCTGGCGGCCGCGGGCGGCTGGCGCGGAACCACCCTGGAGCTGCCCGAGGGGCGGTGGGCGCGGGTCGGCGGACGGCGGGGCGGGCCGGCCGGCGCCGAGTACGGGGGGCGGGTGGCGCTGGCGGAGCTGCTGGAGGGGGTACCGGTGGCGGTGCTGGTGCGCGAGTAGGCGTACCGGGGGAAGCCGGGGGCCGCCCGCCGGGGACGACGGGACGGCCCTCAGGCGCTCCGGCAGAGGGCCGTGTCCACGAGCTTCTCGACGTGCTTGGTGACCGCTCCGTCGACCGGGTCGGTGGTCACCGCGACAGCGGCGGCGCGGCCGTCGTCGGTGACTCCCCCACGGGTCTCGTAGCCGGCGATGTCGCCGCCGTGGCCCCAGTAGACGCCGCCGCACGACAGCGGCCTGCTCATCAGGCCCAGCCCGTAGCCGGCGCCCGTGTCACCGAGGGGGACGGTGGTGCGCATCTGGGCGAGCTGGGCGGGCCGCAGGAGGCGGCCCTCCAGGAGCGCGGTGAGGAACCGGTTGAGATCGGCGTTGGTGGAGATCATCTGGCCGGCGGCCCAGGACGCGGAGGGATCGATCTCCGTGACGTCGCGCAGGGGCGCGCCGGGCGCGTCCTGGTGGTAGCCCTTGGGGTGGGGTTCCCGGATGGTCGTGTCGCCTGCGGTGGGGAAGTAGGTGTGGCGCAGGCCGAGGGGCCGGACGATCCGCTTGTCGATCTCCTCGCCGAGGGGGCGGCCGGTGATCTTCTGGACGATGAGGCCGGCCAGTACGTAGTTCGTGTTGCTGTACGCCCAGCTGGTTCCCGGCGCGAAGACGGCCTTGTGCCGGAAGGCGATGTCGAGGACGTCGCGGGGTTCGAGGTAGCGGCGGCCGAGGATGTCGTCGGTGACGTCGGCCTCGTAGTCGGGCAGTCCGCTGGTGTGCTGGAGGAGCTCGCGGACCGTGATGCGGCGCCCGTCGATCCCTTCGCCGCGCACGAGGTCCGGGAGGTGGGTCTCGACCTTGTCGTCGAGGCCGATCCTGCCCTCGCCGACCAGTTGCAGCACGACCACGGCGGTGAACGTCTTGGTGTTGCTGCCGATGCGCACCTGACCGTCCCTGGCGCCCGCGGTGTACGTACGGGTGCGCCCGTCGCGGTCCTTGACGCTCGCCAGGGCGGCGGGCACGCCGTCGTCGGCCACCAGGGCGTTGAGCCCCTGCTGGACGGGGTCCGGGCGGGCGGTGGCGGCCGCGGCCGGGGCCAGGGCGCCGATGGCCATGACGGCCGCGGCCGCCGCTCGTACGAGGGTCCTGCGCCGGGTCTGCCTGGGCATGGGGGAACTCCTACGGAAATGCGGGGAATCGGTGGTGTGCCCAGCATTTCCGTATGCGGCGGTACGGGCGATCCTGCTGGCCGGAGGCCGCGGGGTGGGGCTTTCCCCCGGCCTCCCCCGGCTTTCCCCGGCCTCACCCTGCCTCCCCCGGCTTTCCCCGGCCTCACCCTGCCTTCCGCCGGGGGAAGCCGGGACCGGAGTCCTGCCGGTGCGGGCCCGGCCCCCGGGTGGGGCCGGGCCCGGGGACCGTCAGTGCCAGGTCTGGTAGGGGCTCCTCTGGGCGTGGGTGCCGCACGGGAAGGTGCGCAGGTGGAACTGGTGGCTGTCGTCCAGGCACAGGCCGGTCGCCTGGTTCTTGAACTCGACGGCGCCGTCCGGGTAGCGGTGGACGAACCAGCTCTCGTCCTTGGCCTTGTCGCACGGCTGCGCCGAGGCGGTACCGCGCGGGTGGTCGGTGAGGCAGAGACCGGTCTTGCGGTTCCGGAGCTCGCGGGTGCCGTCCGCCCACTGGTGGACGTTCCACTTCTGGTGGTCGTTGCCCAGGCACGTGTAGGTGCGGACACCGGCGTCGCTGTCGTCGAGGCAGGCCGACGTCGCCGCGTTGCGGAAGGTCTGGACGGTGTCGAGCGTGCCGGCCTCGGCGGTGGTGGTCGCCAGGGTGGTGGCGAGCAGGATGCCCGCCAGGATGGTCGTACGGGTGTTCATGTCGCTCCTGGGTGGGGTCAGCCGACGATGTTGACGGGGCGGTAGGCGTGGTAGCCGTCGCGGCCGTTCACGCCGTAGGAGTGCTTCTTCCAGCGCGTTCCGACGCCGCCGGCCTGCTCGTAGGACTTGTAGACGGTGTGCGCGCTGTTGGCCCAGCCGTCGAAGATGACGACGTGGCGGTTGTCGGCGCTGTTGCTGTTGGCCTTGATGACCAGGTCGCCGGGGGCGAGGTCCTTCATGGCGATGCGGCGGGTGAAGCCGTCGTTCTTGAGGGAGACGGTGTTGGGGCCGGGCTTGCGCAGACCGAGGGCCATGGAGACGTAGCCGGAGCAGTCCTGCCGGTAGCCGTCCTTCCAGTACTTGGTCTGGCTGTAGGGGACCGGGCGGCCGTTGTTGGCGGTCAGCCACGTCCTGGCCCGGGCGAGGACCTCCGAGCGGGTGATGCGGGGAGCCGCCTGGACGGCCTCGGCCGAGGAGCCGGCCGCCGGGGCCGGCGGCGCGGTCAGCGCGAGGGAGCCCAGGGACAGGAGGGTGGTCAACGCGGCCATGGCCACGCGGCGGGTGAGATTGACGGACATGCCCGTCCTCCGATTTCTGGCAGGGGAAAAACGCCGGTACGGCGCAGGTGGTGGGATCGCCGCTCACTCGACTGGGAGCCGGCTGATGCAGAGTCTGCGGCGGTCCGGCGAGGCCCCGCAACGCTGTCCCGTTTGCTTCGGGCAAGTCGGGATCCCTACCCTTCTGACCTGCTGGGACATGACCATCCCGGGACAGGGGCGAGCATGGTGGACGTCGGCGGGCGCAGCCCGGCGCAACAACTGGGCGGGGCACTGAGGGCGCTGCAGCAACGCTCCGGACGGACGCTGCGCTCCCTGGAGTCGGAGGTGAGGATCAGCGACTCCTCGCTGTCCCGCTACTTACGCGGCAGCACCATCCCGCCGTGGAGCACCGTCCGGGACCTGTGCCGGGCCCTGGGCGCCGACCCGGCGGAGTACCGGGCCCTGTGGGAGGCGGCGGACCGCAGCCAGCCGGCGCCTCCGCCGCCGCCCCCGGCCTCCTCCCCGTGGTGGCGCGGGCGCTGGGCGTGGGCGGCCGTCGGCGCCCTGGCCGGTCTGGTGCTCGGCACCACGCTCTGCCTGCTCCTCCTGGCGCCCGGGGCGCCGCCCTCGCAGCCGCGTGCGGCGGGCGGGGCGCCCGCGCCGCCGAGGAACGACATGACGCGGATCTTCGTCAACCGCTCCACGGGCAGCTGCCTGGACCACAGCCTCGACCAGGGCCTGCGCTCCTTCCCGCCCAACGGCATGAGCTATCAGCGCTGGACCGTCCACCCGCTGCCCGACGGCACCAGCACCCTGAGGAACCACGCCACGGGCGCCTGCCTGGACAGCGGCGACGGCGGACTCGACGCCCGCTCCTGCGACAAGGCCCCGTCGCAGCGGTGGACCGTCACGACATGGCCCGACGCGTCGGTCGAGGTCAAGAGCCGGACCACCGGCCAGTGTCTGGACGACAGCCCCGCGGGGCTGCGCGCCCTGCCCTGCGACCGGTCGGACGGCCAGAAGTGGGGCTGACCCCCGGGTCCGCCGGAAACGGACGGGGTTCGCACGGCCCCGGCCACGGGGCCCTGCCGGGCACACGTACGTTCGGTCCCCGCGGAGCAGTAGCCGGCCGGTGTGGCGGGCATGGCATCACATGTGACCCTCCTCCGTGACATGCGCTACCCCACCCCGCACGAACTCGCCCTGGCCGGCCGGGCACTGGCGGACGAGCACCCCGGCCGGGTGCGGATGCGGCAGGCCGGTGTCTCCCGGGGCGGCAGGCCGCTGTGGCTGCTCTCCGTCGACGGGCAGAGCGGCGGGCCCCGGGAGGTGCTCGTCGTCGCCGGGGCCCATGCCAACGAGCCCGTCGGCGGGGCGACCGCGCTGGACCTCGCCCGGCGGGTGATCCGGGCCGGGGGCGGCGGGGCCGGCTGGCACTTCCTGCTCTGCGCCGACCCCGACGGCGCCGACCTGCACCGCACGCCCCGCCCGTACTCGCTGCTGGACTACCACCGCAACTTCTACCGGCCGCCCGGCCCGGAACAGCCCGAGTGGGCCCCGTCCTTACTCCCCCCGGACCGGCTCCCGCCCGAGACCCGCACCCTGACCGCGCTCCTGGACCGGCTGCGCCCGGTCCTGCAGGTATCCCTGCACGGTACGGACCTCGGCGGGTCCTGGGTCCAGCTGACGCGTGACGTACCGGGGCTCGCCGAGCCCTTCGGGAAGTCGGCGGCCGAGCTGCGGATCCCGGTGGAGACCCGGGCCTCCGACGCCAACGGCTGGGGCACGCCCGGGCCCGGGATCTTCGTGATGCCGCAGGCCGGGAGCGAGGACACCCGGCTCAGTACCTGGTGCCACCACGGGACCACCGCGATCGTCGAAGTCCCCATGTGGGCCTCCCTCATCGTGGACGACCCGGCTCCGCACCCGGACCCCCGGGCCGCCCTGCGCATGCTGGCGGAGCGGCTGACCGGTGAGGCCGCGCGGGTGGCCGGGCTGCGGGAGGGGGTCGCGGCCGCCGGGCCGGGCGCGGCCGCCCTGCTGCGGGCGGTGGACTGGACGCTCGGGCTGATCCCGCAGGTCACCGCCGAGTGGACGGCTCCCGGGGCCCCCGCCGAGGCCACCACGGCCTCCCTCGGCAGCATCGACGCCTTCGGGCGGCGGCTCTCGCTGCGCGCCGCCGCGATGCTGCTGCGCGTCCTGCGGTCCCAGGCCCATCCGTCGGCGCCCGCCCTGGACCGCCTGGTGACGGGGTGGTGCGAGGAGTTCTCCGCCCGCTTCCAGGCCCGTTGGGTGCCGGTGGCCACGCAGGTGGAGCACCAGTCGCGGACGGTCCTGGCCGCGTACGGGTGTCTTCAGACCGGCCAGGCGTAGCGCCGCTTGGGGCGGCCCGTGGCGCCGAGGCGGTCGTAGAAGCGGATCGCGCCCTCGTTCCAGTCGGGGGTCTGCCACTCGACGTGTTCGAGGCCGAGGCGTCGGGCGAGACCGGCCACGCCCGCCATCAGGGCCGCCCCGAGGCCGTGGCCCCTGGCCTCCTCGGCGAGGTAGAGGCAGTCCATGTGGAGGTAGTGGCGGGCGTCCCAGAACGCGAACTCCTCCGAGCAGGCGGCGTATCCGGCCACCGTGCCCCCGGGGGTCTCGGCGAGCAGCACCCACAGCTGGGCGTCCTCGGCGAACAGCCGGGGACCGAGGCGCTCGCCGAGGTCCGCGGGCCGGGGTGCGGACTTCTCGTACGCGACGTGCTCGTGGATGAGCTCGGTGAGACGCGGAAGGTCTTCGGGGCGGGCGGGGCGCACGAGGCCGGTGTGGTCCATGGAGGGCATACTGCCGGGCCCTGGCGCCCCGTCAAAGGGTGGGCTGGGAAAAGGACGGCGACGGCACCGGCACCGGCACCGGCCGCACCGGTTGCGTCCCCCCGCCCCGGCCCAGGCCCGGCCCGCCCCGGCCCTCAGTTCTCCGAGAGCCGGAAGCTGATCCGTCCGAATCCCACCTGGTCCCCCGGCCGCACCACGGCCGCACCCGTCACCCGGCGCCCGTTGACGGTGGTGCCGTTGGTCGAGCCGAGGTCGCGCAGCAGCCACGTCCCGTCCCGCCGCATGCTCAGCTCCGCGTGCGCCCGCGAGACCGTGTCGTGGCTGAGCCGCAGCCCGTTGCCCGGGTCGCGGCCGATCCGCAGCGGGCCGGCGGCCGGGTGGGGGAACAGCAGCGCGGGCAGGCGCTCCACCTGCCAGGCCCGGCGCACCCCGGCGGACACGGCCGAGGCCCGGCCCACCCAGCCGAACAGCCGGCTGGTCCACGGGCTCGCGGCGCCGCCCGCCCCCTCCCGCGTCTGGAGGTCGGCGAGGAGGACGGCGAGGTCCTCGGAGCGACGGGCGGCCAGCGCGAGTTCCATGCGGCGCAGGAAGGTGTCGTGCGACAGCCTGCCGAGGGCCGCACCCTCCCTGAGCTGGCCCAGCGCCCGGTCGCGCTCCGCATCGGAGAGCCGGGGGGCCGGATAGGCGGGGAACTCGAAACTCGACGTCACAGGGTGATTGTCGGCCCGTCGGGTGCGGGGTGTCCAGAACTCCCCCGCCGGGCCCGGAATGATGGGCACGATACGGGCAGGATACGCATGCTGGACACCGCCGGAGACGAGGGGACCGTCCGTGCAGTTCGAGGTGTGGGCACCGCTGACAGGTCGGGTCGCCATGCGACTCAACGACACCACCTACGAGATGGGCCCCGACCCGGCCCCCGGCCGCTCCGGCTGGTGGGTCGCCGATGCCCCGGCGGCCGACGGCGACCGGTACGGGTTCCGCCTCGGCGACGATCCGGTGGTCCGGCCCGATCCGCGCGGGCGCCGGCTGCCCGACGGTACGGAGGGTCTGTCGGCGGTGGTCGACCTGACGGCCCTCGCGCCCCGGGTGCCGCCGCCGCGCGTCCCGCTCCAGGACGCGGTCCTGTACGAGCTGCACATCGGCACCTTCACCCCGGAGGGCACCTTCGAGGCGGCGGCCGCCCGCCTGGGGTACCTGGCCGGGCTGGGCGTCACGCACGTGGAGCTGATGCCGGTGTGCCCCTTCCCGGGCCGGCACGGCTGGGGGTACGACGGGGTCGCGCCGTGGGCGGTGCACGAGCCGTACGGGGGCCCGGCGGGACTGGCGGCCTTCGTGGAGGCCGCGCACGCCGCCGGGCTGGGGGTGGTGCTGGACGTGGTCCTGAACCACCTGGGCCCCTCCGGAAACCATCTCCCCGCCTTCGGACCGTACTTCACCGACACGCACCACACGCCCTGGGGCGCGGCCGTGAACCTGGACGCGCCCGGCTCCGACGAGGTCCGCTCGTACCTGATCGGGAGCGCGCTGGCCTGGCTGCGGGACTACCGGATCGACGGCCTGAGGCTGGACGCGGTGCACGCGCTGGCCGACGGGCGGGCGCTGCACTTCCTGGAGGAGCTGGCGGCGGCCGTGGACCGGCTGGCGGCGGAGACCACGCGCCCGCTGTTCCTGATCGCCGAGTCCGACCAGTGCGACCCCCGGCTGACGACGCCGCGTTCCGCCGGGGGCCTGGGCATGCACGCGCAGTGGAACGACGACTTCCACCACGCGCTGCACTGTGCCCTGACGGGCGAATCGCAGGGCTACTACGCCGACTTCGCCGAGGCCCCGCTCGGCGCCCTCGCCAAGACCCTGACGCGGGCGTTCTTCCACGACGGCACCTGGTCCTCCTTCCGCGGCCGCACCCACGGCCGGCCCGTGGACCGCCGCCGCACCCCCGCGCACCGCTTCGTCGGCTACACCCAGACCCACGACCAGGTCGGCAACCGGGCGCTGGGCGACCGGCTGTCCGCCTCCTGCTCCCCCGGGCTGCTGGCGTGCGCGGCGGCGCTGGCGCTGACCGGGCCCTTCGTACCGATGCTGTTCATGGGCGAGGAGTGGGGGGCCGGCACCCCGTGGCAGTACTTCACCGACCATCCCGACCCGGAGCTCGCCGAGGCGGTGCGCAGCGGCCGGCGGCGGGAGTTCGCGTCGCACGGCTGGAAGGCGGAGGAGATCCCGGACCCGCAGGACCCGGCGACCCGTGACCGGTCCTGCCTGGACTGGGCCGAACCGGAGCGGGAGTCGCACGCCTGGCTGCTGGAGTGGTACCGGACCCTGATCCGGCTGCGCCGCACCCACCCGGACCTGCGCGACCCGGACCTCGCGGCGGTCCGGGTGGCGTACGACGAGGACCGCCGCTGGCTGACCTTCCGGCGCGGCGAGGTACGGGTGGTGGTGAACCTGTCGACGGAGTCGGTGACGGTGGCGCTGGGCCGCAACGGAGTGCGGGTGCTGGCCTCCTGGGAGCCGGTGGAGCATCCGGGTCCGGACGGGCGGATCCACGTACCGGGCGAGTCGGCGGTGGTGCTGGGGCCGTGACGCCGCCGGGGAGCTCGGGGGCCGCCGCCCGGTGCTCGACGGGCGCGGCCCGGTCCTGCGGAGGGTCGGCTACGGGAGAGCGGTGAGGAACCTGGAGATCAGGGAGGCGATTTCCGGGAGGTGGGTTTCCAGCGCGAAGTGGCCCGCGCCCTCGAAGACGTGGACGTCCGCGTCCGGGGCGTCCCGCAGGTACGCCTTCGCCCCGGCCGGGGTGAAGAAGGGGTCCCCAGCGCCCCAGACGACCAGCACCGGCACCCGCGCCGACCGCAGCCAGGCCTGCCAGGCCGGGTAGTGCGCGAAGTTGGAGGCGTAGTCGAAGGCGAGGTCGGCCTGGGCGTCGGTCCGCCCCGGCAGGTTCAGGTAGTGCACGTCCAGGGTCCAGCTGTCCGGGGAGAGCAGGCCGGTGTCGGCGACGCCGGTCTCGTACTGGAAGCGGGTGCCCTCCAGGGTGAACAGTGCCCGTACCCGCTCTTCGTCGGCCGGGACCTCCCGCCGGAGAGCGGTGAACTCGCGGGCGGCGTCCGACAGGCCCTCCTCGTACGCGTTGCCGTTCTGCACGATCAGCCCGGTGACCCGTTCGGGGCGTCGCGTGGCGAGCCGTAGTCCGACCGGGGCGCCGAAGTCGAAGACGTACAGGGCGAAGCGGTCGAGGCGCAGGGCGTCGGTGAAGCCCTCCACGACGTCGGCGAGCCGGTCGAAGCTGTACGTGAACCCCTCCGGCGCCTCGGTCCGGCCGAAGCCGGGGTAGTCCGGGGCGATCAGGCGGTACGGGATGTCGCCGAGGGCGTCCATCAGGCGGGCGAACTGGTGCGAAGCGGTCGGGAAGCCGTGCAGCAGGAGGAGCACGGGGCCGTCGGCGGGGCCGCTCTCGCGGTAGGCGACGCGCACGCCCTCCACGTCGACGGTGCGGTGCCGGACGGACGGGATGGTGCGGTGAGCGGTCATCACATGCCTCCTGGGTGCGTGGTGGCATTAGCTTTGCCGACCCCGAGCTAATGGGTCAAGCGCTTCAGTTACCATTAGCCATGTGAAGGTGACCTTTCCGCTTACCGGCGAGCCCCTGGCCCTGGACCTCCTCAACACCCGCACCGCCGAGGGCGACCTCGTCGCCGGTCCCGCGGGCCTCGGCGCGTGGCTGGCCGAGCAGGCCGGGAGGCTGACGCCGGTCGGGGTGACCGGCGCGGCCGAGGTGGCCGCCGTACTGGCCGTACGGGAGGCCGCGCGGGCGGCCCTCGACGCCGCCCTGCGGGGTGGGCGGCCCCCGGCCGATGCGCTTCGCACGCTGAACGGCGCCCTGTCCGCGGCTCCCTCCCACCGGGAGCTGACCTGGACCGAGGAAGCCGGCATCACGGCCACCCCGCAGCGGCCGCCCGGCCCCGCGCGGCGGCTGGCGGCGGAGCTTGCCGAGGCGGTCGCGGAGCTCCTGACCGATCCCCGCGTGACGTCGGTCCGCGCCTGCGAGGCGGAGGACTGCGTCCTGCTCTTCCTGCCGGCTCATCCGCGACGCCGCTGGTGCGTGGCGTCCGCCTGCGGCAACCGCGCGCGCGTGGCCCGCCATTACGCCCGCCACAAGCGCCCCTGACCCCCGTCACGGGCCGGGTCGGGAGCCGGTGCGGCGGTCAGACCGGGGATCCCGCCGTCAGCTGTGCGGCGAGCGCGGCGGCCGCCCCGGACAGGCCGGCGGGCGCGAGCAGCTCGGTACGGTGCGCGAGGCGGGGTGCGGCGAGCGGTACGGCGACCCCCGCGCGGGCGGATTCGGCGAGCGGGCGCGGCAGCAGTACGAGGCCGTGCCCGGCGGCGGCGAGAGCGCACAGGGCGTGCAGGTCGGTGCCGTCGTAGCGCAGGCCGCCGCGTCCGGCGGTGAGCGGCAGCCCCACGTCCGGCGCGTCGAGCCAGCGCGCGTCGGCGAGGTCGTCGAGCCGGACGGAGTGCCGCACGGTGAAGGGGTGCCCGGCGGGGAAGAGCACCGCGAGCTCCTCCTCGCCGACGCCGGTGACCCGCAGCGGGGCCACGTCGGGCAGCCGCAGCGGGTCGCTCGGGGCGGCGAGGCCGTCGACGAGCCCGAGGTCACAGTCCCCGGCGGCGACGGCGGCGGGCACCCGGGCGGGGGGCAGGACGCGCAGGGTGACGCCCGTGGCGGGCAGGGCGGCGAGCAGCCGGGGGCCGGCGGCGGCGAGCGGGGAGACCGCGAGGGCGATCCGGCCCGGCGGGGCGGCGGCCAGCCGCAGTACGTCGGCGCGGGCCGCGTCGAGCCGCAGCAGCAGCGGCCGGGCGTGCTCCAGCAGCCGCGCCCCGGCCGGGGTGGGGGCGACGGGCCGCCGGGTGAGCAGCTCGGTGCGCAGGTCGCCCTCCAGCGCGGCGATGTGCTGGGAGACGGCGGACTGGGTGTAGCCGAGTTCGCGCGCGGCGGCGGAGAAGGAGGCGAGGCGGGCGACGGCGGTGAAGGTGCGGAGCAGGTGCGGATCCATGCCCGCAGGATGGCACCGCCCCTCAGCCGCCCGTCAGCCGCCCGTCAGCCGCTCATCAGCCTCACCTCAGCACCGCCCATCAGCGCCGCCGCCCCCCAGCGCCGCCCATCAGTAGCGCTTATCGGCCGTGCAGGAAAGGTCGTTGGCGCCGGAGCGGTACGGGGTCGCAGGATGATCGGCATGACCACCGCGCAGACCGCGTACGGCTCGGCCGTCGCCCGGATCGCCCTCGTCGGCGACCGCTCCCCGCACGTGGAGTCCCACACCCGGCTCCCGCTCCTGCTCGACGCGCTGGCCTCCCGCGAGGGGCTGGTGCTGGACGCCTACTGGATCCCGACCCCGGTGGCCGCGGCGGAGGCCGCGGCGGGGACCCTGTCCGGGTTCGACGCCGTGTGGGTGCTGCCGGGCAGCCCCTACGCGAGCGAGGCCGGGGCGCTGGCGGCGATCCGGGTCGCCCGGGAGGAGGGCATCCCCTTCCTCGGGACGTGCGGAGGCTTCCAGCACGCGCTGCTGGAGTACGCCCGCCACGTCTGCGGGCTGGAGGGGGCCGCGCACGCCGAGAACGACCCCGGGGCGGACGACCCGCTGATCGCCCCGCTGACCTGTTCGCTGGCCGGGCACGAGGAGCTCGTCCATGCCGAGCCCGGCTCCCTGGCCGAGTCGGCACTCGGGGCGGAGCGGTCGACGGAGCGCTACCACTGCCATTACGGGCCCTCGGCCCGCCACCTGCCGGTGCTCGCCGCGCACGGACTGCGCATGTCCGGGCACGACGGGGAGGGGCGGGTGCGGATGGCGGAGCTGCCCGGGCACCCCTTCTTCCTCGCCGCCCTCTTCCAGCCGGAGCTCGCCGGGGACGGGTCGCGTCCGCACCCGGTGATCCGCGCCCTGGCCGTCGCGGCGGTCGCCCGCGCCGCGCGCAGGACGGCCGGGACGCCCGCCGGCGGCCGGGCTGCCGGATGACCGGTCGCGGGACCACCCGTGGGATCGGCTATGCTGTGCGTGCACGACGAACGGGTGGTCACCACCCTTCGTGGTGGGTGTAGCTCAGTTGGTAGAGCACCTGGTTGTGGTCCAGGTGGCCGCGGGTTCAAGTCCCGTCACTCACCCTGTTGGTCCCGTAGGGGGTACGAGGTTCGCCTCGTACCCCCTACGGGCTTTTCCGCCGGACGGACCCGGGGTCAGCCGCGCAGGAAGGCCTCCACCTCCGTGACGAAGGCCACGGGGGTCTCCTGCGGCGGATAGTGGCCGGCGCCGGCGATCGTCACGACCCTGCAGTTCGGGAACGAGGCCTGGAAGGTTCCCCGCATGACCTCGGCGGTCAGGGCGAGGTCGTACTCCCCCACCAGGACGAGCACCGGCACGGTGCTGCCCTTGACCGCGGCGGACAGGTCGCGCGGCTGCCAGTCGGCGAAGTAGCCGGCGAAGGCCTCGGGGCGGGAGACGGCGAGGGAGTGGGCGACCATGCGCTCCAGCCAGTGGCGGCTCGCCCGGTGGCCGGTCACGAGGTCCAGGATGGTGCGGCGCTTGTCGGGGTCCTCGGCGGCCCCGTGGAAGAGGGCGTGGGTCGCGTCGTCCATCGCGTACGGCCCGGCGGGGACCGGGGTGAGCCCGATGAGCTTCTCGACGCGCTCGGGGGCGCGGGCCAGGACCTGCTGGGCGGCCTTGGCGCCCATGGAGTGGCCGATCAGGGAGAAGGTGTCCCAGCCCAGCTGGTCGGCGAGGGCGAGGACGTCGTCGGCGATCTCGGGGACGCTGTAGCGGCCGGACACGTCCCGGCGCTCTCCGTAGCCCCGGTAGTCGAGGAAGACGTACGAGAACCCCCGCGGGTCCAGGTAGTCGAGCACGGAGCCCCAGTTGGCGGAGGTACCGAACCAGTCGTGCAGCACGATGACACGGACGGGTCCGGTGCCGATCCGGCGATGGGCGATGGCCATGCGTTCTCCCTCGGTGACGCGCGGGTGGAAACCGACGCCGTAGGTACTGCCCATCCGGCCCACGGTCACACCACCGCCCGCGGCCGGGCCGGCCGGCCGGGACGCGTTCGCGAAATCGACGCGGGCGTTGACTTCGCGAGCGCGGAACCCGGGCCGGTCCGCCCGGAGGGGGCACGTGTCAGACGGTCTTGATCGCCGGGTCCGAGACGCTCGGGGCCCCCGTCTCCACGTGCCCCGCGAAGCGGCGCAGGAAGGTGGTGTCGGCGTCCGAGACCACGGAGACGTCGTACCAGCGGCCCGAGGCGCGCAGGTCGACGGTGTGGGAGACGGTGGCGCCCGGGTTGACCTTGAAGGTCTGCGGGGCACCGCCGTAGGCGTTGGTCACCGTGAGGTTCACCGCGGCGGTGCCCCCGTTGACCAGGGTCAGGGCCAGGTTGCCGGTGGCGTCCACGTGGCGGGCGGTGACCTCGGGGCCGGCCTTCTTCGCCGGGCCCTTCCAGGTGCGCAGGAAGCCGTTGGGGCCCCAGACCGTGAGGTCGATCCTGTTGCCGGTGGAGCTGCTGGTGGACCAGGTGTCGGAGAGGGTCTTGCCCGCCTCGACCGTGTAGGGCCAGGGGCCGTCCGTGCGGTTGCCCGAGGTGCTGTGGAAGTGGGCGCCGAGCTTGGGACCGGAGGAGAAGGTGAGCGTGAACTTGCCGGTGGAGACGGTGCGGGAGCCGTCCACGTACGGGCTGTAGCCGAGCGCGCGGGCGGGCTTGGAGCCGGCCTCCTGCTTCGGCAGGGTGCCCGACGCCGGCGGGGTCGGGTAGTAGGACGGGTGGCGGTTCTTGTCCGGCGGGACGTACCCGGCCGTCGACGGCAGCGCGGCGGGTGCAGCGTCCGCCAGGGTGAAGTCGAAGGCGGAGGTCAGGTCGCCGCAGACCGCGCGGCGCCACGGGGAGATGTTGGGCTCGTGCACCCCGAAGCGCTTCTCCATGAAGCGGATCACCGACGTGTGGTCGAAGGTCTCGGAGCAGACGTAGCCGCCCTTGCTCCACGGGGAGACCACGATCATCGGGACGCGCGGGCCGAGTCCGTAGGGGCCGGCCGCGTAGCCGCCGCCACCGGGGTAGAGGTCGCGGGTGACGTCGGCCGTGGACAGGCCCCAGGCCGAGGAGGCCGGCGGGTACGGCGGGACCACGTGGTCGAAGAAGCCGTCGTTCTCGTCGTAGGTGATGAAGAGGGCGGTCTTCGCCCACACCGCCGGGTTCGCCGTCAGCGCGTCGAGGACCTGCGAGATGTACCAGGCGCCGAAGTTCGTCGGCCAGTTCGAGTGCTCGCTGAACGCCTCGGGGGCGGCGATCCAGGACACCTGGGGCAGTTTGCCGTTCAGCACGTCCGCGCGCAGCCGGTCGAAGTAGCCGTCGCCCGCCTTGACGTTCGTGCCGGTGCGGGCCTTCTCGTACAGGGCGCTGCCGGGCTGGGCATTGCGGTAGGTGTTGAAGTACAGCAGCGAGTTGTCGCCGTAGTTGCCGCGGAAGGCGTCGTTGATCCAGCCCCAGTGGCCCGCGGCGTTCAGGCCGTCGCCGATGTCCTGGTAGACCTTCCACGAGATTCCGGCGGTCTCCAGGCGCTCGGGGTAGGTCTTCCAGCCGTACCCGGCCTCCTGGTTGCCGAGGACCGGGCCGCCGCCCAGGCCGTCGTTGCCCGTGTGGCCCGTCCACATGTAGTAGCGGTTGGGGTCGGTGGCGCCGATGAAGGAGCAGTGGTAGGCGTCGCACACGGTGAACGCGTCGGCGAGGGCGTAGTGGAAGGGGATGTCCTTCCGGGTCATGTACGACATGGTGGTGGCGGTCTTCGCCGGGACCCACTTGTCGTACTTGCCGTTGTTGTAGGCCTGGTGGCCGCCCGCCCAGTCGTGGTCCAGGCCGGTGAGGAACTGCATCCCGAGGTCTTCCACCTGCGGGTTGAAGGGCAGGACGTCCTTCGCGCCGTCGGACTGGTGGAAGACCGGTTTGCCGTTGTCCTGGAGGACCGGCCGCGGGTCGCCGAAGCCCCGGACCCCCTTCATCGCGCCGAAGTAGTGGTCGAAGGAACGGTTCTCCTGCATGAGGACGACGATGTGCTCGATGTCCTGGATCGTGCCGGTGCCGCCCTGCGCGGAAATGGCGGCGGCGCGCGCGATGCTCTCGCTGAGCATCGCGGCGGCCGCGGTGCCGCCGGCGATCTGGAGGAACCTGCGTCGGTCGAGTTCAGCCATGGGTGACGACCTCTAGGGGGTGAGGGGGCATCGAGGGGCGCCCCAAGGACAGCGGTCCCGGGGTACCGGACGGGGATCCTTGTCTGACGTCGGGCCGTACAGCGGACGAACGGAAGGCCCCGTGGACGGCAGCTCCCGAACGGCCCCGGCATCCGCGAGGCCTCCGCGCGCACTGCGACAGGGGCCGGACGGATGGCGGGGACGTCAAGGGGCGTGCCGTGCGCTCCGCTGCCGGTACGGTACGTCCCCTCGCACCCCGCACAACAGACCCTGGTGTCACGCCAGTTGACCTCACAGCGGCACGCGCGCACTGATCCGCCCCGGGCGCGGGGCGCCCGGGACGGGGCCGCCCGAGCGGCTGGGCCCCCGCCGCGCCTGCCCTGAGGTGAACGGCGGGGGTCCTACTCAGCGCCCCCACAGGGGAACTGAGCATCCGTACTCAGGTCCCGGCGCGGCCGGGTCGTCATCGTGGAGGCATGTCCATACAGTCTTGTGATCCGCGCCCGCGCGTCGGCATAACCGCCGTCGCCAGCCTGCTGCCCGAGGACGCCGTGTCGTCCGACGAGCTCCAGCGGGAGGTGTCCCGGCGCAGCGGTCTCGCGCTGCCCGCGCGGCTCCTGACGCAGGCCACCGGGATCGTGTCGCGCCGGGTCGCGGCCCCGGGGGTGTACGCCTCCACGCTCGCGGTGGGCGCGGCCCGCCGGGTGCTGGACTCGGCCGGGCTCTCGCCGCTCGACGTGGACCTCCTGGTCTTCGCCTCCGCCTCGCGGGACCTGGTCGAGCCGGCGACCGCGCACATCGTGCAGGCCGAACTGGGCTCCAGGGCGCACGCGGTGGACGTGACCAACGCCTGCAACAGCTTCGTCAACGGGATCGACCTCGCCCGCAGCGCGATCCTCGCCGGGCGGGCCCGGCGGGCGCTGGTGGTCACCGGGGAGACCCCGAGCCGGGCGGTGCGGAAGGACCCCGCCGACCTCGCCGAGTTCCGCGGCGCCTTCGCGGGATACACCTTCGGCGACGCGGGCGCGGCCGTCCTCCTGGAGGAGGTGGGGCGCGGCGGGATCCTGGACGTGGACAGTGAGACGCATTCGGAGCACTGGGAGGTCGGGGGCATCCCGGGCGGCGGATCACGGCACCCGCGCGGGGACGCGTACACCTATTTCCAGGGGGACGGACACGAGCTGCGCGGGGTGTTCGAGAAGGTGGGGACCGCGGTCATCGACCGGACGCTGCACCGCACGGGCATGGACTGGGACGGCTTCGCGAAGGTGCTGGTGCACCAGGTGACGGTGCCGTACCTGGAGCGGTTCGCGGAGCTGACCGGGGTGCCCGCGGGGAAGCTGGTGGTCACGGTGCCCGAGCTGGGGAACGTGGCGAGCGCGAGCATCGGGGTGCAGCTGGAGCGGGTCTTCCCGGGGCTGGCGGCCGGGGAGCGGGTGCTGTTCGTCGGGCTGGGCGGCGGGATCAGCATCATGACGATGGTCTGGGAGAAGTCGTGAGCACCCGCATGTGGGTGGTGGTGCCCGCGCACGAGGAGGCGGCGCGGCTCGGCCAGACCCTGCGGGCGCTGGCCGCGCAGCGGGACCGGGACTTCACCCTGCTGGTCGTGGACAACGCCTCGGCGGACGGCACGGGCCGGATCGCCCGGGAGTTCGCGGCGGGGGCGCCCTTCCCGGTGGAGGTGATCGAGGAGCCGGAGAAGGGGGTCGGCTCGGCGGTGGACACCGGTTTCCGGTACGCGATCGGGCGCGGCGCCACGCTGCTGGCGCGCACGGACGCGGACTGCCTGCCCCGGCCAGGGTGGACGGGCGCGGCCCGGGCCGCGCTGCTGGCCCGGCCGGGTCTGGTGTGCGGGCGGGTCACGGCCCGGCGCGACGAGCACGGCCCGCTGGGCCGGGCCGGTTTCGCGGGGCTGGTCGCGCTGGCGGCGCTGTTCGGGCGGCTGCGGCCCGGGCACGCCCGGCGGCACGGTTTCCGGGCGCCGTACCGGATGCACGCGGGGAACAACATGGCGATCACCGCCGAGCTGTACCTGGCCGTGGGAGGGATGCCGCGGCGCCCCTCGCCGACGGACCGGCTCTTCCTGAACGCGGTACGCCGCCACACCGACCGGATCTCCCGCTGCCGGGGCATGGTCGTGGAGAACTCCACGCGCCGGCTGCGCGGGTACGGCCTCGCCGGGACCGCCCGCTGGTACCTCGACCAGGGCAGCGGCACGCACGGAACGGACGACCCCCGCTGATGCTGGACCGACTCGAACACGCGCTGCGGGCCCGCCCCGAGCAGCCCGCCGTGCTCTCCGCGACCCGTTCCGGCGGCACCCGCGTCCGCGCCACCCGGGGCGAGATCGCCGCACTGGCCGACGACTTCGCCGCCGCGCTGCACGCGCGCGGACTGCGCGCCGGGGACACCGTCGGCGTCGCCGTGCGGCCGGGGCCGCGCGCGCTGGCGGTGCTGCTCGCGCTGTGGCGGCTCGGGCTGCGCGGCGCGGTGCTGGACCCCGGTGCCGGGGCGGAGGTGCTGCGGGCCCGGCTCCGGCTGGCGCGGCCCGCGCTGGTGCTGGCCGACGCGCCCGCGCAGGCGGTGGCCGGGTGGGCCCGGCCGCTGGCCCGGCGGGCGGCGCTGGAGCTGCCGGAGCTGGCCTCGCTGGGGCCGGTGACCACGGTGGGGCCGCGGCTGCCGGGGTGCGCGCCCGCCCTGGAACGGGGGGCGCCCCGGGCGGGGGTGCCGGCCGGGGACGGCGGATACGACGAAAACGCGGACGCGGTGATCGTGTTCACCTCCGGGACCACCTCGCGGCCCCGGGCCGTGGTGCACACCCGGGCGGGGCTGGCCGCCGGGATGGAGACGGTGTCCGCGCTGTTCGCCACCGGGGGCGACCGGGGAGAGCCCGTGCTGGGTGGCACCTTCTTCGTGCTGGTGCCGTCGCTGGCGCACGGGGCGCCGGTCGCGCTGCCGGCCCGCTCCCCCGCGACGCTGGCCCGGCAGCTGGACCGGCTCCGGCCCCGGGACACCTATCTGACCCCGCCCCAGCTGCGGGACGCGCTCGGCGCGGGGGCCCGGTTCGGGGGCCGGGTGTGGACGGGTTCGGCTCCGGCGAGCGCCGAGCTGCTGGGCCGGGTCCGGGAGGCGGGCGCGGAGCAGGCGTGGGGGGTGTACGCGCTGACCGAGCTGTTCCCCGCCGCGGCGGTGGAGTCCCGGGAGAAGGCCGCCTTCGAGGGGGCCGGGGACCTGGTGGGCGCCCCGCTGCCCGGGGTGCGGACCGCCGTGGACGCGGACGGCCAGCTGCTGCTGGCCGGGCCCGCGGCCCGGGACCGCTACCTGGGGGAGGCCCCCGATCCGTGGGTGGCCACGGGGGACCGGGCGGCCCTGGACGGCGCCGGGCGGATCGTACTGGGGGGCCGCTGCAAGGACATGGTGCTGCGCAGGGCGGAGAACATCTACCCGGGCCTGTACGAGCCGGGCCTGCACGTGCCGGGAGTGGAGCTGGGCGTCCTCGTCGGGGTCCCGGCGGGCGACGGGGACGAGCGCCTGGTGGCGGTGGTCCAGCCGCGGCCCGGCGTCCCCGAACCGGCCCTGCGCGCCGCGCTGTCCGAGCCGCTGCGGCGGATGGGGACCGCCCGGCCGGACGCGCTGCTGTTCGCGCGGATCCCGCTGTCGGGGCGCTCGCGCAAACCGGACCGGGCGGCGGTGTCGGCGCTGGCGGCCCGGCTGGTGACGGCCGCGGGGACGGGGTTGTGAGCCTGTGGGTGGTGATCCCCGCGTACAACGAGGCGGGCTCGATCGGGGCGACCCTGGCGGCGCTGGCCGCGCAGCACGACACCGGCTTCCGCCTGGTGGTGGTGGACAACGCCTCCACCGACGGGACGGCCCGGACCGTCCGGGAGTTCGCCCGGTCGGCGCCCTTCCCCGTCGAGCTGGTCCACGAGCCCGAGCCGGGGGCGGGGACCGCCGCCGACACCGGCTTCCGGCACGCCGTACGCGGCGGGGCGCGCCTGTTGCTGCGTACGGACGCGGACTGTCTGCCCGCCCGGGACTGGACGGCCGTCGCCCGGGCGGAGTTCGGCCGGGGGGCGGAGGTGCTGTGCGGGCGGAGCGTGCCGCGCCGGGACGAGCGGCCGGACTTCGCCGAGTCCCGGCTGCTGCCGGCGCTGGTGCGGCTGACCGCGCTGTACGGGCGGGTGCGCCCCGCGCACCGCGGCCCGCGCTACCTGGCCCCGTACGTGCTGTGTCACGGCCACAACCTCGGCATCACCGCCGAGCTGTACGTGCGCTGCGGCGGGGCGCCGCGCGAGCGGCTGGAGGAGGGCTCGGAGGACGTCACCCTGCTCAACCGGGCCCGCGAGCACAGCGCGCGGGTCGTGCGCGCCGAGCACCTGGTGGTGGAGAACAGCCTGCGGCGGCTGCGCTCCTGGGGTGCGCGGCGCACCCTGCTCTGGTACTGGGACCGGCGCTACCGGCCCACCGACACGGAAGAGGTCCACGTCCGATGACCACCACCGCCCAGGCACGGGCGCGCCGGCGCGACCGCCGGGTCTACCTGCGCAGCCACCCGCTGCTCTTCGGGCTGCTCGCCGCCACGCGCGGGCGGGCCGTGCGCCGGCTCGGGGGCACGGTGCTGGTGCACGACGCCGGCGCCTACCGGGAGGCGCTGACCCGGATCCCGCTGGACCGGACGGCGGCGGGCACCACGGGCGGGGCCGCGCGGGAGGCGCTGCGCGGGGACGGCGGGGTGCTGTTCGACCAGGAGGGCGGCGGGCACCGGGCCGGCCGGCGCTCGCTCGCGGAGGGCCTCGGCGCGGCCGGGGTGGAGGAGCTGCGCGCGGTGTGGCGACCGCTGCTGGTACGGGCTCCGGCGCCGCTGGGCCGGGGTGCGGAGGTGGACGTGGTGGCGCTGGCGCGGGAGCTGGCCGGCACGGTGGCGGCGGCCCTGCTGGACAGCCCGGCCGCGCCGCGGGATCTCGCGGAGGCGGCCGCGCGAGCCGCGTCGGCCTCGGTGCGCAGCCACCTGCCGGGCCCGCCGAGGCCCGGCGCGGGGGCGGCGGCGGCCCGGGCGGCGGAGCGCCTGCGGGGGCTGCTGGGCGGCGGGGACGCCCTGGACGCGATGGTGGCGGTGGCCGCGGTGAACACCACCGTGGCGGCGGTGCCCCGGGCCGTCGCCTGGTGCGCGGACGCCGGGCTGTGGGGGCAGGCCGCGGACGCGGAGCTGCGGCCCCGGCTGGCGGAGGAGCTGCTGCGGGTCACGGCGGCCTCGCCGGTGCTGCCCCGGGTCGCGGCCGGGGCGGGGACGGTCGGGGGCTGTCCGGTGCGGGGCGGGGACCGGCTGCTGCTGGTGGCCCGGCACGCGGCGGAGGCGCACCGGCGCGACCCGGACGGGCGGGATCCGGCGGGGGCGGGGACGGCGCGGCTGGTGTTCGGGGCGGGGCCGCACGTGTGCCCGGGGGCCCGGCTGGCGACCGTCCTGCTGGGCGACGTCCTGGCGGCGCTGGCACCGTACCGGCCGGTGGTGACGCGTTCCCGGGTGGACCGGCGGGCGGCCCTGCCGGGGTGGCGGGTGCTGCGGCTGAGGGCGGGCTCATGAGGATCGGGGTGACGGGGGCGAGCGGCTTCTGCGGCGGGCACGTGGCCCGGGCGGCGGCCGCGGCCGGGGCCGCCGTGGTCTGTCTGGGCCGCGGTCCGGGCCCGCTGGGCGAGCACCGGTTCTGGGACGCGGCGTCCGCCGTGCCGGACCTGTCGGGCGTGGACGTGGTGGTGCACTGCGCGGCGGCGGTGGGGGATCCGGCTCCGGGCTCGCGGGCGGAGGCCGCCATGCGCGCCGTCAACGTCGAGGGCACCGCGCGGCTGCTGCGCGCGGCGGCCGGGCGGCCGGTGGTGTGGGTGAGCAGCGCGAGCGTCTACGACCCGCGGCGGGACCGTCGCCGTGTCACGGAGGACCATCCCCGCGCGCACCACCTGAACGCGTACGGCCGTACGAAGGCGGCGGGCGAGGCCCTGGCGCTGGAGGCGGGCGCGGTGGTCCTGCGCCCGAGGGCGGTGTACGGCCCGGGCGACACCCAGCTCCTGCCCCGGCTGCTCTCCCGGGTCCGCGCCGGGACCCTGCTGCTGCCGGGCCCGGACGTGCGGCTGAGCCTGACGGCGGTGGAGAACCTGGCGGACGCCTGCCTGGCGGCGCCCGGCTGGGCCCCGGGCGCGTACAACGTGGCGGACGCGGCCCCGTACGGGCGGGACGCGGCGGTCGCCGCGGTGCTGCGCGCCCACGGCGTCCGCGCCCGCGTCCGGCACCTGCCGCTCCGGGCGGCCGGCGCGGCGGCCGGGGCGGCGCAGTCGCTGGCCCGCCTCACCGGCACGGAGCCGGCCCTCAGCCGCTACGCGGTGGACCAGCTGGCGCATCCGGTGGTCCTGGACCTGGCCAGGGCCCGCTCCCAGGGCTGGACCCCGCGGCGGACCCTGGAGGACTACCTCAGCTCTGTGCGGGGGTGAGCCGCAGGGAGATGCTGTTGATGCAGTACCGCTGGTCCGTCGGGGTGGGGTAGCCCTCGCCCTCGAAGACGTGGCCGAGGTGGGAGCCGCACTTCGCGCAGAGGACCTCGGTGCGGACCATGCCGTGGGAGGTGTCGGCCTTGAGCTCCACCGCCTCGCTGTCCTTCGGGTCGTAGAAGGACGGCCAGCCGCAGTGCGACTCGAACTTCTCCGAGGAACGGAAGAGCTCGGCGCCGCAGCCGCGGCAGGAGTAGACGCCTTCCGTCTTGGTGTCGGTGTACTCGCCGCGGAAGGCGGGCTCGGTGCCGGCGAGGCGCAGCACCTGGTACTCCGACGGGGTCAGCTCCGCCTGCCACTGCTCGTCCGTCTTCTGGACCTCGTACGCCATGACTCTCCCGCTCCCTCAGTTCGACAGGCGGGCGATGGTTTCCAGGATCCGGGGGCCCAGATCCGTGACGTCGCCCGCGCCCATGGTGAGAACGAGATCGCCGGGCTTGGCCATTCCCGCGATGACGTCGGCGACGGCGTCCTTGTCGTGCTCGGCGGCGACGTCGGCGCCGGCGGTGCGGGCGGCGGAGATGATCAGTTCGCTGGTGATGCCGGGGATCGGGTCCTCGCGGGCTGGGTAGATGTCGAGGACGACGGAGGCGTCGGCGAGGGCGAGGGCCTGGCCCATCTCCTTGCCCAGTTCCTGGGTGCGGGAGAAGAGGTGGGGCTGGAAGACGACCAGGATGCGGGAGTCCCCGGCGGCGCCGCGGATGGCCTCCAGGTCGGCGGTCATCTCCGTGGGGTGGTGCGCGTAGGAGTCGATGACCTGGACGCCGGCCGCTTCGCCCTTGAGCTGGAGGCGGCGCTTGACGCCGGTGTACTTGCCGAGGGCCGAGGCCAGGTTGTGCGCGGGGATGCCGAGGGCGACGCCGGCGGCGAGGGCCGCGACGGCGTTGTGCGCGTAGTGGCGGCCGGGCACGGAGACCGTGAAGGTGAGCGGGCGGCCGTCGAGGAGGACGGTGACCTCGCTGGTCAGACCCCGCGGGGTGATCTTGGTGATGCGGACGTCGGCGTCCTCGTCCTCGCCGTAGGTGACGACGTTCAGGCCGTCGCGGCCGGCGACGCGGCGGGCGATCTCGGCGGCGCCGTCCTGGCCGTGGGCGACGACCAGGGTGCCACCGGGGACGATCTTGCCGACGAAGGTCTCGAAGGACTCGTAGATCTCCTCCATCGACGCGTAGTTCGCGTGGTGGTCGAGCTCCGCGTTGAGGATGATCGCGACCTGCGGGGTGTACTTGTGGAAGCTGCGGTCGCTCTCGTCCGCCTCGGCCACGAAGACCTCGCCCTCGCCGTGGTGGGCGTTGGAGCCGGGGGCGTCCAGGTCGCCGCCGATGGCGTAGGAGGGGTCGAGGCCGAGCGCCGAGAGGGAGACCGCCAGCATCGAGGTGGTGGTGGTCTTGCCGTGGGTACCGGCGACGGCGATCGGGCGCAGGCCGTCCATGACGGAGGCGAGGGCGTCGGAGCGGTGCACGACCGGGATGCCGAGCTCGGCGGCGCGGGCCAGCTCGGGGTTGTCGGCGCGGATCGCGCTGGAGACGACGACGCAGGTGGCGTCGGCGGCGAGGTGGCCGGCGGCGTGCCCGACGTGGACCGTGGCCCCGTGGGCGCGCAGCGCCTGGGCGGTCTCGGAGTCACGGGAGTCGCTGCCGGCCACCCGCGCGCCGCGCTGGGCGAGGATCTTCGCGATGCCGGACATGCCGGCGCCGCCGATGCCGATGAAGTGGGGCCGTTCCATCGCGGTCGGCAGGCCGGGCTTCATTCAGGTCGCTCCAGGATCGAGTGCGGGACGCGCTGCCCGCCGGGGTGTGTCCGCCCCAGCCTATTCGTTGTGGGCGAAGAGCTTGAGCACCGGAACCTCCACCTTGTGCCGGGCGCGGGAGGCCCAGTCGCGGTGGAAGAACTCCTCGACCAGGTGCGGGGCGGTCAGGACGATCACCTCGTCGGCGTTGGTCTCGTCCACCACGGCCTTCAGTTTGTCGAGGGGGTGGTCCTCGACGATCTGGCCGACGGCCTCGGCACCCTTGGCCCGCAGGGCGGCGAGTGAGTGTTCGAGCGCCTGTGCGGCGGGGCCGAGGGCGGCCTCGCCCTCGGGTACGTCTGCCTCACGGAGGGCTTCGGGCAGCTCGCCGAGCGCCACGTCGTCGATGGCCCGCAGCAGTCGGTCCTGGTCGCCCCTGGGTTGCATGAGGACGAAGAAGGAGACCGGGTCGTCTCCGTGCAGAGTGGTGACGAAGTCCACGTCCACCGGGGTCAGCGGCTGCTCGATCATCAATACGCTCGTGAACACGGACGCCCTCTCCTTCATGGCCGAGACCGGTCGGCCGGCCCCTGCAAAAACCATCCTGCCCCGCTGGCGCGCGGAGCCTCGCAGGTATGTGTGCCCAGGTATGTGCCCGTCGGAAGCTAAGCGGAACGAGAAATTCCGCTCTTGTCAGATCCGACGGTAACTGGTGAAGAGGAACCCGGCCTCTTCCAGTACGCAGGCGGGCGCGAGCCGGTGCGGAACGGCGACGGAGGGCCCGCCGGAGATCCGCTGGGCGTCACCCGCCGTGAGCGTCGGGGAGATCGTCAGGCACAGCTCGTCCAGCACGTCGGCGGCCACGAACTGGCCCAGCAGCCGGGGTCCGCCCTCGGTGAGCTGGCGGCGCAGCCCGCGCGCGGCCAGCTCGCCCACCGCCCGCTCCGGGTCCACCGCGGCGCCCTCGCCCGCCACCACGACCTCGGCGCCGGCCGCGGTCGCCTCCGCCACCCGGTCGGAGGGGGCGCCGGCGCCGGTGACCACCAGGGTGGGGACCAGGGGGGAGGTGAACAGGGGCAGGCCGAAGTCCAGGTCCAGGCTCGCCGTGACCACGGCGATGACGGGCGCGGGCCCCTGCCCGGCGGCCGTGCGGCGCGCCGCGAAGGCCTCCCGGGCCCGGGCCGGGCGGTAGCCCTCCTGGCGAACCGTTTCCGCCCCTACGACGATGACGTCGGCCAGGGCCCGCAGGGTGCCGAAGACGCGCATGTCGGTCTCGCCGGAGATGGGCTGCGAGCGGCCGTCGTGCTGCGCGGCGCCGTCGAGGGTGGAGACCATGTTGGCCCGCAGCCAGTGCGCGCCGGGGGCGAGGTCCGGATAGGCGTACGCTTCCGCCAGCTCGTCGAGCGACCACTCGCGGTCGGCCGTGGCCCCGGACGGGGCGGATGTCTGATCGGTCACAGGGAACAGGCGTCGCATCGGTGCAGTGTGACACGCCCCGTAGAGTTAAGAGCTGTGTCAACATCACTCTCCACCTCCGGTCATGCCTCCGGGCGGCCCCCGATAGCCGACGCGGGGCCCCTCGCCCTGTGCGCCCGCGAGCCGCGCGTGCCGGCCGAACGGCTGGTGGCCGAGATGGTGCCGCCGCCGCGCTTCGACTCGGTGCGCTTCGACACGTACGACCCGGACCCGGCCCAGCCGAGCCAGTCCGAGGCCGTCACCGTGCTGAGCGGCTTCGCCGCCGGCCTGGGCGGCGCGCACGCCAGCGGCGCCGGCAGGCGCAGGTGGTTCCAGAAGAAGGCCCCGGCCCCCGCCGCCGGACCGCGCGGGGTCTACCTCGACGGCGGCTACGGCGTCGGCAAGACCCACCTGCTCGCCTCCCTCTGGCACGCCACCCCGGCCGAGCCCGCCCTCAAGGCCTTCGGCACCTTCGTGGAGCTCACCAACCTGGTCGGCGCGCTCGGCTTCCAGCAGACCGTCCAGACCCTGGGCGGTCACCGGCTGCTGTGCATCGACGAATTCGAGCTGGACGACCCGGGCGACACCGTGCTGGTGTCCTCGCTGCTCAGCCGCCTGGTGGAGCAGGGCGTGGCGCTGGCCGCCACCTCCAACACGCTCCCCGGCAAGCTCGGCGAGGGCCGCTTCGCCGCCGCCGACTTCCTGCGCGAGATCCAGGGGCTGTCCGCCCACTTCCGGCCGCTGCGCATCGACGGCCAGGACTACCGCCACCGCGGCCTGCCCGAGGCCCCGGCGCCCTTCTCCGACGAGCAGGTCACGAAGGCCGCGTACGCGACCCCGGGCGCGAGCCTCGACGACTTCCCGGGCCTGCTGGAGCACCTGGCGAAGGTCCACCCGAGCCGCTACGGGGCGCTGACCGACGGGATCGCCGCGGTCTGCCTGACGGACGTCGTGCCGGTGCCGGACCAGTCGACGGCGCTGCGCCTGGTGGTGCTGGCCGACCGGCTGTACGACCGCGAGGTCCCGGTCCTGGCCTCCGGGGTGCCCTTCGACAGGCTGTTCAGCGAGGACATGCTCAACGGCGGTTACCGGAAGAAGTACTTCCGAGCCATATCGCGGCTCACCGCGCTCGCACGCGACGCGAAACCCCTGGTGTCGCAGTAGGTTTGGCACGGCCGGGTCGCTTCTCGCGGCCCGGCCGCTTCCACTTCTGCGAAGGGATCACCATGGCTGCCACACGTAACGCACACGCCGTCTGGGAAGGCGACCTGTTCGAGGGCAAGGGCGTCGTCACCCTCGACTCCTCCGGCCTCGGCAGCTACCCCGTCTCCTGGCCCGCGCGGACCGACGAGGCGGCGAACGGACGGACCAGCCCCGAAGAGCTGATCGCCGCGGCGCACTCCAGCTGCTTCAACATGGCCTTCTCCAACGGCCTGGCCAAGGCCGGCAACCCGCCGGCGAAGCTGACCACCTCGGCCGCGGTCACCTTCGTGCCCGGGCAGGGCATCACCGGCATCCACCTCACGGTCGAGGGCGAGGTCCCCGGCCTCGACGACGACGCCTTCGTCGCCGCCGCCGAGGACGCCAAGAAGAACTGCCCCGTCAGCCAGGCCCTGACGGGTACGACGATCACCCTGAGCGCCAAGCTCGTCTGATCCCGCCCACCGCCGCCGGGCCTCCGCGCACGCCGCCGGGGCCCGGTGGGGTGACGGGCCGCGTCCGGCGCACGCGTCGAGGTCCCCGCCGCGGTGCGCCGTGGTACCACGGGCCGGTCACTTCCCCAGCCGCCCACCGCGGAGTCGCCGATGTCCGTCACCCGACGCAGCCTGCTCGCCGCCGGCGCGGTCGCCTTCAGCGGGGCCCTCGGAGCGCTCTTCGCCACGGGCGGCGCCCGCGCCTCCGCCCGGGGGTACGGGCCGCTGCTGCCCGACCCGGCCGGGCTGCTGGACCTGCCCGCCGGGTTCTCGTACCGGGTGCTCTCACGCGCCGGGGACCCGCTGCGCTCGGGCGGGGGCACGGTGCCGGGCAACTGCGACGGCATGGCCGCCTTCGGCGCGGGCCGCGGCCGGCTGCGCCTGGTCCGCAACCACGAGAACCGCGCCACCGCCGCGCTGCGCGTCCCCGCCGCGGCCGGGCTCACGTACGACCCCGCGGCGCTGGGCGGCTGCACGGTGCTGGAGCTGGACCCGGCGGGGCGGCTGCGCGCCGAACGGGTCGGGCTCGCCGGGACCGCCGTCAACTGCGCGGGCGGGCGCACACCCTGGAACACCTGGCTGAGCTGCGAGGAGACCGAGGAGCGGGCCGGGGAGTCGGGGTACGCCCGGGACCACGGGTACGTCTTCGAGGTGGACCCCGCCGACCCGCACCGGCTCGGCGCCGTCCCGCTGACCGCGCTGGGCCGCTTCGCGCACGAGGCCGTCGCCGTGGACCCGTACCGGGGGGTGGTCTACGAGACCGAGGACGCCTTCGTGCGGCCCTTCGGGCTCTTCTACCGCTTCCTCCCGGCGCTGCCGCTCGGCGGCCCCGGCTCCCTGCGCGCCGGCGGCGTCCTGGAAGCCCTGCGGGTGCCCGGGGTCGCGGACCTGTCGGCGGTGGACGAGCCGGGGGCGGAGTTCCCCGTGGAGTGGGTCCCGGTACCGGACCCCTCGGCGGCCGGGACACCGGTCCGCCTCCAGGACTTCGGCCCGCGCGGGATCACCCACGCGCAGAAGCTGGAGGGCTGCTACTGGGGAGGCGACGGGGTGTACTTCGTCTCCAGCTACGCCCGCAGCGGCGAGGGGGCCGCCGCCGACCACCACGGCCAGGTCTGGTTCCACGACCCGCTGCGCGGCAGGCTCCGGCTGGAGGTGCTCTTCGGCCCGGCGGCGGCCGCCTCCCTGCCCGGGGACTCCCCCGACAACATCTGCCTGGCGCCCGACGGCGGGCTGATGGTGTGCGAGGACGGCGGCGGCGACCAGTACCTCTTCGGCGTGACCCCGGGCGGTGAGGTCTATCCGGTGGCCCGCAACGCCGACGACATCGGCGCGCTGGGTGCGCCGGAGTGGGGGGAGTTCGCGGGGGTGACCTTCTCCCCCGACCGGCGGACGATGTTCGTCAACGCCTACGCGCCGGGCACCACCTTCGCGGTGACCGGCCCCTGGCGGTGACCCGCGTTCCCGCCCCGGCCGTCTCGCGCTTACGTCCGGCGTGCCGCACGATCGTACGGAACCGACCGGATCGGGGTGGACAGCGGTGGCCGAGCAGGAGAAGAGCGGCAGGGGCGCCCGGAAGGCCGGGGACGCGCCGGAGTCCGGGGACGCCCGGAAGGCGGCGGGCGCACGGGAGCGCGGAAACGCCCGGAAGGCCGACGGAGCGCGCGGGGAGGAGGGCCGGGCGCTCGCGCCCCTGCTGCGGGTGGCGCCCGGGGAGCGGGTCGCCCTCGCCGCCCTGGACCCCTCCGCGACCCCGGGCGGCCCGTCGGACAAGGCGGCCGCCCTCGCGGCCACCGCCCGCCTGGCCGAACCGCTGGCCTCCCTCCAGGAGCGGCTCTACGCGGCCAGCACCGCCGGTGACCGCCGCCGGGTCCTGCTGGTCCTCCAGGGCATGGACACCAGCGGCAAGGGCGGCACCGTCAAGCACGTGATCGGTCACCTCAACCCCTCCGGCTGCCGGGTCAGGGCCTTCAAGGCCCCCACGGAGGAGGAGCGCGCCCATTCCTTCCTCTGGCGGATCGAGAAGGCCCTCCCCCTGCCGGGCGAGATCGGCATCTTCGACCGCTCGCACTACGAGGACGTCCTCGTCGCGCGGGTACGCGAGCTGGTGCCGCGCGAGCGGCTGGAGGGCCGCTACGCGCAGATCAACCGCTTCGAGGAGGCCCTCGCCGACGACGGCGTGACCCTGGTCAAGGTCTTCCTCCACATCGGCTACGAGGAGCAGCGCGCGCGGCTCCTGGAGCGGCTCGACAATCCCGACAAGCACTGGAAGTTCAGCCCGGGGGACGTCGACGACCGCGCGGCGTGGCCCGCGTACCGACAGGCGTACGAGCTGGCGCTGGAGCGCTGCTCCACCGCGGCGCCCTGGTACGTGGTCCCCGCGGACCGCAAGTGGTACCGCAACTGGGCGGTCGCGAAACTGCTGCTGGAGCATCTGCAGGCGATCGGCCCGCAGTACCCGCCGGGTGACTTCGACGTCCAGGAGTGCCGCGAACGGCTACTTGCCACATAGTCATATATTTTGCGTACGTGACCCTTTCTGTACGCAAAGTAGCGGCCGCGGCCGTGCTCGGTGCCGCCCTCGCGGGATGCGGGGGCGGCGCCCCGGGCACCCCGCAGGGCGCCGGGCAGGCACGACTGGCCAGTCCCGCGGCCTCCGGCCCCGCCTCCGCGTCCGCCCAGGCCTCCCCCTCCGCCCCCGCCTCCGCCTCCGCGCTGCCCGGCGCGCCCGCCCGGGTCCCGGTCCTGCCCCCCGGCCCGAACGGTCTGACCCCCGTCTTCGAACGGGCCCGGCAGCACTCCGAGAAGACGGTCGCGCTCACCTTCGACGCCGACATGACCTCCGACCAGGGACCGCGCGCCGCCTCGGGGGAACGGTTCGACAACCCGGACCTGATCGCGACCCTGCGCCGGCTGAAGGTGCCCTCGACGGTCTTCATGACGGGCCGCTGGGCGGAGGAGTACCCCGACCAGGCCAAGTCCATCGGCACGGACCAGAACTTCGAGATCGCCAACCACTCGTACAGCCACCACGCCTTCACCTCCCCCTGCTACGGACTGCCCGCGCTGGACGGCGAGGCGGCGCGGGCCGACGTGGACCGGGCCTTCGCGGCGTTCCGGAAGGCGGGCGCGGTCAACACCGTCCCTTACTTCCGCTTCCCCGGCGGCTGCTACGACGACCGGGCGCTGCGGGCGCTGTCCCCCGCCGGGGTCACCGCGGTGCAGTGGGACGTGGTCAGCGGGGACGCCTTCGCGAAGGACCCCGACGCGGTGGCGGAGCAGGTGCTGGCCGGGGTCAGGCCCGGCTCGGTGGTGGTCATGCACTGCACGCGCAGCGCGGCACCGGTGACCGAGCAGGCGATCCAGAAGATCGTCCCCGAGCTGCGAAAGAGGGGATTCCGCTTCGTGAAGGTGTCGGAGCTGATGGGGAAGTAACGTTTCGGCGTGGGTGGCGTGCGCGGCGTGCGCGGCCCGGGTGGCGCGGGCGGCCTGAGCTGCCTTGCCGCCCGGCGCGTCCCGCACGTCCCGCACGGCCCGCGCGGTCCGGCCCCGTCAGCTCCGCCGCGTACTGACGAGGCAGGCCACCGCCCCCGCCGCCCCCGCCAGCAGCAGCGCCCCCGCCAGCGCGCCCAGCGGCAGCGGAACGGCGTCCGCACGGGCGGCCTCCACCAGCGCGGACACCGCGCGGCGGGCCGGGGAGAAGGGCGCGACCCAGGCCAGCACCGAGCCCACGCCCCCGGCGAGCACCCCCAGGCCCCGTGCCCGCAGCAGCGGCCTGCCGCACACCGCGCCCACGGCCGCCCCCGTCAGGGCGCACCCCGCCGCCGCCATCGCCCCGGCGAGGGCCGTCGCGGCCGGGGGCCGCTGCCCGAGGTCGCCGAGCACCAGGGCGAGGGCCGCACCCGCCGCCCCCGCGAGCAGCGCCCCGGCCAGCGCCGTCAGCAGGGCCGCCGCGTGCACCCGTACCGGACCGGCCGCGGCGGCGGAGACGGCCCGGGCCGCCGGAGGTTCGGCGGTGACGCAGATCCGGACCAGCCAGGCGCTCACCGGCACCAGGCCGGCCGCCGCGTATCCGAGGGCGTCCGGTGCCGGGTCGCCGGAGCGGATGCCGGCCGCGAGGAACGCCGCGTACAGGACGGAGGGGGCGATCCAGCGCTGGGAGCGCAGCAGCAGGGCGCCCTGGTAGCGCAGCAGGGCGGTCACGGTCACGGGAGTTCCTCCACGGCGCGGATGTGCCAGGGCGGGAGCGCGGTGAGCAGCTCGCGCAGCACGGCGTCGGAGCGGGCGGCGTCCACCGTCAGCAGGACGCCGCCGTCGGGGGCGGGTACGGCGGCCAGGCCCGCGGGCGGGGCGGCGCCGGGCGGGCCGGCCGCGTGGATCCGTACGGCGGGTGCGCGGGCCGGGGCGGGCGGGGCGGCGGGCGCCAGCGTGCCGCCGCGGAGCCGGTAGCGGGCGTCGGGCAGGCCGGCGAGCCGGGCGGGGTCGTGGTCGACGAAGACCACCGTGCCCCCGGTGGCGGTGCGTTCGGTGACGGCCCGGTCCAGTTCCGCCCGGGCGGCGGCGTCCAGCCCGGTCCAGGCCTCGTCGAGGACGAGCAGCGCCGGACCGGCGAGCAGCGCCTGGGCGACGGCCACCTTCTGGCTGGTGCCCTTGGACAGTTCGGCCATCAGGGTGCGGGCGTGGCGGGCGGCGCCGAACCGCTCCAGGGCCCCGGCGGCGCGCCGGGCGGCCTCGGCGGCCGTCAGGCCGTGTACCCGGCCCAGGTGGGTCAGGTAGGCGCCCGCCGTAAGCGGCAGGGCCGCCGGGAAGCGTTCGGGGACGTAGGCGGTGCGGGACGGACGCCCCTCGACGCGCCCCTCGGTCGGCGCGTCGATGCCGGCGATGACGCGCAGCAGGGTGGACTTGCCGCCGCCGTTGCCGCCTTCGACGCGGACGAGGGAACCGGCCGGCAGCTCCGCCGTGATCCCGCGCAGCACCCAGGGCCGCCGCCTGCCGTAGCGGCGGCCGACGTCGGTGAGCCTCAGTGGGCGGCCGCCGTCTCGGTGAGCTCGCTGGGCCGGACGATGACGAAGCCCTCGCCGCTCAGCTTCAGCTGGACGGCCTCGCCCGAGCCGCCGCGGATCATGGAGCCGACCGACTGGGAGCGGTGCAGCCCGGCCTCCAGCGCCGCGCTCCAGCCGACCACCGCGTCCGTGTCCACGTACACCGGCGACTGCGCGGTGACCGGGATGACGATCGGGTTGCCGTCGCAGACGACGGCGAGCTTGCCGGTGCCGGTGAAGACGCTGTTGAAGAGGCCGCCGCCGGTCATGCCGGCGCCCTTCACCATCCTGATCTCGTAGGAGAGCGTCGCGTCGAAGCACAGGACGTTGCGCCCGTTGACGGTCAGGGCGTCGCCGGGCTCGAGGTCGATGACGAAGCAGTTGCCGGCCTGGTGGGCGAACCACGCCTCGCCCTGGCCGCGTACGGACATCAGCGCGAGGCCCTCTCCGGTGACGGCCCGCTTGAGCATGCCGCCGACGCCCTGGCCCCGGCGCTCGAACTGGAGGTTCCCGCGGAAGGCGACCATCGAGCCCTGCCGGGCCAGCATCTCCCCGTTGACGGCGTACTTGACGGACTTGGCGTTCTGCAGGGTCATCCCGGGCGCGGTGGCGGGCTGGGCGAGGTTCTCGCTCGCGAAAAGGTCGCTCTTCATGGACCCGATCCTCACCCGCGCCGGCCACCCGGGACATCCTCCTGAAGGCGGAGCCTGGCATCCTTGGCGGGATGAGCAGCCAGCACCCGAACGAGACCACAGACGTACCCGCGGTCGGCGCGGACAGCCCCTTCCGGCGCGAGCACGCCCCGCGCGACGAGGCCCCGCAGTTCGTCCTGCCGCTGGTGGTGCGGATCGAGAAGACCGACCCGCCGGCGCGGACCGACGCGCTGGAGACCGCGGCCCGTGCGGTGCTGGTCCTGCTGGCGGACGAGCGGTCGCACGGCGAGGGCGAGTGGGCCGGGGCGGTGCGCGACTGGCAGGACGCGCGGATCCGCAAGGTGGTCCGGCGGGCGCGCGGGGCGGAGTGGCGCAAGGCGGGGACCCTGCCGGGGGTCACCGTGGAGGGGGAGGCGTCCGAGGTCCGCGTCTTCCCGCCGGTGCCGCTGGACGGCTGGCCCAAGGAGCTGGCCAAGCTCCAGGTGTCGGGCACCGACCTGGACGACCCCGGGCCGGCCGGTCCGGCCGAGCCGGGCGTCCCGGTGCTGTGGCTGAACCCGGACCTCGACATGTCGGCGGGCAAGGCGATGGCGCAGGCCGGGCACGGGGCGCAGCTGGCCTGGTGGGAGCTGACCTCGGCCGAGCGGGCCCTGTGGCAGGCCTCCGGCTTCCGGCTGGCGGTACGCACCGCCCCGCGCGAGCGGTGGGCGCGGCTGAGCGGGAGCGGCCTGCCGGTGGTCCGGGACGCCGGCTTCACGGAGATCGCCCCGGGCTCCTGCACGGTGGTCTCGGACCACCCGGCCCTGCGCGCCCGGCTGTGAACCCGCCCTGAACCCGCCCTGAAGCGGCGGGAACCTCAAATGTTGCTCTGAACGTCCCCTCCCCGTGGTTGGGCGTGCCCGTGGGAGGTCATCACTTCGGCACACGGTCCGTGAAGGGGGCGAGGGGGACATGAAGCCCATGGAACGCCTGGGGGTGGGCATCGGCTGGCGGCCGGAGATCGCGGACGCGGTCGAGCGGCTGGACGGCCTGGACTGGGTCGAGGTGGTGGCGGAGAACGTCTGCCCGGGCCACCTGCCCGAGTCCCTGGTGCGGTTGCGCGAGCGGGGGGTCCGCGTCGTGCCGCACGGGGTCTCGCTGGGCCTCGGCGGGGCAGACCGTCCCGACCCGGCGAAGCTGGCGGCGCTCGGGGAGCGGGCGGTGGCCCTGGGGTCGCCGCTGGTCACCGAGCACATCGCCTTCGTACGGACCTCCTCGCCGCTGCTGGAGGCCGGGCACCTGCTGCCCGTGCCCCGGACCCGGGACGCGCTGGACGTGCTCTGCGAGAACGTCCGGATCGCGCAGGACGCGCTGCCCGTGCCGCTGGCCCTGGAGAACATCGCCGCGCTGATCACCTGGCCCGGGGAGGAGCTGACGGAGGGCCGGTTCCTGACCGAGCTGGTCGAGCGGACCGGCGTACGGCTGCTCGTCGACGTGGCCAATCTGCACACCAACCGCGTCAACCGCGGCGAGGACCCCGCCGCCGTGCTGGACGGGATCCCGCTGGAGGCGCTGGCGTACGTGCACGTCGCCGGGGGCGTGGAGCGCGACGGCGTCTGGCACGACACCCACGCCCACCCCGTGCCGCCCGTGGTCCTCGACGTCCTGGCCCGGCTGCGCGAGCGGGTGGACCCGCCCGGCGTCCTGCTGGAGCGGGACGACGACTTCCCGCCCGAGGCGGAGCTGGCCGCCGAACTGGGCCGGATCCGCGCGGTGGTGGACGCGGGCGGGCCCCCCGGCGCCCTGCGCGAGCGGGTCACCCTCCGCGAGGACGCGGCGGGCACGGCCGGTGAGACCGCGCGGACCCGGCTGGCGCTCGGGCAGGCGGCCCTGCTGTCGGCGCTGGTCGCCGGGACACCCGTACCCGAGGGTTTCGACCGGCAGCGGGTCCGCGTGCAGGCGCGGGCGCTCGCCGCCAAGCGGGCCTCGGTGGTCGCGAAGGTGGCCCCGGAGCTGCCCGGCATCCTGGGCGGTCCCGCCGCGTACCGCACGGCCTTCCTGCGGTACGCCCGCAGCCGCCCGATGACGGCCGGATACCGCCGGGACGCGCTGGACTTCGCCGAGCACCTGCTCGTGCGGGAGCTGCCGGCCGACCCGGCCGCGCGCGGGCGGCTCGCCGACTGGTGGCGGGAGCGGGCGGGGGTGCGGCCGCCGGGCCGCTTCACCCGCTGGGCGCGCGCCCTCGTGGGAAAGGCGTCGCCGTGAACACCCTGGCCGTCGCCGTCTGGGCGGCCGTGACCGTCTCCACCCTCCTGCTGCTGCGCGCCCTGCGCCGCTCCCGGCCGCCGGTGCCCGGACCCGCGCCCGCCGTGCACGACCTGTCCGAGGCGGCGTTCCTCGCGGGCGGCCCCGGGACGGTGGTCGACACCGCGCTCGTCTCGCTGCTCGGGGACGGCCGGCTGGTCGTCGGCGGCCCCGGCATCGTGCAGGCGCGGCCCGGGGCGCGGGGCGCGGACCCCGTCGAGCGGGCCGTGCTGCTGGCGCTGTCCCGGGCGCCGTCGGGGTGGCTCTACCAGGTGCGGTACGCCGCCATGTGCGAGCCGGCCGTCCAGGAGACCGGGGACGCGCTGGCGGCGCGCGGGCTGCTCTCGGCCCCCGGCGCGGGGCGCGGGGTGCGGCGCCGGGGGCTGGCCCAGGCGGTGGTGTGCCTGGTGATGCTGCCGTTGTCGCTGCCGCTCACCTTCATCTTCCTGCCGGCGGACCCGGAACCCGGGGTTCCGTTCGCCCTCGCCGTGCTCCCGGCCCTGCTGGGCGGCATCGTGGCGGGCCTGGTGTGCGCGCGGCGGGCCGGGCGGCGGATCACCCCGGCGGGGCGGCGGGCCCTGGCCGCCTTCCGGGAGCGGTACGCGGCCGATCCGGCGCCCTGGGTGCGGACGGCGCTGTTCGGGCTGCGGGGCCTGCCGGATCCGTACCTGCGCGGGCAGCTGGTGCCGGCGGCCCGCGGTACCCGGCTGGCGGCGGCGCAGTCCCGCGGGCGCGGGACCGGTTCGGCGGGCACGTCCGGGGCATGGGCGGAGCCGCTTCCGGTGCTCTGGTGCGCGATGAGCGACGGCGGTGGCGGTTCCTCCGGGGCGGGCGGCTGCGGAGCCTCGGTGAGCGGCTGTTCCGGCGGCTCGGGCCACGGGTGTTCCGGTGGTTCGGGTGGGTCCGGTTCGAGTTGCTCCGGCGGTTCGGGTTCGAGCTGCTCCAGCGGTTCGAGCTGCGGCGGTTCCTCCGGTTCGAGCTGCTCCAGCAGTTCCTGACCGAGCATCACCGGCGGTCTTCGGCCGATGCGGTGGGCCGCCGTGCCGGTGGTGGCGCGGGCTTCGCCGGCCCTCCCGGCGGACGGGGCGGATTCGGCCGGCCGGGGACCGCGCGCGGTACGGGACCCGGAGCGGCGGGCGGCGCCGGGGCGCGACACGCCGTGAGGTCTACGGCAAGAGGGCGTACCCGGCGCGGCGTTCCGGCGGTGTGCCTGTACGGGCGCGCGGTCCTGGCATCTCATCGGACCGGACGATGAGATGAAGGGGCCGCCATGCGGACGTACCGGACGACGCCGCGCCTACGGCAGGGGGCCGCCGCCGCGGCGCTCTGCCTCGCCCTGTGCGCCCCCGCGCCGGCCCGGGCGAGCGGGGCCGGCACCGGGGACGGGCCCGGGGGCGGAAGCACCGCCGCCGAGGACGCCGGAGCGGAGCTCGTCGCCCGGCGGGCGGCCGCTGCCGCCGCGCTGCGGCCGGCGGGCGGGCCCACCGGGGCGGTGGGGGCTCCGGCGCCGGGGACCCGGCCCGTGCCCCCGCCCCGGGCCGGGAGCGGGCGGCTGGAGTTCCGGCCGTGTCCCGCCGTCGAGGAACTGCCCGATCCCGTGCGGTGCGCCACCCTGCGGGTGCCGCTCGACTACGCCCGCCCCGACGGCCCGCAGATCTCGCTCACCGTCAGCCGGGTCCCGGCGAGCGGCCGCGGCGGCGCCGCCCGGCAGGGCGCCCTCGTCCACAACCCCGGCGGACCGGGCGCCTCCGGGATGTACTTCCCGCTGCTCGCCGACCGCCCCGCGTGGAGGCGCATCGCGGCCGCCTACGACCTCGTCGGCTACGCCCCGCGCGGAGTCGGCCGCTCCACCCCGCTGGCCTGCCAGGACCCGGCCGAGTGGCCGCAGGGGCCGACCCAGGTCCCGGCCGAGCCGTCCGCCGCCCACAAGCGGGAACGGCTGGCCGCCGCCCGGGCCTACGCCGAGGGCTGCGCCCGGCACGCCGGCTCCGCGCTCGCGCACTACACGACCCTGAACAACGCCCGCGACCTCGACGTGCTCCGGGCCGCGCTCGGCGAGCGGCGGCTGACCTTCACGGGGGCCTCGTACGGCACCTACCTCGGGGCCGTCTACGCCACCCGCCACCCGGAGCGCGTGCGCCGCATGGTCTTCGACTCGGCGGTCGACCCCGACCCGCGCGGCATCTGGTACCTCAACAACCTCGCCCAGGCCCCGGGCTTCGAGCGCCGCTGGGCCGACTTCCGCGCCTGGGCGGCCCGTCACCACGCGACGTACGGGCTCGGCACCACGGCGCGGGCCGTGCAGGGCAGCTACGAGAAGGTCCGCGCGGCCGTGGCCCGCACCCCGGCGGGCGGGCTGGTCGGGACGGGCGAGCTGCACGCCGCGTACCTCCAGGCCGCGTACTACGACGACGTGTGGCCGGACCGGGCCGCGGCCCTCGCCGCCTTCCTGCGCGGGGACCCGGCCCCGCTCGTGCGGCAGGCGGCCCGCGATCCGCGAACGGCGCGCGAGGCGGCCAACGCGACGGCCGTCTACACGGCGGTGCTGTGCAACGACGCCCCCTGGCCCGCCGACTGGGAGACCTGGGACCGCGACAACACCGAACTGGCCCGCCGCGCCCCCTTCGAGACCTGGGCCAACGCCTTCCTGAACCTGCCGTGCGCCTCCTGGCCGGTATCCCGCCGGCAGCGGCCCGTCGAGGTCGGGGCGGAACCGGGCCGCCTGCCCGGCACGCTGATCGTCGCGGCGGAGCGGGACGGGGCCACGCCCCACCGGGGCGCGCTGGCACTGCAGGGGCGGCTCGGGACGCGGGCCGCGCTGGTCACGGAGCGCGGGGCGGGCACCCACGGGGTGGCCGGCGGACGCAACGCGTGCGTGGACCGGCACGTGGAGCGGTATCTGCTGACGGGCGCCACCCCGGGGTGGCGCGTCACGTGTGCGCCGCATCCGGAGCCCGCACCGGTGTCGCTGGACGACGGGGCGGCGAGCACCTCCAGGGCGCTGCTGCCGCCGGTCGTCTGAACTTCCGGGCGGGGTCTCCGGCTGCGTCGATTCGGGGGCAGGGCCTCCCGATCCCCGGAGACCACCCTTGTGTCACGGGTGTCCCTCCGGTCCTTCCCCCCAGGGGAGGTATCAGGCGAGCCCGGCCACCAGGTCGGCGACGGACTTGCGGCGCCCGGTGTAGAAGGGCACCTCCTCGCGGACGTGCATCCGGGCCTCGGAGGCACGCAGGTGGCGCATGAGGTCGACGATGCGGTAGAGCTCGTCGGCCTCGAAGGCCAGCAGCCACTCGTAGTCGCCCAGCGAGAACGAGGCGACGGTGTTGGCGCGCACGTCCGGGTAGCCGCGGGCCATCTTGCCGTGGTCGGCGAGCATGCGGCGGCGGTCCTCGTCGGGCAGCAGGTACCAGTCGTAGCTGCGCACGAAGGGGTAGACGCTGACGTAGTCGCGGGCGACCTCGTCGGCCAGGAAGGCCGGGATGTGCGACTTGTTGAACTCGGCCGGGCGGTGCAGGGCCATGTTCGACCACACCGGCTCCAGCGCGCGGCCCAGCTTGGTGCGGCGGAACAGGTTGTAGGCGGTCTGCAGCTCGTCCGAGGTCTCGGCGTGCCACCAGATCATGATGTCCGCGTCGGCGCGCAGGCCGGAGACGTCGTAGGTGCCGCGGACGGTGATGTCCTTGGCGGCCAGCTGATCGAACAGCTCCTGGACCTCGTCGGCGAAGCCGGTGCGGTCCTCGGGCAGGACGTCCTTCAGCTTGAAGACGGACCACAGGGTGTAGCGGATGACCTCGTTGAGGTCCTTCGCCTTCTTCCCCGCGTTGGGAATCTTCTCTGGTGCAGTCATGTGTCCATTGTCCCGTGTGCTGATCAGTGGTCTGTCCCAGGGGTGGCCAAAGCGGCGGACACCGCGTCGGCCGCCTTCCCGGCGCTCGCGACGCAGGCCGGGATGCCGACCCCGTCGTACAGGGCCCCGCAGACCGCGAGACCCGGCAGCCCGGCCACGGCGGACCGGATCCGCTCGACCCGGGCGAGGTGGCCGACCGGGTACTGGGGCAGTCCGCCGTCCCAGCGGGTGACGGTGGCGGCCACCGGCCGGGCGGCCAGCCCGACGGCCTCGCCGAGGTCGCCGAGGGAGACGTCGACCAGCTCGGAGTCCTCCCTTTCGAGGTCGCCCTCGTCGCCGTGGCGGCCGATGGAGGTGCGCAGCAGGAACAGCCCGGGATCGGCCCCGGCCCAGGCCCACTTGTTGCTCGAGAAGGTGGACGCCTTGATCGTGCGGCCGTCCACGGGCGGTACGAGGAACCCGCTGGCGTTCCCGTCGGTGATCGCGGCGGGCAGGTCGGAGCGCCGGAAGGCCATGGTGACCAGGGCCATGGAGGCGTACTCGACCTCGCGCAGCCCGGCGGCCGCCGCCGGGGCGAGGCCGGCGAGCAGCCCGGCGGCGGGTCCGGCCGGGGTGGCGAGGACCACGGCGTCGGCGTCGACGGCCTCGCCGTCGGCGGTGACCCGCCAGCCCGTGGGCGTACGGGTGAGGCCGCGCACCGGGGTGCCGGTCAGGATCCGCGCCCCGGCGGCCCGGCAGGCTTCGGCGACGGCGAGCGGCAGCCGGCCGATGCCGCCGGAGATCCCGGCGAAGAAGGCGCCGGCGGCGGCCGCGCCGATGACGGTGGTCCGCTCGGCGGCCGCGCGGGCCGCGGCCCCGCTCTGGAGGGCGCGGACGCTCTCGGTCAGCGTGCGGTGGGTGCGGACGGCCTCGTAGAGGGCGGGGACGGCGGCGCGCAGGGAGATGCGGTACGCGTCGCCGGCGTAGACCCCGCCGAGCAGCGGTTCGACCAGCCGGTCGACGACCTCGCGGCCCATCCGGGCGGCGACGTACTCGCCGACGGCCACGTCCTCGCCGACCTCGGTGGGCGGCAGCCCGCTGTCGGCGGCGATGCGGGCGAGGCCCTCTGCGGACAGCACGCCGGAGGCGGCGAGCGCGGCCGTGTCGCCCGGGACGCCCATCACGTGCCCGCGCGGCATCTCCCGCAGCGTGCCCCGGGTCCACAGCCGGGCGGTGGTCGTGGCCGGGGCCTGGAGGGCGTCGCCGAGGCCGACGGCGCGGGCCAGTTCCAGCGCCTCGGGACGGCGGGCGAGCACGGATTCGGCACCGAGGTCGACGGGGTGCCCCGCGAGTTCTCCGGCGTACAGCTTGCCGCCGAGGCGCGGGCCGGCCTCCAGGAGGGTGACGCGGACTCCGTCGGAGAGCAGCCGGTGGGCGGCGGCGAGGCCGGAGATGCCACCGCCGATGACGACGGCGTGCCGCGAGGGGCCCGGCCGGTCCGTACGTGTGTCCGCTTCGTGCATGAACACATCGTCTCAGACCGGCCGGTGAGGCCTGAACGTGACCGCATCGGAACCGGGCCGGAACCTCGCGGGCGCAACCCGGCGGGGGCCGCCGGACGTCGAACCGGGGACATCAGCCGATCCCCGGGGGTACTGACGATGCACACGCTCCACAGACACCGCCGCGCCGCGATGCTGGCCGGCCTCCCGCTCGCGGCTGCCCTCGTGCTCACGGGCTGCGGGGCCGACGGCGGCGGAAGCGCCGCCTCCGACCGGGCGGCGGTCGCCGGCCCCCGGGAGGGCGCGGCCGCCCCGGGCAAGCCGGGGGCCGGGGCCGCCGCTCCCCCGGCGGCGGCCCAGGACTCCAAGACCGGGTCGCAGGCGCCGCTGCGCCCGCACGTCATCCGTACGGGGACGCTGACCATCGAGACGGCCGAGCCGCAGAAGGCCCTCGCCACGGCGCGCACGGCGGCCGAGGGCGCGGGCGGGTACGTCGGGAACGAGTCCACCGAGCGCGGCCGCGACGGCCGGCTGACCTCGACGCTGACCCTGCGGGTGCCGGGTGAACGCTTCGACGCGGTGATCGGCGCGCTGGAGGGCAGCGGGAAGCTGCTGAACCGGAAGGTCGAGGCGCAGGACGTGACCGAGAAGGTCGCCGACGTCGACAGCCGGGTCAAGTCGCAGCAGGCGAGCGTGGCCCGGGTGCGGGAGATGATGGAGAAGGCCTCGGCGCTGAGCGACGTGGTGATGCTGGAGGGCGAGCTGAGCCGGCGCCAGTCCGACCTGGAATCGCTGCTGGCCCAGCAGAACGCGCTGAAGGACCAGACCTCGCTGGGCACGATCACGGTGTCGGTCTCGGAGCCCGCCGCCGGGCCGGAGAAGCCCCGGGAGGAAGAGGAGCCGGGTCTGGGCGATGCCCTGAGCGGCGGCTGGGACGTGTTCGTCACGCTCGTGCGCTACCTGGCCCTCGCGGTGGCGGCGGTCCTGCCCTTCGTGATCGCCGCCGGGCTGCTGGCCCTCGGGTTCAGGGCGTACCGCCGCTTCCGCCCGGCGAAGCCGAGGACGGGCCTCAAGCGGACCCTGGTGCCCCGTCAGGCCGCGCCCGCCGCGGCGGAGCCGGCCGCCGGGGGCGCCGGTGCCCCGGAACGGACTGGAGCGGATCTCCAGGACTGACGCCGGGTCCGCCCGTAGCGTGTCCCCGTACACGCAGGCGACGGCGCGGAGGCGGGGCGGACGATGGCGGTGGAACGACTGGTGGTGGTCGGCGGTGACGCGGCGGGGATGTCCGCCGCGTCACAGGCCCGGCGGCTGAAGGGCCCGGCGGAGCTGGAGATCATCGCGTTCGAGCGCGGGCACTTCACCTCGTACTCCGCGTGCGGGATCCCGTACTGGGTCGGCGGACTGGTCGGCGAGCGGGACGACCTGATCGCCCGCACCCCGCGGGAGCACCGTGCCCGGGGCATCGACCTGCGCACCCGGACGGAGGTCGTGGAGCTCGACGTGCCGGGCCGCCGGGTGCGCTCGCGGGACCTGGAGAGCGGCGCCGAGTCCTGGACGGGCTACGACAAGCTGGTCCTGGCCACGGGCGCCCGCCCGGTCCGGCCGAAGCTGCCGGGGATCGGCGCGCACGGGGTGCACGGCATCCAGTCACTGGACGACGGGCAGCGCCTGGCGGACACCCTGGAGCGTACGGAGGGCCGCCGGGCGGTCGTGGTCGGAGCGGGCTACATCGGCGTGGAGATGGCCGAGGCCCTGGTGAACCGGGGGTACGAGGTCACCGTCCTGCACCGGGGCCCGCAGCCCATGTCCACCCTGGACCCGGACATGGGCGGCCTGGTGCACGCGGCGATGAACGCCATGGGCATCGTGACGGTCGCCGACGCCGAGGTGGTGAAGATCCTCGCCGACGAGGAGGGCCGGGCCCGCTCGGTGGCCACCGCGGACGGGCGGGAGTACCCGGCGGACGTGGTCGTGCTCGGCCTCGGCGTGGAGCCCCGTACGGCCCTGGCCCGCGCGGCCGGGCTGCCGCTGGGCGAGTCGGGGGGCCTGCTGACGGACCTGTCGATGCGGGTGCGGGGCCACGAGGACATCTGGGCCGGCGGTGACTGCGTGGAGGTGCTGGACCTGGTGGCGGGCCGCATGCGGCACATCCCGCTGGGCACCCACGCCAACAAGCACGGACAGGTGATCGGCTCGGGCGTGGGCGGCGGCTACGCCACCTTCCCCGGCGTGGTCGGCACGGCGGTCAGCAAGGTCTGCGACCTGGAGATCGCCCGTACGGGGCTGCGGGAGAAGGACGCCCGGGAGGCGGGCCTGCGCTTCGTGACGGCCGCCATCCGCTCGACGAACACGGCGGGCTACTACCCGGGCGCGCAGGAGATGACGGTCAAGATGCTGGCGGAGCGGCGTACGGGCCGCCTGCTCGGTGTCCAGATCGTCGGCGGTGCCGGCTCCGCGAAGCGGGTGGACATCGCCGCGGTCGCCCTGACGGCGGGGATGACGGTGGAGCAGGTGGTCTCCCTGGACCTGGGGTACGCCCCGCCGTTCTCCCCGGTCTGGGACCCGGTGCTGGTCGCCGCCCGCAAGGCCGTCTCAGCGGTCCGCTCGGCCGTTTAGGACTGCGGGGCCCCGAACGCCGACGCGCCGCGGGACGGTGTCCCGCGGCGCGTGGGGGGCCGCCCGGGCGGGCGGCGGGGATCAGCGGGCCGTCCTGGTGTGGACGTAGTCCACCAGGCGGGTCAGCGCGTCCGGGTCGGTGGTCGGCAGGACGCCGTGGCCGAGGTTGAAGACGTGGCCCTCCAGGCCGGCCGCGGCGGCCAGCACCTCGTCCGCCTTGGCCTGGACGGCCTCGGGGGTGGAGAAGAGGACGGCGGGGTCCAGGTTGCCCTGGAGCGCCTTGCCGGGGCCGACGCGACGGACGGCCTCGTCCAGCGCGACCCGGTAGTCGACGCCCATGACGTCCGCGCCCGCCTCGCCCATCAGGCCGAGCAGCTCACCCGTGCCCACGCCGAAGTGGATGCGCGGGACGCCGTACGGGGCGACGGAGTCCAGGACCTTCGCGGAGGCGGGCATGACCGAGCGGCGGTAGTCCGCCGGGGCGAGGGCGCCGACCCAGGAGTCGAAGAGCTGGACCGCGGAGGCGCCGGCCTCGATCTGGACCTTCAGGAAGGCGGAGGTGATCTCGGCGAGGCGGTCGAGCAGCTCGGCCCACAGCTCCGGCTCCCCGTACATCAGGGCCTTGGTGTGCTCGTGGTTCTTGGAGGGGCCGCCCTCGACGAGGTAGCTCGCGAGGGTGAAAGGCGCGCCGGCGAAGCCGATCAACGGCGTGCCGCCCAGTTCACCCGTGAGCATGCCGATCGCCTCGGTGACGTACGGGACGTCCTCCGGGGTGAGGTCGCGCAGCTGTGCGAGGTCCTCGCGGCGGCGGATCGGCCGGGCGACGACCGGGCCGACGCCCGGCTTGATGTCGAGGTCGACGCCGATGGCCTTCAGCGGCACCACGATGTCGGAGAAGAAGATCGCCGCGTCGACGCCGTGGCGCCGCACGGGCTGCATGGTGATCTCGGTGACCAGGTCGGGGCGCATGCAGGACTCCAGCATGGCCGTGCCCTCGCGCACCTTGCGGTACTCGGGGAGTGAGCGGCCGGCCTGCCTCATGAACCACACCGGGGTGTGCGGCACCGGCTCCCGCCGGCACGCCTTCAGGAAGGCGGAATCGTACGTCTGGCTCGGCGGGCCCTGGGGGCGGTCGTTGGCACTCACGACCCGAATCTTCGCACGTATGAAGAAGTGCCCGGCCCGGCGCGGGTGTCCCTGCGCCGTACGGGCGCTCGTTCCGCCTAGTCTTCCCGGCATGGCTGCGGCTCAGGGACGATTTTCAGATGGCGCCGAGGGTACGGACAGCGCGAAGGAGAGTTCCGTCCCGCTCCCGTTCCGGCGGGCGGTCGACGGCTTGCGCAAGGCGCGGCTGCGGTCCGGGATCGAGATCGAGCCGACGAAGCCGCCCCAGCGGCTGGCGCCGTACGCCTACGCGCTGGAGGCGGCGGTGGTGGAGGGCGAGGACGACCTCGCCGACGGCCGGCTGATCCTGCTCCACGATCCGGCGGGGCACGACGCCTGGCAGGGCACCTTCCGGCTGGTGACGCTGGTACGGGCCGAGCTGGAACCGGAGATGGCGGCGGACCCGCTGCTGCCGGAGGTGTGCTGGTCCTGGCTGACGGGGGCGCTGGAGGCGCGCGGGCTGGCGTACGGGGAGGCGAGCGGCACCGTGACGATGGCGGCCTCGCACTACTTCGGCGGGCTCGCGGAGCGGCGTCCGGCCACCCAGATCGAGATCAGGGCCTCGTGGACGCCGCGCGAGGGGGTGGGCGGGGTGCCGGACACGACCGCGCACCTGGCGGCGTGGTGCGAGCTGCTGTGCCAGATCGCGGGGCTGCCTCCGATGGGGCCGACGGACAACGTCACGGGCGTGGTGTCACTGCCACAGCGGCGCGGTCCGCACCACCCGTAGCCGGCCGCCCCGAGGGGGCCGTCCGGCCCCGCGCGCGCACGGGAACGACCGCTCGATGTCGTAACGGTGTGTCAGAAGTGCGTTCGCCGGGCGACCTTCTGATCGCCCTATGATCGATCGTGCGTCCGAATTGCCCGAATTGTTACTCACCAAATCGTGATCATTCCCTAAAGCCGGGTGGGTGACGTGCCGAAGGATTCAGTGACCATCCGCACGGTGCGAACCGGCTTCCTTCCCCAAGCCGGCCGTCCCGCCACTCCCCCAGGAGGCCTAGGTGTCCGTTCTTCTCGAGCAGCCCGCAAGCCTGGTCGCCTACCGCCCGAACAAGCCGACGGCCATGGTCGTCGTGGCCGACCCGCGCGTCCGTTCCACCGTGACCCGCCATCTGTGGGCCCTCGGAGTCCGTGACGTGATCGAGGCTTCGTCCATCGCGGAGGCCCGCCCCCGCGTCGGCAGCCCGCGCGACATCTGCGTGGCCGACGTACACCTGCCCGACGGTTCCGGTCTCACCCTGCTCTCCGAGACCCGCGCCGCCGGCTGGCCGAACGGCCTGGCCCTGTCCGCCGCCGATGACATCGGTGCCGTGCGCAACGCCCTCGCGGGCGGAGTGAAGGGCTACGTCGTCACGGGTACGCGGACCAACATCGGGCTCCCCACCCGGCCCGGCGCCGCCCCCATCGGCGCCGCCGCCGCCCGTATGCACCGCCGCCCCCCGGGTGCCCCGAGCCACCCGGGCGGCTACCGAGAGCTCTCCGGCCGCGAGGTCGAGGTCCTGCGCCTCGTCGCGGAGGGCCAGTCCAACAAGGCCATCGGCGTCTCGATGGGCCTGTCCGCCCTGACCGTCAAGTCCCACCTCGCCCGGATCGCCCGCAAGCTGGGCACCGGCGACCGGGCCGGGATGGTCGCCGTCGCGCTGCGGACGGGGATCATCCACTGATCCCGTCCCGAGGTTCCCGGGCGTACCGCCAGGAGACCCCGGGAACCGGCCGCCTTTCTTCCCCGCGCGCCCGTCGACGGAACGTTCCGGCGACGGGCGCGTCCCATACACGGATACCCTTTACCGGTGACCGACGCCCAAGAGACCGCAGCACACCTGCGCACCACCACCGGGGGCGGCCCCCCGGACGCCGAGGTTCCGTCCGATGGGCAGCCGACGCCGATTCCCTTGCTCGAGCCCCGTGAGGGCATCCCGCCGGTCGTCGCCGACGCCGAGGCCCTCGCCCGCGTCGTCGCGGCCTTCGCCTCCGGCACCGGGCCCGTGGCCGTGGACGCCGAGCGCGCCTCCGGCTACCGGTACGGCCAGCGCGCCTACCTCGTGCAGCTGCGCCGCGAGGGCGCGGGCTCCGCGCTGATCGACCCGGTCGGCTGCCCGGACCTGTCCGCGCTGGGCGAGGCCCTCTCCGGGACCGAGTGGATCCTGCACGCCGCCACCCAGGACCTGCCGTGCCTGCGTGAAATAGGCATGGTGCCCGCCTCCCTCTTCGACACGGAGCTGGCCGGCCGCCTCGCCGGCTTCCCCCGGGTCGGACTCGGCGCCATGGTCGAGAGCGTGCTCGGCTACGCCCTGGAGAAGGGGCACTCCGCCGTCGACTGGTCCACCCGCCCGCTCCCCGAGCCGTGGCTGCGCTACGCCGCGCTCGACGTGGAGCTGCTGGTGGACCTGCGGGACGCGCTGGAGAAGGAACTGGACCGGCAGGGCAAGCTGGAGTGGGCCCGCCAGGAGTTCGACGCCATCGCCTCGGCCCCGCCCGCCCCGCCCCGCAAGGACCCCTGGCGCCGCACCTCCGGCATGCACAAGGTGCGCCGCCGCCGGCAGATGGCGGTCGTACGGGAGCTGTGGGAGTCCCGCGACCGCATCGCGCAGCGCCGGGACGTTTCCCCCGGCAAGGTACTGGGCGACGCCGCGATCGTGGAGGCGGCCCTGGCCCTGCCCGTGAACGTGCACGCCCTGTCGGCCCTGCCCGGGTACGGCCAGCGGATGGGCCGGCGCCAGCTGGACCAGTGGATGGCCGCCGTGGAGCGGGCGAGGGCCCTGCCCGAGAGCGAGCTGCCGCAGCCGGGCGCGTCCCCCTCGGGCCCGCCCCCGCCGCGTTCCTGGGCGGACAAGGACCCGGTCGCCGCGGCCAGGCTGTCGGCGGCCCGTGCGGCCGTCTCGGCCCTGGCCGAGCGGCTGAACCTGCCGCAGGAGAACCTGATCACCCCGGACACGGTGCGCCGGGTGTGCTGGGAGCCGCCCAAGCCGCTCGACGCGGACGCGGTGGCGCAGGCCCTGGCCGGCCACGGCGCCCGCCCCTGGCAGATCGAGCAGGTGACCCCGGGCCTGGTCACGGCCCTGGCCGCGACCGCCTGAGCCGCCGAACCCCGTGCAGGCCCCCGGCTCCCGAGCCGGGGGCCTGCGCGCGTTCCTCCCGCTGTGCGGGAGTCTGCCGCCGCTCCGGCCGGCGCCGGCGGAGTGTGACCTTCGCCGCTCCTCGGGGAGGGGGTGTGCACATTGGTTACCCGCAAGTAGCATGGGCCGGGTGAGCGGGCGCTCAGCCACACCGGCCGGGCCGCCCCCGCGCAGCAGCGCCATCCCGTACCTGGAGGAGAGCCAACGTGCCTCGTACCGTCAGGGACGTCGTCTTCGTCGACGGCGTCCGCACCCCGTTCGGCAAGGCGGGCCCGAAGGGCATCTACCACGAGACCCGCGCCGACGACCTCGTCGTGAAGGCGATCCGGGAGCTGCTGCGCCGCAACCCGGACCTGGACCCCAAGAAGATCGACGAGGTCGCCATCGCCGCGACCACGCAGATCGGCGACCAGGGCCTGACGCTGGGCCGCACGGCCGGCATCCTCGCGGGCCTGCCGCAGTCCGTCCCGGGCTACTCCATCGACCGCATGTGCGCCGGCGCGCTGACCGCCGTGACCGCGGTCGCGGGCGGCGTGGCCTTCGGTGCGTACGACGTCGCCCTCGCCGGCGGTGTCGAGCACATGGGCCGCCACCCCATGGGCGAGGGCGTGGACCCGAACCCGCGCTTCGTCTCCGAGAAGCTGGTCGACGAGTCCGCCCTGTTCATGGGCATGACCGCCGAGAACCTGCACGACCGGTACCCGACGATCACCAAGCTCCGCGCCGACCAGTACGCCGTGCGCTCGCAGGAGAAGGCCGCCAAGGCGTACGCCGACGGCAAGATCCAGCAGGACCTGGTCCCGATCTCGGTGCGCAACACCAACGAGGCCGCGGGCGAGACGGGCTGGGGCCTGGTCACCTCCGACGAGCCGATGCGCCCGGGCACCACCCTGGAGAACCTGGCCGGCCTGAAGACCCCGTTCCGTACGCACGGCCGGGTCACCGCGGGCAACGCCGCCGGTCTCAACGACGGTGCCACCGCCGCGATCATCGCGTCCGAGGACTTCGCCCGGGAGAACAACCTCCCGGTCAAGATGCGCCTGGTCTCGTACTCCTTCGCGGGCGTCGAGCCGGAGGTCATGGGTTACGGCCCGATCCCGGCCACCGAGAAGGCCCTCGCCCAGGCCGGCCTGTCCATCGAGGACATCGGCCTGTTCGAGATCAACGAGGCCTTCGCCGTGCAGGTGCTGGCCTTCCTGGAGCACTACGGCATCGCCGACGACGACGCCCGGGTGAACCAGTACGGCGGCGCCATCGCGTTCGGCCACCCGCTGGCCTCCTCCGGCGTCCGCCTGATGACGCAGCTGGCCCGCCAGTTCGAGGAGCAGCCGCACGTCCGCTACGGCCTGACCACCATGTGCGTCGGCTTCGGCATGGGCGCCACGGTCATCTGGGAGAACCCGCACTTCACCGCCGAGGGAGACGCCAAGTGAGCACCACCGCTGAGCTCCTGAAGGGTGCGGCCGAGCTGTTCCCGGACGAGGTCGTCACGTCCGCGCACGTCCGCCACCTGGACCTGCCGTTCGGCGCCGGGCGCTTCGCGCTCATCACGCTGGACAACGGCTTCGACCACACCAAGCCGACCACCTTCGGCCCGCAGTCCCTCGCCAACCTGAACGCGGCGATCGACCAGGTCGAGCAGGAGGCCACCGCCGGCTCCATCGTCGGCGCGGGCATCACCGGCAAGCCGTTCATCTTCGCCGTCGGCGCCGACCTCAAGGGCGTCGAGCTGCTGAAGAAGCACGACGACGCGCTCGCCATCGGCAAGGGCGGCCACGACGTCTTCAAGCGCCTCTCCGCGCTGGCCGTCCCCACCTTCGCGTACTACAACGGCGCGGCGATGGGCGGCGGTGTCGAGGTCGGCCTGCACTGCTCCTACCGCACCGTCTCGAAGGCCATCCCGGCCTTCTCCCTGCCCGAGGTCTTCCTCGGCCTGGTTCCGGGCTGGGGCGGCTGCGCCATCCTCCCGAACCTGATCGGCGCGGAGCGCGCGGTCTCGGTCATCATCGAGAACTCGCTGAACCAGAACCGCCAGCTCAAGGGCAAGCAGGTCTTCGAGCTCGGCATCGCCGACGCGATCTTCGAGGGCGCGGACTTCCTGGAGCAGTCCCTGCTGTGGACCGCGAAGGTCCTCAAGGGCGAGACCGAGGTCGTACGGGCCGAGGTCGACCGCGGCGAGGCCTGGGACGCGGCCGTCGCCAAGGGCCGCTTCATCGCGGACTCCAAGGTGCACGGCGCCGCTCCCGCCGCCTACCGCGCGCTGGACATCATCGCCGCGGCCAAGGACGGCGACCTCCAGGCCGGCTTCGACGCCGAGGACACGGCCCTGGCCGACCTCATCATGGGCGGCGAGCTGCGCTCGGGCATCTACGCCTTCAACCTGGTCCAGAAGCGCGGCAAGCGCCCGGCCGGCGCCCCGGACAAGTCGCTGGCGCGCCCGGTGACCAAGGTCGGCGTCGTCGGCGCGGGCCTGATGGCCTCGCAGCTGGCGCTGCTGTTCCTGCGCCGCCTGGAGGTGCCGGTGGTCCTCACCGACATCGACCAGGAGCGCGTGGACAAGGGTGTGGGCTACGTCCACGCCGAGATCCAGAAGCTCCTCGGCAAGGGCCGCATCAACCAGGACAAGGCCAACCGCCTGACCGCCCTGGTGACCGGTGTCCTGGACAAGGCCGAGGGCTTCGCGGACGCGGACTTCATCATCGAGGCCGTGTTCGAGGAGATGTCCGTCAAGCAGAAGGTGTTCGCGGAGGTCGAGGCGGTCGCCCCGGCGCACGCGATCCTCGCCACCAACACCTCCTCGCTGTCGGTCTCGGAGATGGCCTCCAAGCTCCAGCACCCGGAGCGCGTGGTCGGCTTCCACTTCTTCAACCCGGTCGCGATCCTCCCGCTGCTCGAGATCGTCCGCGGCGAGCAGACGGACGATGCCTCGCTGGCCACGGCCTTCGGTGTCGCCAAGAAGCTGAAGAAGACCGCGGTCCTCACCAAGGACGCCCCGGCGTTCGTCGTGAACCGCATCCTCACCCGCTTCATGGGCGAGATCCAGAACGTCATCGACGAGGGCACCCCGGTCGTCACCGCCGAGAAGGCCATCGAGCCGCTCGGCCTGCCGATGTCCCCGCTGGTGCTGCTGGAGCTCGTCGGCCCGGCGATCGGTCTGCACGTCTCCGAGACCCTGAACCGCGCCTTCCCGGAGCGCTTCACCGTCTCGCCGAACCTCAAGCGCGTGGTCGAGGCCGGCAAGCGCGGCTTCTACGTCTACGACTCCGGGAAGCCGGAGCTGGACCCCGAGGTCGCCGCCCTCCTGGTGCAGGGCGACTCCGTCCTGACGGAGGAGCAGGTCCGCGACCGCGTCCTGGACGCGGTGGCGCAGGAGATCGGCCTGATGCTGGAGGAGGGTGTCGTGGCCGAGGCCCAGGACATCGACCTCTGCCTCATCACCGGTGCGGGCTGGCCCTTCCACCTGGGCGGCATCACCCCGTACCTCGACCGTGAGGGCGTCTCCGAGCGGGTGAACGGCAAGAAGTTCCTCGCCCCCGGTGTCGCCAGCGTCCCGGCGTAACACCCCGCGGTACGCAGAACGGCCCCGTCCGCACCTGGTGCGGGCGGGGCCGTTCGCGTGTCACCTGCGGCCGAGCCGACCGGATTTGACCAGGCGCTGGGCGGCCGGCGAGTCCGGATTCAGGGTCAGCGCCCGCCGGGCCGCCTCGCGGCGCAGGTCGTCGCCGGGCTTGCCCAGTTTCGCGGCGGTCTCGGCGATCCGCAGCCAGACCAGGGCGCGCCCGCTGTCCGCGGAGATCTGGATGGCCCGCTCGATCCGCCGCCTGGCCTGGTCGGTCTCCTTGCGGCGGATGTGGGCCTGGGCCATGCCGATGAGCAGGTCGAGGTTCTCGTGCTCGGCGAGCAGCCGCGCGCCGACCTCCAGGACGCCCCGGTCGTCCTTCGCCTCGACGAGGGAGGCGAAGCCGCTGAGGGTGATGTCGGTGAAGGGCGCGTCGTCGTCGGCCCGCTCCCTGGCGGCGAGGAAGGTCCAGCCCTTGCCGCGCCGCCACTTCCAGGTGCGCGGGCCGGGCAGGTCCAGGCGGGTCCGGGTCCGCTCGTTGAAGTGCATGGACAGCTCGGGCCGGCCCTCCCACTGGTCGACGGCGGCGGCCACGTACTCCTCGGCCACCGGGCGCAGGAAGGCGTACCGCTTGGGCTGCATGCAGTAGCCGACGGCCTGGACGTACGGGGTGACCTCGCCCCGGATGTAGCCGACGTCCAGCACCCGGTCGGCCGGCGGGCCGGCCGGGGCGTCCAGGTCGGGCAGCAGGGCGTGGGTGAGGGTGGCGGGGATGCGGTTGCTGTTGGCGTACGGGCGCATCCGGCGGATCACCTCGAGCGCGCCGATCTGGGCGACGGGGATCCCGTACAGGGCGCGGGCGGTGAACAGGCCGGTGGAGAAGCAGCCGATGACCTGGCGGGGGCGCAGGTACTCGAAGACGGTCTCGGCGAGGACCGGTACGTCGAGCAGCAGGAAGGGGACCCCGGCCGCGCGGGCCGCCTCGCCGAGGGTGTCGGCGAGGCTGGAGGGGGCGCTGGGGTGGGGTTTGAAGACGATCGAGGTGTGGCCGAGCCGCAGTGCGTGCCGGAACATGCGCAGGTGCAGCTCCTCCTCTTCCTCCTCGGTGAGGATGCCGAGGGGGGAGAGGTACTGGCCGAGCAGGACGGCGCTCTCCGGGCCGGTCCGGGCGAGCTGCGGCGGGATCACCCGGTCGAGGATCGGCCGGCATTCGTGGGTGACCTCCGCCATCAGCTTGAGGACGGCGGCGGTGTGCACCGGCTGCGAGGGGGTCCCGTACTCGGTGAGGAGCATGGGCAGCAGGGTGGGGACCAGGTCGAGGTAGAGCACCCGTTCGATGCGGCCGTGGATGCTCCGGGGCAGGTCGTTGCGCGTGGGGCCGTAGCTCATGAGCCCGTCGGCGTAGACGGCGAGCGTGGCGTCCGAGAAGATCTTGCAGAGGGTCTGGGCGGGCTTGACCTGGATCGATTCGACGACGAGTTCCAGGGGGCCCGGCCGGATGCCGATCTTCTCCGCCATGATGGTGCGCCACAGCGGGGCGTCCTCGTCCCGGGGGGACCAGAGCGCCGGGTGGAACGGGTAGATGAGGTCGTTCCAGTAGACGACGCGGTGGAAGCGCGCGAGCACGGCGGCGGCGCCCGGCATCTGGTGCAGGGGCGTCGCGACTTCGGGGATGTCGACGTTGTTGCACACGAGCAGGATGCGCTCGCGGTCGTCGTGGCCGAGCTGGCCGGCGTCGACGGCGGCGGCCACCGTCATCGCGCCGTAGAGGGTGGAGGCGGCGAATATCCGGGTCATCGGGCGGCGGCGCCCAGGTGACGGGACATCAGTGCTCTGAGCTTCTTCACGCGTGTGGAGTCCATTCCTTCCAGCGTCCCCTCGAGGACGTCCTGCGGGAGGTCGAAGAGGATCTGCGCGGCCCGCTCCATCAGCAGGCCGCGGGTGAGTTCCTCGTACGACTCGGCGCGGTCCATGTGAATGACGATGAGCGCGCAGAGGGTTCGCATCGCCTTGAAGGAGAGTTCATATCCGCGCGGATGTCCCGCGAGCTCCTCGAATATGAGGCGGAAGGCCGGAAGGAAGTCGAGCTGCCGCTCGTCGGGGACCTTCGTCAGGGAAGTGGCCACATCGCGGCGGTAGAAGATGCCGTGGAGGTCGACGACTCCGAAGGAACGCGTCCGCAGGTGCAGTTTGTAGAACCAGGGGCGGTCCTCGGCGGTGCGCAGGCTCTCGTCGAAGAACAGCGCGCCGGCCTCCAGGAGGCGCTCGCGGTCGTAGATACCGGCCCAGGACTGCGGGTAGTCCATGAAGGTCGAGGCGTCGACCGGGCCGATGTAATCGGCGGGATTCAGTGGAAGGGCCCTCGGCGCGAGGGGCGCCATGACGATCTTCCGCTTTCTGCCGTAGACACGGACATGGCCGGTGCGCAGGAAATCGACGCCGGCCTGGCTCATCCAGCCGACCAGTTGCGCCAGATATCCCGGGGCGTACCAGTCGTCGCCGTCGAGGAAGGTGAAGAAGCGTCCGCGGGCGGCTGCGAGGCCTATGTTGCGGGTGGCCGATATCCCCAGATTCCGTTCGTTCCGGATCAGTACGGCACCGGGAATCCCCGGCACCATTTCCCGCAGGATCTCTGACGTCCCGTCAACGGATCCGTCGTCCACGACGATGAACTCGAAATCCTCCCGGGCATTGAGCGCCAGCGACTTGAGCGCCGTCCGGCAGAACTCCCGGACGTCACACATCGCGACGATCACCGAAAGGGTAACCACCGGAAGCACTCACCTTCTCCCCATTGCCCACACACCTCCGCCGAAGCCGCACGGACGGACCGGACATCATGATAGGAGCGCCCGGAGAGGCCGCCGGAACGCCCGGGTGTGACGTACAACTCCCTCGGCGGTCGAAGCCTTTTCGTGACACGTAAGGCTGAGGTGAGCATGTAGGGTCTATCGGGCCCGGCGGCAGTCCCGCCCCTGCCCGCGCTCGGCCGCGGGTACGCCGACGGCAGTTGGGCTCCGCCGACCGACCCGGGAATCACCAAGTGCGCATCCACGTGCTCGCAGACTCCGACACCCGCTGGAAATGGGGCGCGGGGCTGGCGGTGGGCCTGGCACCGGGCAGCGAGGTGCACGCCCACATGCTGCGCGGCCGCAGCACCCCGACCGCGCGCCAGCTGGCGGAGGTCGGCATCACCCCCGCCTCGATCACCGAGGCCACGCTCGCCGGTTTCGCGGCGGCGCCGGAACTCGACGGAGCGGATCTGATCATCCTGGGCACGGTGGGCGGCGCCACGCACGCGGCCCTGCACGCGCTCGCCCACCGGTTCGCGGGAGCGCCCCGGCGGCCGATCGTGATGACCGGATACGTCGGCGTCGTCTACGAGAAGATGGCCGACGGGCTCCTGCTGCGCGCCGGCGCCGACATCGTCCTCGCCAACAGCCCTTTCGACCGGCGCCGTTTCACCGAGGTGTACGCACCCCTCGGAATTCCCGTTTCCTGCATCGTGCAGACGGCGCTCCCCTTTCTCGACCAGAGACCGTACGACCCGAGCCGGACCCACGCCACCCATCCCTATACGGTCTGCTTCGCCGTCCAGCCCTCGGTGCCCGCCGACCGCAACGGCCGGCTCTACATGCTGCGCCGCGCCATATCCCACGCGCGACTGCGCCCGGGGCGCGACGTACTGGTCAAACTACGCAGCAGGCCAGGTGAGGCGACCACCCACGTGGAGGCCTTCCACTACCAGGTCCTCGCGGAACAGCTGGACGAGCCGCTGCCGCCCAATCTGCATTTCGTGTACGGAAACATGTCGGACACCCTCGACCGTACCGACCTGCTGGTGACGGTCAGTTCCACCGCCGCGCTGGAATCGATGCACCGCGGAATGCCGACCGCCATCCTCAGCGACCTCGGCGTTCGGGAAGTCCACGGAAACCACTATTTCACCGGTTCCGGCTGCGTCACCGACTGGACCGCGATAGACGAGGGCGACGCCCCGCTCGCGGACGAATCCTGGACGGCCGACCAGGGCATCCGCGCGGTGAATCCGTACGGGGAACTGCGCCACCGCATCGAACAGCTGCGCGGTGTCCCGCTGCCGCCGATATCCCCGTACTACACGGCCGGCAGCGCACCCGAATACGTGGGGACGCTGCTGCGCCGCCGGGGCCTGAACCCGGACGGCTCCCCCGGCGCGGGCGCCGCCGCGGGGCGCCCGAGCGGCCCCATGCGGCGCACCTCCCGCCGCGTGCTGAAGGTGGCCTACCAGTTCGGGGTCCAGCGCGTGGCCCCGAAGATCCAGCAGTGGGGCGGCGTATGAGCGCCCCCGTCGTCGGCACCCCAGGGGGAAGCCTCGTGAACGTCACCGCCGTCATACCCGCCCGGGGCGGCTCCAAGGGCATCCCCGGGAAGAACACCGCCGAGGTCGGCGGGGTCCCGCTCGTCGCCCGCGCGGTCCTCGCCTGCCGGGGCGCGGCCCACGTGACCCGGGTCGTGGTCTCCACGGACGACGCGGCCATCGCCCGGGCCGCCCGCGAGGCCGGCGCCGAGGTCGTCGACCGCCCCGCCGAGCTGGGCTCCGACCTGGCCTCCAGCGAGTCCGCGCTGCTGCACGCGCTGGACGTACTGGAGGAGCGGCACGGGGAACCCGTGGACGTCCTCGTCTTCGTCCAGTGCACCAGCCCCTTCACCACCCCGGAGGAGGTCGACGGGACGGTCCTGGCCGTGGTCCGCGACGGCGCCGACTCCGCCTTCACCGCGGTGCCCTTCCACGGCTTCCTGTGGGGCACCGGCCCCGAGGGGGCCGGCCCGGGCCACCACGCGCACGGGGTCAACCACGACAGCTCCGTACGCCTGCGCCGCCAGGACCGCACCCCCGAGTACCTGGAGTCGGGCGCCGTCTACGCCATGCGCGCCGACGGCTTCCGCCGGCACGGCCACCGCTTCTTCGGCCGGACCCAGCTCGTCCCCACGGCCCCGGAGCGGGCCATCGAGATCGACGAGCCCGGCGACCTCGGCCGGGCACGGGCGCTGGCCCCCCTCCTCGACCCGCAGCAGACTCCGGCGGCCCCGTCGTCGCCGGACCCCTCGCAGTACCCCGGAAAGGAACTCTGAACAGTGGTGCACAGCAACCGGATCCGCCGCATCGGGAACAAGGAGGTCGGCCCCGGCCGGCCCACCTATGTGATCGGTGAGATCGGGATCAACCACAACGGTGAGCTCGCGAACGCCCTCGCGCTGATCGACGCGGCCGCCGACGCGGGCTGTGACGCGGTGAAGTTCCAGAAGCGCACCCCCGAGATATGCACCCCGCGCGACCAGTGGGACATCGAGCGGGACACCCCCTGGGGGCGGATGACCTACATCGACTACCGCCACCGCGTCGAGTTCGGAGAGGACGAGTACCGTGCCATCGGCGAGCACTGCGCCGCCCGGGGCATCGACTGGTTCGCCTCCCCGTGGGACACCGAGGCCGTGACCTTCCTGGAGAAGTTCGGCGTACCGGCCCACAAGGTGGCCTCCGCCTCCCTGACCGACGACGAGCTGCTCCTCGCCCTGCGCGCGACCGGCAAGACGGTCATCCTGTCCACCGGCATGTCCACCCCCCAGCAGATCCGGCACGCGGTGGAGGTGCTGGGCAGCGCCAACGTCGTCCTGCTGCACGCCACTTCGACGTACCCGGCCAAGGCCGAGGAACTCAACCTGCGCGTGATCAACACGCTCCAGGAGGAATACCCCAACGTCCCGATCGGCTACTCCGGCCACGAGACCGGCCTGCAGACCACCCTGGCCGCCGTCGCCCTCGGCGCCTGCGCCGTCGAGCGGCACATCACCCTCGACCGCGCCATGTGGGGCTCCGACCAGGCGGCCTCCGTGGAGCCCGGCGGCCTCGCCCGGCTGGTCCGCGACATCCGCACCATCGAGACCGCCCTCGGTGACGGCGTCAAGCGCGTCTACGCCTCGGAACTGGGCCCCATGAAGAAGCTGCGCCGCGTCCAGGGCACCCTCGCCGCCGAGGGGGTGACGGCCTCGGCATGAGCGACACCCTCGCCCTGGTGGAGAGCCCGGCTCAACTACTGAACGTCCTGGAGTGGGCGTACGTCCACCCGGGCGAGGCAGCGTCCCTCACCATCGCCGTCCTCCAGCCGACGGACCCGCGCTCGCGTGCGCAGGTCCGCCGGCTGTGCCGGTTCGCCTCGCAGTCCAAGGTGGTCTGGCGGCGCTACGAGGTGCGCGCCGGCTACCTGGGACGCGCGGGGGAGCTGGTCCGTCTCGGCCGGGCGGTCGCGGCCGCCCGGCGCCTGGTCATCGGGGACCTCTTCTCCCGTACGATCCAGCTGCTGCTGCCCCGCTCCAAGGCCCGTGAGGTGGTCGTCGTCGACGACGGCACCGCCACCACCGAGCTGGTCAGCCTGCTCACCTGCGGCCGGCAGCTGACCCGCTGGCACCAGGGCGAGCTCAAGCCCTCCGCCAAGGGCGGCCCGGTGAACCGCTGGCTGGCCCGCGGGGACCTGGAACGGGCCACCTTCTTCACCTGCATGCCGGTCACCGCACCGCCCGGCACCGAGGTGCGGCCCAACGACTACGCCTGGAGCCGGGCGGCCTTCGGCCCGGTGCGGGTGCGGTCCGGGGCCGACCTGGCGGGCAGCTCCCTGGTGGAGACCGGCGTCGTCGACGAGGACCGGTACATCGAAGCGGTCGGCTGGATCGCGCACCACCGGGCGGCCGGACGCTACTTCGCGCACCGCAGGGAGAGCGGCCCCAAGCTGGAGCGGATCGCCGCGCTCACCGGCATGGAGATCGTCCATCCCGAGCTGCCGCTCGAACTGACCGCGCTGACCGAGCCCATCGCCCGGACCGTGCTCACCTTCGCGTCCACCATCGCCTACACCCTGCCCATCGTGCTGGCCGGCTCCCCCGTGCGGGTGGAGCTGTGCGACATCGACGACGCCTGGATCACCCCGGACACGGCCGGGCGCTCGGTGGACTTCCTGCACCGGATATCGGCGCTGGCGGTGGACCGGCACAACCTGCCGAGGATCCCGCCCCAGGGGCGGCGGCGCCCCGAGCCGTCAGAACCGCTGCCAGCGGCCCAGTGACAGGCCGGAGCTGTCCTTCTGCCGGTTGACCAGCAGTTCGCCCCGGGCACCGATACAGGCGATGACGACCATCCCCCGGGCGTCGACGGCGAGGGCCGGGGAGCCCAGGCACTCCTCGCCGATCTCGGTCCACCAGAGTCCGGCGGCCTCGTGTTCCGTGGGGTACCCCGCCAGGGCGGTGCGCCCGTTGACTGCCCGGTAGGCCAGCACCGTGCAGTCGTGGCCGTCGACCACCGCGCGCACGGCGGCCACCGCCCCGGCCGCCGGCCCGCCGCCCAGCGCCAGCACCCCGGCGCCGTCCCGGCAGGCGAACACCCCGCTCCCGTCGGCGGCGTGCCAGAAGTGGGTGACGCGGCCCGGAGCCGTCTCCAGCGTGCGCACCGAACCGTCCTGCGCGAGGTACGGGATGTCCTCGCCCCGCTCCAGCGGGCCGCCGGGCCCCGACTGGGCCCAGCGGGAGAGTCCCCTCTCGCCGGGCGCGGCCAGCCAGATCCTGCCCTCGGGGGTGGAGTCGGCGCCGGTGCCCTCGAAGAACTTGCTGCCGCGGAGGTCTTCCCAGTCCCGCCAGCCGCCCTTCCTGTCCTGGCGTTTGACGTGGACGCCGCGCCCGGCGTTGCGGACGAAGACGTGGGGCGTGCCCTGGGCGTCCACCGCCAGCGTCGGGGGGCCTCCGCGGTGGTGCATCTCGGGCCGCTGGTAGAGGGTGCCGAGGGAATGCCAGGGCCCCATCGGGCGGCCGGTCTGGTACTGCACCGCGTGGTGGTAGGTGACCGTCTCGGCGTCCCCGGTCCTGGTGCGGCGCCGGCCCGCGAAATGGGCGTACCCGTCGGGTCCCTGGCCCACCGTGAGGTCGGTCAGCCCGTCGGCGGGGAAGAGGTCGGGGCCGCTCCAGCCGGGTCCGCCGGGGGCGCGTTCGGTCCAGCGGAGCAGGCCGCTCTCGGCGCGCGCGTAGGCGGTGAGCCGGCCGTCCTTGCCGGCGAGGAGCCAACGGCCGGTCAGGGGGCCCAGCGCCACGGTGTTCCAGTCGCCCGCGGGGACTCGGCCCGCTCCGGGGGAGGGCCGCTCGGGGGACCTGTTCGGAGCGCGTCGGGATCGCGTCGCCATGAACCGCAGCAACCCTTCCGCTTCACCATTCGAACAGAATCAGGATACCCCGGGGGCCCGGGGCGGCCTCCTGCGTCTATGTTGTAGCCCGCGAGATCCCCCCGAGATCCCCACCGGATCTCCCGCCACCCGTTCGGAAGGACCGGTCCCCGGGCATGACTTCAGACTCCACCGCCACCACGACACCGCCCCGCTCGCGCGCCGCACGGATCCGGCGGGGGCTCGCCTGGACGGCGGCCGTCGTGGTCCTCGGCGCGGCGGGGTCCGGCTGGTGGGTCTACGACCACCTCAACGGGAACATCGACAGCGTCGACCTGGACCAGGCCATCGGCACGGACAACCGGCCGCCCAAGTCGGCCGGGAACGCGCAGAACGTCCTGGTCCTCGGCTCCGACTCGCGGGCCGGCGCCAACGGCGAACTGGACCACGGCGACGTGAGCGGGGCCCGCTCCGACACCGCCATGCTGGTGCACATACCCGAGGGCCGGGCCAGGGCCACCGCCGTGAGCATCCCGCGCGACACCCTGATCACCCGGCCCGAGTGCAAGGACAAGGACGGCAAGACCGTTCCCGAGGCCGGCCGGGTCATGTTCAACTCCGTCTACACGCTGGGCGGTCCGGCCTGCGTGGTCAAGACGGTGGAGCAGCTGTCCGGGATCCGCGTGGACCACTTCGTCGAGGTGGACTTCGCCGGCTTCAAGGGGCTGGTGGACGCCCTCGGCGGGGTCACCGTCACCCTCGACCAGCCCATGACCGGTGCGAAGGGCGGCCTCAAGCTGGACGCGGGCACGCACCGGCTGAACGGCACCGACGCGCTGAAGTTCGTACGGACCCGCTACGGCTACGGGGACGGCAGCGACCTCGGACGCATAGGGCTCCAGCAGCAGTTCATGATCGCGATGCTGTCCGAGATCAAGAAGCAGGACGCCTTCGGCAATCCGGCGCGGCTCTACAAGCTGGCCGACGCCGGCACCAAGTCGCTGACCACCGACTCCGATCTGGCCTCGCTCACCGCGCTGTCCGACTTCGCGCAGAGCATGAAGGGCGTGGACCCGTCCACCATGGAGACCATCATGCTGCCGGTGTCCTACGACAAGGTGGACCGCAACCGGGTCGTCGTCGCACAGGAGCAGGCCTCCCAGCTGTGGGAGGCCCTGCGCACCGACCAGAAGGTCCCCGCCTCGGCGAAGGACTCCCCCGCCAAGGGCGGCCCGGGCGCCAAGTCTCCGGCGCCCGGGCCGTCCCCGTCGGCGGGTTCCCGGTGAACCGCCGCGCCTCCTAGTACTCCGCGTCCTGGCCGGCCTGGGCCAGGCGGCTCTTGCGCCTGCCGTACAGGAAGTAGACGACGACGCCGACCGCCATCCAGATCCCGAAGCGCAGCCAGGTCTCGGCCGGCAGGTTGAGCATCAGCCAGAGCGAGGCCGCCATCGACAGGATCGGGATCAACGGCACCCACGGGGTGCGGAAGGCCCGGTGCAGGTCGGGGCGGGTCCTGCGCAGGATGATCACGCCGAGCGCCACGATGACGAAGGCGAACAGGGTGCCGATGTTGACCAGTTCCGCGAGCTTCTCGAGGCTGGTGAACCCGGCGACGACGGCGATGAGCACGCCGAGCAGCAGGGTGGCCCGGTAGGGGGTGCGGTACTTCGGGTGCGTGACGGAGAAGACCCGCGGCAGCAGTCCGTCACGGCTCATCGCGAAGAACACGCGGGTCTGGCCCAGCAGCAGGATCATGCACACCGTGATGAGGCCGACGGACGCCCCGAGGCTGATGGCCCCGGAGAAGAAGGGCTGGTCGACGGCCTTGAAGGCGTCGGCGAGCGGGGCGGTCGGCGACATCTCCCGGTAGTACTGCATGCCGGTGACCACGACCGTCACCGCGACGTACAGCACCGTGCAGATCAGCAGCGAGCCCAGGATGCCGCGCGGCATGTCCCGTTGCGGGTTCTTGGTCTCCTCGGCCGCGGTGGCCACGACGTCGAAGCCGATGAAGGCGAAGAAGACGAGGGAGGCCGCGGTGAAGATGCCCATGACGCCGAAGTTGGTGGGTTCGTAGCCGAACAGCAGCTGGACCAGTGGCGCGTGCCAGCCGGCTCCGCCGGCCTGTGGCTCGGCGGGCGGGATGAACGGGGAGTAGTTGTCGGCCTTGATGAAGAACAGGCCCGCGATGATGACCAGCATCACCACGGTGACCTTGATGGCGACGACGACCGCGGTGATGCGGGCCGACAGCTTCGTCCCGACGACGAGGACCGCGGTCAGCACCAGGACGAGGAGGAAGGCCAGCAGGTCGAAGGTTCCGCCCTCGTCGGGCCCGGACAGCGCGACGGGCATGTCCCAGCCGAGGTTCGTGTGCATGAGGTGGCGTACGTATCCGGACCAGCCGACCGCCACGACGGCGGTGCCGAGCGCGAATTCGAGCACCAGGTCCCAGCCGATGATCCAGGCGGGCAGCTCGCCGATCGAGGCGTACGCGAAGGTGTACGCCGAGCCGGCCACCGGGACGGTGGACGCGAACTCCGCGTAGCAGAGCGCTGCGAGGGCGCAGACGACGCCCGCGGCCACGAAGGCGAGGGCGGTGGCGGGTCCGGCGTTGTTCCGGGCCGCGATTCCCGTGAGGACGAAGATGCCGGTGCCGATGATGACGCCGACACCGAAGACCGTCAGGTCCCAGGCGGAGAGCGATTTGCGGAGCGCGTGCTCCGGCTCCTCCGTGTCACGGATGGACTGTTCCACCGTCTTGGTGCGGAACGGGCTGTTCTGATCCGTGCTCACCTACGCACCTCCCAAGAAGTACGCGAACGGGCCGGGAGGCCCACCCCTCAAGGGTGATCTCCCGGCCCGTGACGTGCAACCGCGCGGTCCGGCCCGTCGGGCCCGTCCGGCTAGTCGAGGGCGGCGGGCTCGTTCTCGTAGCGCCCGTCCAGCTTGGCGACCAGACCGGTGACCTGGCGGGCGATGTCCGGGGCGGTCAGGCCGATCTCGGCCATGATCTCCTTGCGCAGCGCGTGGTCGAGGAAGCGCTGCGGGATGCCGAAGTCGCGCAGCGGCACGTCGACCCCCGCGTCGCGCAGGGCCTGGGAGACGGCCGCGCCCACACCGCCGGTGCGGCCGTTGTCCTCGACGGTGACGACGACCCGGTGGCGGTCCGCGAGCGGGGCCAGGGCCTCGTCCACGGGCTTGACCCAGCGGGGGTCGACCACGGTCGAGGAGATGCCCTGCTTGTCCAGCAGGCCGGCGATCTCCAGGCACATCGGGGCGAGGGCGCCGACGGAGACGAGGAGTACGTCCGGCCGGGTGACCTCGGGGGCCGGGGCGCGCAGGACGTCCATGCCGCCGATGCGGCCGACGGCGGGGACGGCCGGGCCGACGACGCCCTTGGAGTAGCGCACGACCGTCGGGGCGTCCTTGACCTCGACGGCCTCCCGCAGCTGGGCGCGCAGCTGCTCGGCGTCGCGCGGAGCGGCCAGGCGCAGGCCCGGGACGACCTGGAGGATGGACATGTCCCACATGCCGTTGTGGGAGGCGCCGTCGTCACCGGTGACCCCGGCGCGGTCCAGCACGAAGGTGACCCCGCACTTGTGCAGGGCCACGTCCATGAGGACCTGGTCGAAGGCGCGGTTGAGGAAGGTGGCGTACACCGCGAAGACGGGGTGGACGCCGCCGGTGGCGAGCCCGGCGGCCGAGGTGGCGCCGTGCTGCTCGGCGATGCCGACGTCGTAGATGCGGTCCGGGAAGGCCTCGGCGAACTTGTTGAGGCCGACCGGGTGGAGCATGGCGGCGGTGATGCCGACGATGTCCTCGCGCTCGTGGCCGAGCTTGACCATCTCGTCGGCGAAGACGGAGGTCCAGCTGGCGGCGGCGGTCTTGACCGGCAGCCCGGTGTCGGGGTGGATCACGCCGACCGCGTGGAAACGGTCCGCCTCGTGCTCCAGGGCCGGGGTGTAGCCGCGTCCCTTCTGGGTGAGGCAGTGGACGATGACCGGGCCGCTGAAGCGCTTGGCGCGCTGGAGGGCGGACTCCAGGGCCTCCATGTCGTGGCCGTCGATGGGGCCGATGTACTTCAGGCCCAGGTCCTCGAACATGCCCTGCGGGGCGATGAAGTCCTTGAGGCCCTTCTTGGCGCCGTGCAGGGTCTCGAAGAGCGGCTTCCCGACGACCGGGGTGCGCTCCAGGATTTCCTTGCCGCGGGCCAGGAAGCGCTCGTAGCCGTCCGTGGTGCGCAGGGTGGCCAGGTGGTTGGCGAGGCCGCCGATGGTGGGGCCGTACGAGCGCTCGTTGTCGTTGACGACGATGACGAGCGGGCGGTCCTTGGCGGCGGCGATGTTGTTCAGCGCCTCCCAGGCCATGCCGCCGGTCAGCGCGCCGTCGCCGATGACGGCGGCGACGTGGTGGTCCTCGCGGCCGAGCACCTCGTTGGCCTTGGCGAGGCCGTCGGCCCAGCCCAGCACCGTGGAGGCGTGGGAGTTCTCGATCACGTCGTGGTCGGACTCGGCGCGCGAGGGGTAGCCGGACAGGCCGCCCTTGGCGCGCAGGTTCCCGAAGTCCTGGCGGCCGGTGAGCAGCTTGTGGACGTAGGCCTGGTGGCCGGTGTCGAAGAGGACCTTGTCCTTGGGCGATTCGAAGACCCGGTGCAGGGCGATCGTCAGTTCGACCACGCCGAGGTTGGGGCCGAGGTGCCCGCCGGTCTTGGAGACGGCGTCGACGAGGAAGGACCTGATCTCGGCGGCGAGCTGAACCAGCTCCTCCTGGCTGAGCCGGTCCAGATCGCGCGGTCCCTTGATGCGGGTCAGCAGCACCCGTGCCTCCTTGCAGTTGCTTGCTGGTCTGTCGAGTCTAATGTTCCGCTCGCGGAGCCGGTCATCGGGCGGTGCCTGGCGGGCCACGCCTTTGTCATACCTGTGCGCCCCGCAGCGGCACCACACCTCCCGAACGGGTGTATACCTGCACATCCGTACGCATGCGCGCACGCACGGGTGCCCGGTGCCACACGGAGTGGCACCGGGCACTGTGACGGGTCTTACCGCCCGGGATCGGCCCAGGTCGCGCGGTCAGGCGCGGCCGGCCGTCTTCTGGGTCTTGCGGGTCACCGAGTCGATGACCACCGTGGCCAGCAGGACGGCACCGGTGATCATGTACTGGATCGGGGTCGCGATGCCCTCCAGGGCCAGACCGTACTGGATGCTGGTGATGACCATCACACCGAGGAGGGCGTTCCAGGTCCGGCCGCGGCCGCCGAAGAGGCTGGTTCCGCCGATGACGGCCGCCGCGATGACGTTCATCAGGAGGTCGCCGGCGCCGGCGCTCTGGTTGGCCGCCGCGATCTTGGAGGCCCAGAAGAGGCCGCCGATGGCCGCGAAGGTGCCCGCGATCGCGAAGACCGCGATGCGGATCCCGTTGACGTTGATGCCGGCGCGGCGGGAGGCCTCGACGCTGCCGCCGAGGGCGAAGACGTTGCGGCCGAAGGTGGTGCGGCGCAGGACGAAGTCCGTGCCGACCAGGGCGACCACGAAGAGCACCAGGGCCAGCGGCAGGCCCTTGTACTGGTTGAACACGACGGCGGGGCCGAACGTGAACAGGGCCAGCAGGCCGGTGCGCAGCAGGATCTCGCTCAGGGGCCGCGAGGGGACCCCGGCGGCCTCCCGGCGGCGGTTGTCGAAGAAGGTGGCGAGGAAGTACGCCACCGTGGCGAGCGCCGCGAGGCCGTAGCCGGCGGCCACGTCCGAGAAGTAGTACGTGGTGAGCTGCCCGACCACGCCCTCGGAGTCGAGGTTGACGGTGCCGTTGCTGCCCAGGATCTGGAGCATCGCGCCGGACCAGAACAGCAGGCCGGACAGGGTGACCGCGAAGGCGGGCGCCCCGATCTTGGCGAAGAAGAAGCCGTGGACGGCACCGATCAGGGCGCCGCCGGCGACGGCGGCGAGGATCGCGAGCCACTCGTTGATCCCGTGGGTGACGGCGAGGACGGCCACGATCGCGCCCGAGACGCCGCTGACGGAGCCGACCGAGAGGTCGATCTCGCCGAGCAGCAGGACGAAGATGATGCCGACGGCCATCATGCCGGTGGCGACCATGGTGATCGCGATGTTGGAGAGGTTCTCCGGGGAGAGGAAGTTCGAGTTCAGCCCCTGGAAGATGCCCCAGATGATGATCAGGCCGAGGACGACCGGGATGGAGCCCAGGTCGCCGGCCTTCATCTTGCGGCCGAACTCGCTCAGGTAGCCGGACAGCCCCTGCTCGCGCACGAGCAGGCGCGGGTCCACCACGGGAATGGCGTCCGCCGGGGCGGCGGGGTTGGCCAGCTTGGCCACCTCTTCCGCCGAGGTGTGGTGTTCGGTGCTCACTTGCGGGCCTCCCCGGTGCGGGCCGCCCGGCGGGTCACGGCGTTGTCCGTGGCCCCGGTGATGGCGGAGATGATCTCTTCCTGCGAGGTGTCGGCGACGTTGAAGACGCCGTTGTTGCGGCCCAGCCGCAGCACCGCCACCTTGTCGGCGACGGCCTTCACGTCGGCCATGTTGTGGCTGATGAGGATGACGGCGTGGCCGCGCTCGCGCAGCCGCTCCACGAGGTCGAGCACCTGTGCGGTCTGCTCGACGCCGAGGGCGGCGGTGGGCTCGTCGAGGATGACGAGCCGGGGCTCGCCCAGCATGGAGCGGGCGATCGCCACGGTCTGGCGCTGGCCGCCGGAGAGCGAGGCGATGGGGATCCGGACACTGGGGATCCGGATGGACAGGGTGGTCAGGAGCTCGCGGGCGCGGCGCTCCATCTCCACCTCGTCGAGGACGCCGAAGCGCTTGAGCTCGCGCCCGAGGAAGAGGTTGCCGACGACGTCGATGTTGTCGCACAGCGCGAGGTCCTGGTAGACGGTCGCGATGCCGAGGTTCTGGGCGTCGTGGGGCTTGTTGATGGAGACCGGGCGGCCCTCCCACTCGATGACTCCGTCATCGATGGGGTGCACGCCGGCGATCGTCTTGACCAGCGTGGACTTGCCGGCGCCGTTGTCGCCGACCAGGGCGACCACCTCACCGGAGTGGATCTCGAGTTCTACGTCGGTCAGGGCCTGGACGGCGCCGAACCGCTTCGAGACCCCTCGCAACGCCAGCACGGGCGCAGCGGACACATGAACCATCTCCTTCGCCGCCTGACCGGCGGGGATGTCGTGCAAAAGAGCAGGAGCGGGGCGGATGGGGGATTGCGACAAGCGAAAGGTGAAGCGTTTCTGCCCGGCGCCCCGCGGGTGGCGGGGTATGAGGTGCGGGGCACCGGGCAGGGCGGGTGGGCCGCCGCGCGGGGGCGGCGACGGGGGCCTTACTTGAGGCCGATGGCGGCGCAGGCGGCCGCGAACTTGTCGGTGCAGATCTCCTCGACCGTGTAGACGCCGTCCTTGACGACGGTGTCCTTGATGTTGGCCTTGGTGAGCGAGACGACCGGGATCAGCACGGACGGGACGCCCTTGGAGGTCGGGCTGTCGACCTTGTTGTTGATGATGCCGTCGATCTTCTCGCCCTTGGCGAGGGCGACGGCCATCTCGGCGGCGGCCGCGGCCTCGGGGGCGTACGGCTTGTAGACGCTCATGAACTGCTCGCCCGCCACGATCCGCTGGACGCCGGCCAGTTCGGCGTCCTGGCCGGTGACCGGCGGGAGGGGGGACAGACCGGCGGCCTTGAGGGCGGTGATGATGCCGCCGGCCATGCCGTCGTTGGCCGAGTAGACGCCGATCACCTTGTCCTTGCCGAGCGCGGTGAGCGCGCCCGCCATGTTGGTGTTGGCGTTCTCCGGCTTCCACTCCTTGGTGTCGTACTCCTTGCCGATGTTCACCTTGCCGTCGAGGACGGAGTGGGCGCCCTTCTTGAACAGCGCGGCGTTCGGGTCGGTGACGGAGCCGTTCATCATGACGACCTGGCCGTCCTTGGCCTTGTCGCCCAGGGCCTCCAGCAGGGCCTTGCCCTGGACCTTGCCGACCTCTTCGTTGTCGAAGGAGGTGTAGGCGTCGATCGGGCCCTCCGCCAGGCGGTCGTAGGCGACGACCGGGATGCCGGCGTCCTTGGCCTTCTTGACCGAGCCCGCGATGGCCTTGGCGTCGACCGCGTCGATGATCAGGACGTTCACCTTGTTGGTGATCATCGTGTCGACCTGCGAGTTCTGCGTGGTCGCGTCCTGCTTGGCGTTGGCGTAGACCACCTCGGCCTTGCCGCCGGTGAGATCGGCGACCTTCTTCTCGATCAGCGGCTTGTCGAACTTCTCGTAGCGCGCGGTCTGGTTCTCCGGCAGGAGCAGACCGACCTTGATGGCGTCACCGGCGGCGGAGCCGGAGGGCTTCTTCTCGCCGCCCGCTTCCTTGGCACTGCCACATGCGGCCAGCGAAACGGCCATGGCACCCGCGGCGACGGCTACGGCGGCTCTGCGCATACGCGTGTTCATTCGTTGAACCTCCCTGACGAGGCCGCAACGCTGCGGCCGAGGTGGATGTGAGTCAACCCCGGCCGCAAGTTTGTCGTCAAGGAGTGAATCCTTAACGAGATGACAACGGTGCCATCCGTTATCTAACTGAAGACATGACGGCGGGAGCTCGCACCCCAATGCCATTTTCCGCCAAAAGCGTCGAATCGCCCATCTCGCTGAGTACGAGAGCGAGTGCGCCGAGCACCTCCGCCCGGCCGCCCAACGAGCCCGTGAGCACCGACAGCTGACGGGCCGCGCTGGGGATCGCGTACCGCCCCACGGACTCGCGTATCGGCGAAAGCACCAGTTCACCGGCCTCCGCCAGCGAACCGCCCAGTACCACCCGGCTCGGGTTCAGGAGGTTGCAGAGGCTGGCCACGCCGCTGCCGATGTGGCGGCCCACGTCGGTGACCACCCGGCGGCAGCCCGGGTCCCCGCCCCGGGCAAGCTCGACCACCTTCTCCATCGTCAGCTCGGGCCCGTGTGTGCCCTGGAGCAGCGGCAGCACGTAGCGCGCGGCGGCGAAGGTCTCCAGGCAGCCGCGGTTGCCGCAGCGGCAGACGGGGCCGGATTCGTCCAGCGTGATGTGCCCGATCTCCCCGGCGGTGCCGCCGGGTCCCCGGTAGATCTGCCCGTTGATCACCAGGCCCGCGCCCACACCGCTCGCGACCTTGATGTACGCCAGGTCGCGGACCCCGCGGCCGCTCCCCCAGACCAGCTCCCCCAGCGCGCCGAGGTTCGCGTCGTTGTCCACGTAGACCGGTACGCCCAGGCGCTGCGAGAGCTCCTGGCGCGGGTTGATCCCGGCCCAGCCCGGCAGGATCGCGGTCGAGCCCAGCGTGCCGGACTCCACGTCGATGGGGCCCGGTACGCCGAGCCCCACGCCGATGACCTTGTCGCGGGCCACGCCGATGCCTTCGACCAGGCGCCCGACCAGGGTTTCCGCCCGGTCGAAGCCGTCGACCCAGGAGGCGTCCACGTCCAGCGGTTCGGCCTCCTCGGCCAGCACCTGGTGCGCCAGGTTGCCCACGGCCACCCGCAGGTGGGTATGGCCGAAGTCCACGCCGATCACGATGCCGGCGTCGCCGCTGAGCGAGACGCTGCGGGCCCGGCGTCCGCCGGCCGAGGTGTCGGTGACCTCGACGGTCCCGCTCTCCTTGAGCTCGCGGACGATGTTGGAGACCGTGGCCGCCGACAGTCCGGTGGTGCGGGCGATCTCCGCCTGGGTCAGCGAACCGGCGAGGCGCACGGCCCGCACGACTCGTTCCAGGTTCGCGCGGTGCAGCGAGGACTGCGATCCGGGAGTCTGCACGACTCATCCACTCCTGCCCATTAGCGGCGGAAATCCGCCGCCCCCCGGCCGGTGTCGCGGCTACGCGCTCCGAGACCCCGGCGTCTCTCCAACTTGTGAACCTTAAGTCGAGCCTTTGGCCACTCCGCCGTCAAGACCCTGAGACGGAGCGAACCGGACACATAGCCGGAAAGTATGAACAAGGGCCGCGAAGATCGTGCCACGGTCGCCGAAGCGCTGTCTCTCCTGTCAGACATACGTCATCCGTGCCCCCGGCGCACCCCGTGGCGTTCCCCGCCGCCCCGCGCGCGCCGGCCGCCCGTACGACGGTCCGCGCCGGCCGGACCGCTACTTCAGCGTCGCCGAGGTCAGGCCGGCCTGGATCTGGCGCTGGAAGGACAGGTAGACCACCAGCATCGGGATCATCGCGATGGTCACGCCGGCGAACAGCACCGGCAGGTCCGTCTCGTAGCCCATCTGGTACTGGAGCTGGATCAGCCCCTGGGTGAGCATGTAGCGCTCGGGGTCCGATCCGCTCTGCGGCTGCATCAGGACCGACGGCAGGATGTACTGGTTCCACTGGCCGAGGACATTGAATATCCCCACGCTGATCAGGCCGGGCTTGGCCATCGGCAGCATCACCTGGAAGAAGATCCGGGTGTCGGAGGCCCCGTCGATCACGGCCGCCTCGTGCACCGCCGTCGGCAGGGTCCGGAAGAAGGAGTGCATGAAGAAGACGGTGAAGGGCATCGAGTAGGCGATGTAGACCAGGACCAGCCCCTGGTACGTGTTGAGCATGTCCAGGCGCTTGACCATGAAGAACAGCGGTACGAGCGCCAGGAAGACGGGGAACATCGCCCCGCTGACGAAGAAGTAGTAGATGATCCGGTTCCCCCGGAAGGGGTAGCGGGCCAGTACGTACGCGGCCATGGAGCCGAGCAGCATGGTCAGCGGGACCGAGAAGGCCATCACGATCAGGGTGTGACCGAAGTAGCCTCCGATGCCCTTGTCCCAGGCGCGGCCGAAGGCGTCGAAGTGCCAGTTGGAGGGCCAGCTGAGGGCCGAGGCGCCGATCTGCGTGTCGGTCTTGAACGATCCGAGGGCCAGCCAGACCAGCGGCAGCACGATCAGCACCGCCCAGACGGCGAGGAAGCCGTGCGAGAAGACGTTGAGCGCCATGCCGTCGGAGCGGCGTCGGCCGCCGTCCCCGCCCCGGCCGCCGGCAGCGCCGGACCGCTCCGCCGAGGGCTCGCCCGGCGCCTTGATCACTGTGGTCATCGTGTCTCCCGCTCAGAACTCGATGCGCTCGCGGCGGGTGGCGCGCAGCGTGACGATGGAGAGGATCATGGTCAGGACGAGCATGACCACGCCCATGGCGCAGGCGTAGCCGCTCTTGCCGAAGTACAGGAAGTTGCGCATCAGTACGGTGGCCATGACCTCGCTGTGGTGATCGGGTCCGCCGCCGAACTGGGCCGAGGTCATGGTCGACACCAGGACGAACATGTCCATCGCCGCGATGCCCAGGTAGACCGCGGAGGTCTGCACGGAGTCCCACAGCAGGGGCAGGGTGACCCTGAAGAAGGTCTGGGCGCGGCCGGCGCCGTCCAGCAGCGCGGCCTCGTAGATGTCCTTCGGCACGGACTGCATGGCCGCCGAGAAGAGGACGAGGTAGAAGCCGACGCCGTGCCAGACCACCACGAGCAGCAGGCACCACAGGACGAGGTCGGGGTCGTTGAGCCATTCGACGGGGTGGGCCGGATCGGCCAGGCCGGCCCGGATGAGGAACCCGTTGAGCAGACCGCCCTCGTCGCTGCGGTACACCGCCCCGAAGAGCACCGCGAGGATGGCGAGGGAGAGGACCTGCGGGAAGAAGTAGACGATCTTGTAGAAGGCCGATCCGCGGACGCCCCGCACCCCGCCGGCCCCGCCGCGCCCTCCCGCGTTCACCATGAAGGCGAAGAAGAGGGCGAGCAGGATGGTGATCACCGGGACGAACACCAGGAGCAGCAGGTTGTGCCAGAGGGCGATGCGGAAGACCTCGTCCCTCATCAGGGCGGAGTAGTTCTCCAGGCCGACGAAGTCGAACGTCGGCGACTGGCCCGACCAGTTGGTGAAGGAATATCCGAACGTCTGAACGTACGGCCAGATGACGAAGGTCAGGTACAGCGCGAGCGGCAGGAGGAGGAAGCCGGCGATGAAGCCGGTCCTTCCTCCGCGCCGGGCTACGTGGCTCATGGTGTCCGTCCCTGATGACGCTGCCGGTGGACGTGTGGTCAGCTGCGGCGGTTGTTCTTGGCGTTGGGGTCCTTGGCAGCCTTGTCTACCGCAGCCTGGGCCCGCTTGATCCACTCCTTGGGCTGGATCCGCTGGGTCATCAGCTCATTGGACGCGTTCTGGATCTCGGCGTCCATCTCGCTGTACCAGTCGGGGTAGAGGTAGTTGAAGGTGTTCGGGCCCGCCGCCTTGACGGCGGAGACGGCCGAGGCGGTGCCCGGGCGGAGCTTGACGGCCGGGTCGACCCCTTCCTTGACGACGGTGAGCGAGTTGGCCTGCTGGGCGAAGAGGGTGGACCATTCGCGTGACAGCATCGAACGCAGGAACTCCAGGCCGCCCGGCTTGTTGGCGGCCTTCTCCGGGACGATGAAGGGTTCGCCGGCGCCGGCCCGGATGGATTCGAAGGGGAGCTTGCTGTCGGCGAGGACCGGGACCGGCAGGAACTTCATGTCGAAGTCGTCGGGGGTCTGCTTGAGCTGCTCGTTCTCCAGCCAGGAGCCGGAGGGGATGAAGGCCGCCTTGTACTGGTTCCAGGCGGTCTGGGACTCGGTGTGGGTCAGGCCGTTGGTGCCGGGCATGAGGTAGCCCTTCTCGACCACCTCGTAGACCGCCTCGACGGCGGCCAGGGCGGCGGGGTTGCCCTCGAAGGCGTTCGGCGCCAGGTTGTCGATGGCCTTCATGGCCTCCAGACCGCCCTTCTTGGCGATCAGGTCCATGATGACGACATTGATGTAGTACGGGAACTTTCCCTGGTGGGCCAGGCCGCCGATGCCGGCCTCCTTGGCCTTGGCGCAGACGGCCAGGAATTCGTCCCATGTCTTGGGCTCGGTCCAGCCCTTCTCCTTGAAGAGCTTGCCCGAGTACCAGAAGCCGTAGACGGTGTAGACGTAGTAGAGGGCGACGAACTTGCCCCCCTGTGTGCCCTGTTCGACGGTGCCGGGGATGAGCGTGTCGCGGACCTTCTTGCCGGGGTCGTCGAGCGAGGGCGCGTCGAGCACGACGCTGAGGTCGGCGAGCTGGCCGCCCTTCGCGAGGACGTCGATCTTGATCTGCTGGGCGCCGGAGTCGTCGACGACGTCCGGCGGGGTGCCGCCGTTGAAGCGGGGCTGGAGCTTGGCCGCGATCTCCTGGGTGCTGACGTGGGAGCTGGTGGTGCCCCACTTCTTGTCGAAGGCGGCCTCCCAGGCCTTCGCGTAGTCGTCGCCGAAGCCGCCCTTGAAGACGACCACGTCGAGCTTGCCGCCCTTGGCGACGCCGAAGGGGTTCTCCTTGGACACGACCCCCTTGTCGGGGCCCTTCGTGGTGCCCTCACCACCGGAGGCACAGGCGGACAGGAAGCTCATCGTCGGCACGCCGATCAGTCCGAGCGCCGCGGAACGCTTGATCAGATCACGGCGGCCGAGGCCCTCACCAGTGGATCCCATGCTCATGTCCTCGCCTTCGTCAGAAGTGTGAAGGAGGCCGGAAATCGCGGCAGTTACCACAAGGCGGGCCTCACCGCGGGCACCCCGGCTTCCCCCGGCCCGGAGCCGCTGATCGCACGGCGGCCCGGACGGGCACAGGTATAGTCCACTTCCGCTCGGCTCAGCAAGATCGTGCACAAGGATCGTTCCCGGCTTTTCCGAGTTGAGACCTGTCCGTCACCTGGGACCGCCGCCGCGAAAAGCGGAAGGGCCGCACCCCCTTAACGGGGGTACGGCCCTATGGTGCCGACAGACGGCGGATCGCTCCGCCTGGCGCGCCCTTAGCCGCGGATCAGGTTCCGCAGGACGTACTGCATGATGCCGCCGTTGCGGTAGTAGTCGGCCTCACCCGGCGTGTCGATGCGGACGACCGCGTCGAAGGAGACACCGGTGTCGGTGGTGACCTTGACCGTGCGCGGGGTGGTGCCGTTGTTCAGCTCCTCCACACCGGTGAAGGAGAAGGTCTCCTCGCCGGTGAGGCCCAGGGAGGCCGCGTTGGCGCCCTCGGGGAACTGCAGGGGCAGGACGCCCATGCCGATCAGGTTGGAGCGGTGGATGCGCTCGTAGGACTCGGCGATGACGGCCTTGACGCCGAGCAGCGCGGTGCCCTTGGCCGCCCAGTCGCGGGACGAGCCGGAGCCGTACTCCTTGCCCGCCAGGATGACCAGCGGGATGCCGGCGGCCTGGTAGTTCTGCGAGGCGTCGTAGATGAAGGAGACCGGCGCGCCCTCGACGGTGAAGTCGCGGGTGAAGCCGCCCTCGGTGCCCGGCGCGATCTGGTTGCGCAGGCGGATGTTGGCGAACGTACCGCGGATCATGACCTCGTGGTTGCCGCGGCGGGAACCGTACGAGTTGAAGTCGCGGCGCTCGACGCCGTGCTCCGTGAGGTACTTGCCGGCCGGGGTGTCGGCCTTGATCGCACCGGCCGGGGAGATGTGGTCGGTGGTGACCGAGTCGCCCAGCTTCGCCAGCACGCGGGCGCCGGTGATGTCGGAGACCGGGGTGGTCTCCATCGTCATGCCCTCGAAGTAGGGGGGCTTGCGCACATAGGTGGACTGCGGGTCCCACTCGAAGGTGTTGCCGGTCGGGATCGACAGCGCCTGCCACTGGGCGTCGCCCGCGAAGACGTCCTGGTAGGACTTGTTAAACATGTCCTCGCCGATGGCGTTCGCCACGACGTCGTTGACCTCGGCCTCGGAGGGCCAGATGTCCTGGAGGAAGACCGGCTTGCCCTCGGTGTCGGTGCCGATGGCGTCCTTGGTGATGTCCACCTTCATGGAGCCCGCGATGGCGTACGCGACGACCAGCGGCGGGGAGGCCAGGTAGTTCATCTTGACGTCGGGGTTGATGCGGCCCTCGAAGTTGCGGTTGCCCGAGAGGACCGAGGTGACCGCGAGGTCGTGCTCGTTGATCGCCTTCGAGATCTCCTCGTCCAGCGGACCGGAGTTGCCGATGCAGGTGGTGCAGCCGTACCCGACGAGGTTGAAGCCCATCTTGTCGAGGTACGGGGTCAGGCCGGCCTTGTCGAAGTAGTCGGTGACGACCTTCGAGCCGGGGGCCAGGGTGGTCTTGACCCACGGCTTGCGGGTCAGGCCCTTCTCGACCGCCTTCTTGGCCACGAGCGCCGCGGCGACCATGACGTAGGGGTTCGAGGTGTTGGTGCAGGAGGTGATCGCGGCGACGGTGACGGCGCCGTGGTCGATCTCGAAGGAGGAGCCGTCGGCCAGGGTGACCAGGGTGGGCTTGGACGGGGCGCCGTTCGGGTGGTTCGCCGGGGCGTCGGAGGCCGGGAAGGACTCCTTGCCCGCCTCGTCCACGTCGTCGACGTAGTTGCGCACGTCCTGGGCGAACTGCTGCGAGGCGTTGGCGAGGACGATGCGGTCCTGCGGGCGCTTCGGGCCGGCGATGGAGGGGACGACCGTGGAGAGGTCGAGCTCCAGCTTCTCGGAGAAGTCCGGCTCGGCGGCCGGGTCCAGCCACAGGCCCTGCTCCTTGGCGTACGCCTCGACCAGCGCGACCTGCTGGGCGTCGCGGCCCGTCAGGCGCAGGTACTTCAGCGTCTCGTCGTCGATCGGGAAGATCGCGGCGGTCGAGCCGAACTCCGGCGACATGTTGCCGATGGTGGCGCGGTTCGCGAGCGAGGTGGCGGCGACGCCCTCACCGTAGAACTCGACGAACTTGCCGACGACGCCGTGCTTGCGCAGCATCTCGGTGATGGTGAGCACCAGGTCGGTGGCGGTGGTGCCGGTCGGCAGCTCGCCGGTCAGCTTGAAGCCCACGACGCGCGGGATCAGCATGGAGACCGGCTGGCCCAGCATCGCGGCCTCGGCCTCGATGCCGCCGACGCCCCAGCCCAGCACGCCCAGGCCGTTGACCATGGTGGTGTGCGAGTCGGTGCCGACGAGGGTGTCGGGGTACGCCTGGCCGTTCCGGACCATGACCGTGCGGGCCAGGTGCTCGATGTTGACCTGGTGGACGATGCCGGTGCCCGGGGGGACGACCTTGAACTCGTCGAAGGCGGTCTGGCCCCAGCGCAGGAACTGGTAGCGCTCCTTGTTGCGGCCGTACTCCAGCTCCACGTTCTGGGAGAACGCGTCCTTGGTGCCGAACTTGTCGGCGATGACGGAGTGGTCGATGACCAGCTCGGCCGGGGCCAGCGGGTTGATCTTGGACGGGTCGCCGCCGAGCTCCTTCACGGCCTCACGCATGGTGGCGAGGTCCACGACACAGGGAACGCCGGTGAAGTCCTGCATGATCACGCGGGCCGGCGTGAACTGGATCTCCTGGCTGGGCTGCGCCTGGGAGTCCCAGCCGCCGAGCGCCCGGATGTGGTCGGCGGTGATGTTCGCGCCGTCCTCCGTGCGGAGCAGGTTCTCCAGCAGGACCTTCAGGCTGTAGGGAAGGCGGGCGGCGCCCTCAACCTTGTCCAGCCGGAAGATCTCGTACGACTCGTCGCCCACCTGCAGCGTGCTGCGGGCGTCGAAGCTGTTCGCCGACACGACAGTCTCCTTCATGCATGATTTCGCGCGTATAACCGCATCCTGCCGCCACGCCCTGTGGCCAATCCGCTAAGGTCAGGCTAAGTTAGGTAACCCTTATCAGCGGGGGCGGCTGCGGAACGCCTTCGGCAGATATCTCGATGTCGAGATAACTCTAGTACATGTCCGGGGGCGGGGACGAGGTGCACACCTCGCGGCCCGCCGGAGCCGTCCACCGGGCGGCCGCTCCGGCACGCCCGGATGATCTCCCGCCATGTGGGTTGAGCCTTGTCACCGGAGGCTGAGCGGCCGCCGCGGCCTGTCCGACCGGCGAGAGGCCGGGGGCGCGTTACGGGCGTACGGTGATCCCACCCAGCGCCTTCGACCTGGACTTCTTCGACGCCGGGCGAGGCCGGCGCGTCGCGACGGTGCCGGACGGTCAGGCCCGTGCGACGGTGAACAGCACCTGGCGTACGGATGCCGATGCGGCTGGCGGCGTCGGCCGCGGTCGCGGAGGCCAACCAGCCGATATCGATGGGTCGAGGCCGCCGTCGATGCGGACCTTCACCGACACCCGCGCCCGCGGGTCGCACTCGCCGAACCCTTTCGGCGTCCAGGGAGGGCGCCATCGCGTACGGCGGGCGAGCCGAGGCGTCGATGCCCTGCGCCGGCAGAAGGACCTGGACCGCGGTGAGGCGCACCGTGCCGGGACGCACCCGATTCGTCGGCCGTGTCCATGTCCATCACCCGGCCGGCGCCGTCCCGGTGGACCGCGGACGCGCCGGAGCCGGATGGCGCGACACCCGGCACCGCGGTGTCTGGCGGCACATCACCGACCCAGACGGACGCAGCTGTCGTCGCAGCCGAAGCGCCCCCGGTCATCAGAGAGGCGAGTGCGGCGATGACGGTGAGACGAAGCCTGCCGGTGAGCACGGAGGCCCCCTTCACAGGTCCGCAGGACGCACCTGGCCGGATGACGCGATCGGCCGCATCCCAGGACGGTTTCGAGCTATTGGCCCGACTCGACCAGAGAAAAGGGGAAACCTACACCTACGACATGGACCAAGTGCGACGCCGGAGCGGCGAGGGGCGGTCGGCTGTGGAGTCCGGGTGACGCAAGCGGGGTTGGGCCGGAAGTGGTATCTGACGGACCGATTGCACCCGTCCGCCGCACCCCACGCGAACCACATCTCATATCTGAGATACGGTGCATCCATGGCAGACGACTACCTCGTACGCATCGGCAAGCTCATCCGTGACGCCCGGCAGCACCGGGGCTGGACACAGAGTCAGCTCGCCGACGCCCTCGGCACCAGCCAGAGTGCGGTGAACCGCATCGAGCGCGGCAACCAGAACATCAGCCTTGAGATGATCGCCCGAATCGGTGAAGCGCTCGACAGCGAAATCGTCTCCCTGGGCTACGCCGGCCCGATGCACCTGCGCGTCGTCGGCGGACGCCGCCTCTCCGGCTCCATCGACGTCAAGACGAGCAAGAACGCGTGCGTGGCGCTGCTGTGCGCCTCCCTGCTCAACAAGGGACGCACCGTCCTGCGGCGGGTGGCCCGCATCGAAGAGGTGTACCGGCTCCTCGAGGTCCTCAACTCCATCGGTGTCCGCACCCGCTGGATCAACGACGGCGTGGACCTGGAGATCGTCCCGCCGGCGCAGCTCGACATGGACGCCATCGACGCGGACGCGGCCCGCCGCACCCGCAGCATCATCATGTTCCTGGGCCCGCTCCTGCACCGCACGGACCAGTTCCGCCTGCCGTACGCCGGCGGCTGCGACCTCGGCACCCGCACCATCGAGCCCCACATGATCGCCCTGCGCCGCTTCGGCCTGGACATCACCGCCACCGAGGGCATCTACCACGCGAAGGTCGAGCCGGGGGTCTCCCCGGGCCGCCCCATCGTCCTGACCGAACGCGGGGACACGGTCACCGAGAACGCCCTGCTGGCCGCGGCCCGCCACGACGGCGTCACCGTCATCCGCAACGCCTCCTCCAACTACATGGTCCAGGACCTGTGCTTCTTCCTGGAGGCCCTGGGCGTCGAGGTCGAGGGCATCGGCACCACCACCCTGACCGTCCACGGCGTACCCGCCATCGACGTCGACGTGGACTACTCGCCCTCCGAGGACCCGGTCGAGGCGATGAGCCTCCTGGCCGCCGCCGTGGTGACGGAATCCGAACTCACCATCCGCCGCGTCCCGATCGAGTTCATGGAGATCGAGCTCGCGGTCCTGGAGGAGATGGGCCTCGACCACGACCGCTCGGCCGAGTACGTCGCCGACAACGGCCGCACCCGCCTGGTCGACCTCACGGTCCGCCCCTCCAAGCTCGAAGCCCCGATCGACAAGATCCACCCGATGCCCTTCCCCGGGCTGAACATCGACAACGTCCCGTTCTTCGCCGCCATCGCCGCGGCCGCCCAGGGCAAGACCCTGATCCACGACTGGGTGTATGACAACCGGGCCATCTACCTGACCGACCTGAACCGCCTCGGCGGCAGGCTCCAGCTCCTGGACCCCCACCGCGTCCTGGTCGAGGGCCCCACCCGCTGGCGCGCGGCCGAGATGATGTGCCCCCCGGCCCTCCGCCCCGCGGTGGTCGTCCTCCTCGCGATGATGGCGGCCGAGGGCACCTCGGTCCTGCGCAACGTGTACGTCATCAACCGCGGCTACGAGGAGCTCGCCGAGCGCCTCAACTCGGTCGGCGCCCAGATCGAGATCTTCCGGGACATCTGAGAAGCCGGAACGCTCGTCCCAGACAGGGCAGGGCTCGAAGCCCCCGTCGGCCGGTTCACGACCGGCCGACGGGGGCTTCACCGCTTCCCGGCCCGGGGGTCAGCCCAGGTACTTGTTCCGCCACTGCAATGGCGACATCGTCAGCGCTGCCTCCGCCAGTTCCCGGGCCGACGCGGTCTTGAGGCCGGCCAGCGAGGTGTCGATCCAGTCCTGAACGAGGGTGTTGCCTTGCGCCCGGTACTCCACCGCCTGCACCAGACACTCCAGCTTGTCCGCGTCCTTCGCCACGATCGCCTCGTGGCTGTCGTTGGCCTCGCACTCCTCGACGACCCTCAGCACGCCGGCCCGGACGGCAGGATGGGCCCGCCGGACCTGGTCCGCGGTGACGTCCACGTTGGGGGCGGCGTCGATGTACCGGCGGCCGATGTGAGGGATGTCCCCGATCCGGGTCTCCTGCGTGTCGTGGAAGAGACACATCAACGCGACCCTGGCCGGGTCGACGCCCTCCATCATGGCCAGCACCGCGCCGATGATCCCGACCCTGAACGAGTGCTCGGCGATCGACTCGGGGTTGTTGTTGCCGGTGAACCACCACCCCGTCCGCTTGGCCTGCTTCATGACGCCCATCTCGAAGATGAACGCCGCCGTGCCCTTCGCGTCCGCCGTCTCGTCTGCCATGGGGTGCCCTCCACTCTCAGGTGCGATCACGCAAAACGTAATGCACCTTGCTCAGTTCACGCCGGGACCTTTCGGAGACCCCGTGCCCGTCCAGCAGACGCCCGGTACGCTCCTCCAGATCCCGCACCAGCAGCCCCGCTGCCTGCGGGAGCCACGGGTGCGCGGTCAGCAGGGCCCACAGCGTGTGCGCGTACAGGTCGACGTACCCCGGGGCGTAGTGCAGCCCGTACGTCAGCCCCCGCAGCAACGTCAGCGGATCCCAGCCGGTCAGGTCCCGGTCCCGCATGAACCCGTCGTCAGCCTGCTGAAGCCGAACCCCACCGAGCCAGTACGCCCAGTAGTTCAGGTTCGCAGCCTCGGCGGCATCGTCCCCGGCCAGCGACCGCTCGATGAAGTCGAGCAGCGGCTGCGGGTCACCCAGCCGGGCCAGCGCCGTGGCAGTGGAACGGGCCTCCGCCCAGTGCTCCGACCATCCCCGCCGCGCCAGGACCCCCCGCCGTGCATGAAGGGCTTGCGCCGTCCACGAGACTGCCTCCGGCCCCCTGTCGTACGAAGCCAGGTACAGCGCCTGCCGGTGCAGCAGTGCCCCGCCCGTCCCCCGCCGTCTCCCTCAGGTGCTCGAAGAACTGCCCCCTCTCCCCGGGAGCGAGCAACGGTGCCAATGCCGAGGGCCCCCGCCTGGGAGCCGGGATCCGACCCGCCAGGGACGGGGGTGAAACACCGGTCAAGGCCCACGCCACCATGTGCGCGGTGTCCCTGGTGTGCACCCACGACGCCAGCGGATGCAGCTCCGTCTCCGCAGCCCTGACCAGGCCTACCCCGATGATCTGGTCGGCGTCCATCGCCGGATCGAGCAGCCCCACCACCTCGGCGTCCGCGCCGAGCGCCCCGAGCCGACGCCGCAGATTCAGCAGCGCCCCGGCCTTCATGTTCGCCAGCGGACGCCGTCCTGACTCCCATCCCTGCAGGGTCCCCAAGTCCACGCTCAGGGCCTCCGCCATGGCTGCCTGCGTACGTGGGACGGACTCCCGCGCCAGCCTCAGCACGAACCCCGCAACCGCTCCCGTGACCGCACGTCCCCGTGCGGGTGGTGTACCCGCCATGCCCAGCTCCCCGACGACGCTCCGTCCCCCAACACGTACTGCCAGTCAGTCCTACCGCCTCCGCTGCGGCCGTACCTTCAAGACGCGGAAACGAACAGGCCCCTTACGGGGAAAGCCCGTTGACGCTTCGGACAGTTCCCTCTCCGAGAGGAGCAATGCCATGGCCAGACCCCTTCCTCGCGCTACGCCCGGCGTCAGCGGACGCGTCCTTGTTCCACCCCAGCCGCAGCCCGGAGCACCGAGTCTCAGCCTCCGCCAGCGGGCCGCCGGCGGCTGGGAGCGCTTCATGCGCCGCGCGGACTTCGACATCCGGCAGGGCGAGAAGTGATCGAAGCGCCTCGCCCGTCGTCGCACCAGCACCTCCCCGAATGGCTGCGCGAGGGCGCTCGTGTCTACGACCCGGAACGTGACCGCGAGGCCGTGATCCAGTTCGTCGGGCCGTATGAGGACCCCGACACGGGCCGGTACATGCCGAGCGCGATCTTCCTGCGCCCCGAAGGTGGCGGCATCGAATGGATCGTCGCTCCCGACGTTCCCCGCCCTGCCGAAACCCGCTGAACCCACAGACTCCCCGGCGGAAGACCGGCCGGGCCGCACAGCGACCAGGAGTATTCGTCATGACCCAACAGACCGAGGTCACCGCGACCGAGACCAACGACAAGCAGGCCGACTCCATCCGCGACAAGATCGCCGCCTTCCGAAGCGAGGACAACGTCTCGATGATGGGCGGTTGGACCGAAGCTGCCCCGGCCGAGTAACTGCCGAGCGCACCTCAAACACGGCGTGCCCCGGGCGAGCGCAATTCGCCCGGGGCACGTTCCCACTCTCGCACCCGACAGGAGCAACCCGTGCGCTTCCTCAACATCCACCATGCCCGCGAAACCATCACCCGCCTCGCAGGTGCTCTGGAAGGCGAGTACCCCACGCCTGGCGGCCTCCCCGCCGCTTACCGCCGGATGATGACGGGCATGCGCCCCATCACACCGCCGGCCCAGGGAATCCGGATCTCCTTCAAGGAAGACGCATGGGGCCGCAACCTCGTCAACAACAAGACCTTCGAGAACGTCCTGGAGGGCTTGGAGGCCACCGCCGAGGATGACCGGATCGCCTGGGGCCGCGACTTCAAGTCCGCTGTCGTCCACACCCGCGGCCTGTATGCGGACCTCGGCGCCCTGGTGGACCTGGTCGTCACCGACGTCGTCCTGTTCACGTCGCGGAACAAGGGTGGCGGCACCTCGTCCCATTTGCCGGGGCTCATTAGCATGAGCCCCGGCCCCGACTGGAGGGTGCACGACTTCGCCGATTCCCTCGTGCACGAGACGGTCCACCTGAACGTGTTCCTCGCGGACATGGCCTACCGGCTCTACACCCTGCCGAGGAAGGTTCTGGAGGAAGACAAGTACCGCGTCCTCTCCGCCGTCAAGGTCGGACGGATGCGCCCGCTCGACAAGGCGTTCCATTCTGCCGTGGTCGCTCCGCCACTGATGTTCATGCAGGCCCTCCGCGGCGAGACGGAGCTGGTGGACAAGTTCCGCGTCTCGCTGCGCGTGTGCACGGACGGCCTGCTGGACAAGATCGGCTACTTCACCCCGTACGGGCAGGCGCTCGTTCAGGAGCTGCGCGACTTCACCGACGACTACGACATGGACCGCGTCGCCGCGTCGATCTCGGGGCAGGAATTCGCGCACTGGGACCTGACCCCGGCGGCCTGATCGGCTACAGCTCCAGCCTGATCCCGGCGTCCCGTGCAAGGGCCAGGGCGAGATCCAGTGCTCCGGGCCCCTGCACGGCGGCACCCCTCAGGAAAGCCGCCCCACCCACGTCCGCCATCGTGCAGTCCTCGAACCGCACCCGCTGCACCTGCACGTTGCCGAACTGGGCGCCGGTCAGATCGCAGTGCGAGAACAGCGCATCCCGCAGTTCGGCGAACTGGAAGTCCGCCTGCGTCAGGTTGCAGCCCTCGAAAGTCACCGACTTGAACTTCGAATGCCGCCACAGCGACAGGTCCGCTCGGTCCCCCTCGAACCGTACGTCGTTGAAATGCGACTGCGACCAGGACGCCCCGGTCAGACGGCCGGCCGTTACCTCGGCCCGTACGAGGGACACGTCCTGAGCGCGCAGCGTCGCGAAGTCGCAGGTCTGGAAAACCGTGTCGGAGAACACCGCCTGCCTCATGCACGCCCCGGTGAACCGCACCCCTTCGAGGCGGGACTGCTCAACCTCCACTAGCTCCAGGGTGTGACCGGCGAGAACGTCGCCGTTGTATGCCACGCCGCGGATCATCGCGTCCTCGACGAAAGCGTCATCAGGCCGGCTTGCACGGCGCAGAGTCGCGGGAAGCCGGGGCTTCTGGGGGTTCCTCGGGCGTACCGCTGTCACTGAGGGCATGGCCCCGGAGCCTAGCACCAACACCGTCCCGTAAATGGCGAATTGGCCTAGTTAGATAGGATTCGACTCCACACGCGTGGGCCGGTGGAGCGGCGGGCCGACGGCTTCACCGGTGGCGGGGGCGGGATTCGGCCGGATGGCTGATGGGGCCTCGCCCCCGGGGCGGTGCGGCGGGCAGAATCCCCCGGGACGGTGACGAGAGGCGGGGGCGGGCATGGTGGTGCGGACGGGCGGGGCCGGGGTTCCCGGGCTGGAGGGGGTGCCGTTGCTCGGGTCGCTCTTCGACCTGAAGACGGATTCCCTCGGGACATACGAGCGGGCCCGGCAGCGGCACGGGGACGTCGTACGGATCAGCGCCGGCCCGCCCGGGCTGCGCGCCGAGCTGTACTGCGTGTTCTCCGCAGAGGGCGCCCAGCGGGTGCTGGCCTCCGAGGCGGCCAACTTCCGCAAGGACAACGCCTTCTACCAGGAGGTCCGGGACTCCTTCGGCAACGGCCTGCTGACCAGCCAGGACACGGACTACCTGCGCCAGCGCCGGCTGGTGCAGCCGCTGTTCACCCGCAAGCGGGTCGACGGCTACGCCGGGGCCGTCGCCGCCGAGACCGAGGACACCCTGGCCGCGTGGACGCAGGCCCGGGACGGGATCGTCGACGTCTCCGCCGAGATGATGCACCTGGCCCTGCGCGCCGTGTCCCGGATCCTGTTCGGCGCGGACGTCGACGCCACCGTGGACGTCGTGCACCGGTGCTTCCCGGTCATCACGGAGTACGTGCTGCGCCGCGGCTACTCCCCCGCCAACCTCCCGCGCACCTGGCCGACCCCGGGCAACCGGCGGGCGGCCGCCGCGCTGGACGAGCTGTACGCCGTCTGCGACGGGATCATCGCCCGGCGGCGGGGGGACGCCTCCGGGCAGCCGGCGGGCGAGGACCTGCTGACGCTGCTCGCCGGTGCGCGGAGCGCGGACGACGGCACCTTCGACGCCGCCGAACTGCGGGACCAGGTACTCGTCTTCCTGCTCGCAGGGCACGAGACGACGGCGACCTCGCTGGCCTTCGCCCTGCACCTGCTCGGACGGCACCCCGAGGAGCAGGCCCGGGCCCGGGAGGAGGTCCGCGGCGTGCTGGGCGGCGGGCGTGCGCCGCAGGCCTCGGACCTGGAGCGGCTCCCCTACCTCACGCAGGTGCTCAAGGAGGCGATGCGGCTGTACCCGGCGGCCCCGGTGATCGGCCGCAAGGCGGTCGCCGCCACCGAGATCGAGGGCCATGCCGTCCCGGCCGGCGCCGATGTGATCCTGGCCCCCTGGGTGACGCACCGCCACCCCCGGTACTGGAGCGACCCGGAGCGTTTCGACCCCGACCGCTTCACGCCGGAGGCCGAGGCCGGCCGGCACCGCTACGCGTGGTTCCCCTTCGGCGGCGGCCCGCGCGCCTGCATCGGGCAGCACTTCTCGATGCTGGAGTCGGTGATCGCGCTGGCGATGCTGCTGCGCGCCTACGAGTTCGAGGCCGTGGACCAGGAGATCCCGGTGAGCGCCGGGATCACCCTGCGGGCGGAGGGACCGGCTCGCTGCCGGATCCGCCGCGTGGAGGTTTAGCGGGCCCGCGGTCGTCACGGGCCTCTGGAAGAGGAGATTCCGACCCGGTTTCCCCGTACGTACGCCGGCCCCCGCGCGTCGCGGACGGCTCCCGGCCGGCCCTGCGGAAGGTCGTCCGGGCCGACGGGGCCCGGCTGCGCGCGGCGCCGCGGCAGCGGGAGGGGCCGGTCAGCGGTAGTCGTCGGGGTGGTCCTGCATCCAGGTGTTGATCTCGTCCCGGGTGGTGGTCAGCGCGCTCTGGTGCTTCTTCAGGTTCTCGAAGCCGCGGTCACCGCCGAGTTGCCCGTCGAGCTTCGCGATCAGGGCGATCGGCTCGGGGAAGTGGCCGGGGCCCTTCGGGTCGGCCTTCATCGCCCGGTCCAGGCGGTGGAGTTCGTCGTGGACGCGGCCGAGGAAGTACGCGCAGTTGCCGGGGGTGCAGGAGTCGCCCAGGGTCGCCTGGAGTCCGGCGAAGGCGTCCCGGACGCGTTCGGGCGGTGCGGAGGGCAGGCCGCTCGCGGAGGCCGGGGCCGTGGGCCGGGCGGTGGGCGTCGCGGCCGGTGACGCGGGTGACGCGGGGGCGCCCGTACCGCCAGAGGCGCCGGGCGTCGGGGACGCGGCGGCGGAGGTGGCGGGCGATGCGGTGGCGGACGCCGAGGGCGGCGGGGCCGAGGCGGCCTTCGGCTCGGGCTCGCTCCCGCAGGAGACGGTGAAGGCCGCCAGGGCGACGGTCAGGGCTGCCGCGGCGGCGCCGCGCACGGTCGATCGGAACATCGGAAATTCCCCCCGGTTTTGCGATGAACCGCCGAGCCTACCTGCCCCGCTCGTCCGGGACGGGAGCCGGGGTGTGGTTGCCCTGGAGGTGTTCCAGGTCCGAGGGCCGCACCTGGATCGCGAGGAGCGCGATGACGGCGCCGGCGAGCGTGAAGAGGGACGCCGCCACGAAGGCCGCGGTCACGCCCGAGGTGAGCACCTGGTCGGCCCAGGGGCGGGGGAGCTGCCCGGTGCGCGTGAAGAAGGCCTTCTGTTCCGGGCTCGCGGTGCCGAGGAAGGCCGGCACCTGCTCCTTCGCCTCGTTGCGGCTGGCCGTTCCGAAGACGGTGACCAGGATCGACAGCCCCAGTGACCCGCCGACCTGCTGCATCGAGTTGAGCAGCCCGGAGGCCGCGCCGGACTCGCGGTCGGGGACGCCGGACAGGGCCATCAGCGTCAGCGAGACGAACTGCAGCCCCATGCCAGTGGCGAACACCAGGAGCGGGCCGAGGATGCTGCCCGGGTAGGTGGAGTGGACGTCGCTGAGCGTCAGCCAGCCCAGTCCCGTCGCGCAGCACAGCGCGCCGGCGACCATGAAGGGCTTGGGCCCGTACTTGGGCAGCAGCTGGGAGGCGAATCCGGCCGCCAGCGCGACCGTGACGCTGACGGGCAGGAAGGCGAGTCCGGCCCGCAGCGGGCTGAAGCCGAGGACGTTCTGCACGAACAGGGTCAGGAAGAAGAACATGCCGAAGATCGCGCAGGCGAGGAAGAGCATGATCCCGTAGGTTCCCGCGCGGTTGCGGTCGGCGAACATGTGCAGCGGGGTGATCGGCTGGGGCGAGCGCCGCTCGTTGAGGAGGAACAGGGCCAGCAGGACCACGGCGGCGGCGAAGGAGCCGAGGGTGAGCCCGTCGCGCCAGCCCTCCTGGGAGGCGCGGATGAAGCCGTAGACGAGGCTGACCATGCCGCAGGTGCCCAGCAGCGCGCCGGGGAGGTCGAAGTGCCCGGCGTGGCGCGCGGACTCGCGCAGGACCCGGGCGGCCAGGAAGGCGATCAGCAGCGCGATCGGGACGTTGACGAAGAGCACCCAGCGCCAGTCGAGCCACTGGACCAGCACCCCGCCCGCCACGAGCCCGATCACACCGCCGCCGGCGGATACGGCGGCGAACACGCCGAAGGCCCGGTTGCGTGCCGGGCCTTCGCGGAAGGTGGTGGTGATCAGGGCGAGCGAGGTCGGGGAGGCGACGGCCGCGCCGACACCCTGGAGGGCCCGGGCCGCCATCAGCTGGCCGGCGTTCTGGGCGAGTCCGCCGAGGAGGGAGGCCAGGCCGAAGAGCAGCACTCCGAAGACGAAGACGCGCTTCCTGCCGAGGATGTCGCCGGTGCGGCCGCCCAGCAGGAGCAGGCCTCCGAAGGTGAGGGTGTAGGCGTTGACCACCCAGGAGAGGCTCTCGGTCGAGAAATCGAGGGCGGTCTGGATGTGTGGTAGCGCGATGTTCACGACGGTGATGTCGAGCACGACCATGAGCTGGCACGAGGCAATGACGAACAGGGCCAGCCCGTTTCCGCTCCCGCGGAGCTTGCCGTCGGTCCCGTTGTCGCTCGGCAGTGCGTTCGGGTCCACCAGTCGACGCTAAGCCCGGAGACGGAGGTCCACCACTCGAACGGCCTATACCATGTGACATTGTACATGCCACAATGGGGATCATGGATGACTTCCTCAGGCTCTCCGCCGACACGGCCCGGTTCACGTACGGCTCCCCCCGGGCGTTCTCCTTCGGCGACGACGGCCGCCTCCTCTGGTTCCTGCGCTCCACGGGCCCCACCGACCCCCTGGAGAGCCTCTGGATCCTCGACACCGCCACCGGCACCGAAACCCGGCTCGCCGACCCGCGCGCGCTCTCCCCCGAGCCCGGCCCGCTCCCCGTCGCCGAGCGCCGGCTGCGCGAGCGCACCCGGCTCGTCGCCGCCGGGATCGGCTCGTACGCCCTCACCGGCGACGGCCGCCACGCCGTCTTCCCGCTCTACGGAAAGCTGTACGAGGTCACCTGCGACGGCACCGGCACGCCCTCGCCGGTCCCCACCGCCGGCCCCGCCCTGGACCCCCGCCCCAACACCGACGGCTCCCGCATCGCGTACGTCACGGACGACGCCCTGTACGTCCACCCGGGCGGCCGCGCCAGCCCCGCCGACGGAGCCCGCTGGGGCGTCGCGGAGTTCGCCGCCGCCGAGGAACTCGGGCGTACCCGGGGCCACTGGTGGTCCCCCGACGGGGTCACCCTGCTCGCCGCCCGCGTCGACGAGAGCGCCCTCCAGCGCCGCCACTTCACCGACCCGGCGCACCCGGAGCTCCCGGCCGAGGACTTCGCGTACCCCGAGGCGGGCGGCCCCAACGCCGACGTGCAGCTCTGGGTGCTCGGCCCGGACGGCGGCCGGGTCCGGCTCGACTGGGACGCCGAGGCCTTCCCCTACGTCTCCGACGCGGGCTGGGACTCCGGGACGGAGATCCTGCTGACCGTCCAGGACCGGCTCCAGCGCAACGTGCTGCTGCTGAGCGCCGACCCGGCCACCGGCCGCACCACCGAACTCTCCCGGACCACGCACCCCCAGTGGGTGGACCCGCTCGTGCCCGGCACCCCGGCCCGGCTGCCCGACGGCCGGATGCTCACCGCCACCGACACCCCCGGCGGGGCCGCGCGCGCCCTCGCCGTCGACGGCAAGCCGCTCACCGGTGACGGGATACAGGTCCGCCGGGTGGCCGGCCTGCACCAAGGCCTGCTGCTGATCGAGGCCGGGCAGCGCGACCCCGCCGAGCAGCAGGTGCTGCTGCTGGACCCCGACAGCGGTGCGCTGACCCCGCTCGCCGACGGTCCCGGGGTGCACTCCGTGTCCGCCGCGGCCTCCGGGGCGCTGCTGCTCACCGGCGCCGGCGCCGGGGGGATCCGGCGCACCGTACGCACCCCCGACGGCCGGGAGTCCAGCCCCGCCGATCTGTCCGCGCCGCTGCCGTACCGGGTGGAACCGGTCCTGGAGCGGGTCACCGAACACGGGGTCCCGAGCGCGCTCGTGCTGCCCCGCGGCCATGTCCCCGGCCGGAAGCTGCCCGTCCTGGTGGACGGTTACGGCGGACCCGGCTTCCAGGACGTGTGCGCCGAGCCGCGCCGCTGGCAACACCGCCAGTGGTGGGCCGACCAGGGCTTCGCCGTGGTCACCGTCGACAACCGGGGTACCCCGTACGTCTCGCCCGCCTTCACCCACGCCATGTACCGGGGCTTCTCCGAGGTCACCCTCGAGGACCAGGTCGCGGCGCTGCGGGCGCTCGGCGAGCGCCACCGCGACCTCGACCTCGGCCGGGTCGGGGTGCGCGGCTGGTCGTACGGCGGCTACCTGGCGGCCATGGCCGTGCTGCGCCGCCCGGACGTCTTCCACGCGGCGGCCGCCGGGGCCGCGCCGACCGACTTCCGGCACTACGACACCGCGTACACCGAGCGCTACCTCGGACTCCCGCGGGAGAACCCGCGGGTGTACGAGCGTGACTCCCTGATCCCCGACGCGCCCGCGCTGGTCCGGCCGCTGCTGCTCGTCACCGGCCTGGCCGACGACAACGTCCACCCCTCCCACACCCTGCGCCTGTCCAGGGCCCTCACCGACGCCGGGCGCCCGCACCAGCTGCTGGCGCTGCCCGGCGTCACGCACATGACCCCGGGCGGGGCACGGGAGAAGATCATGGCGCTGGAGCTGGAGTTCTTCCGCCGCGAGCTGGGCCCGGCCGGCTGAGCGGCGCGAACGGCGCGGGGCCCCGGGGACTTCGTCGTCCCCGGGGCCCCTCCCCCTCCCGCGGTCCCGTCGGTCACCCGGGACCCCGCCGCCTACGCCAGGTGGCACGCCACCTCGCGCGAGGCGACGAGCCGCAGCGTCGGCCGCTCGGTGCGGCAGATCTCCTGCGCCAGGGGGCAGCGCGGATGGAAGGTGCATCCCGGGGGCGGGGCGGCCGGGCTCGGCGGGTCGCCGAGCAGCACGATCCGCTCACGCCGCCGCTCCGCCGCCGGGTCGGGCAGCGGTACGGCGGACAGCAGCGCCCGGGTGTAGGGGTGCTGCGGGTTCTCGTAGAGGGACTTCTTGTCCCCGATCTCGACGATCCGGCCGAGGTACATGACCGCCACCCGGTCGCTGACCCGCTTGACGACCGACAGGTCGTGCGCGATGAACACGTAGGCCAGGCCCAGTTCGGCGCGCAGCCGTTCCATCAGGTTGACGATCTGCGCCTGGACGGAGACGTCGAGGGCGGAGACCGGTTCGTCGGCGATGACCAGCCGGGGGCTGGTGGCGAGCGAGCGGGCGATGCCGATGCGCTGGGCCTGGCCGCCGGAGAACTCGTGCGGGTAGCGGTCGATGTGCTCGGGGATCAGCCCGGTCAGCTCCATCAGCTCGGCGGCCCGGCGGCGGGCGTCCGCCGCGCTCCAGCCCTGCACCATCAGCGGGTCGGAGATGATCCGGGCCACCGTCTGGCGGGGGTTGAGGGAGGAGTGGGGGTCCTGGAAGACCATCTGGATGTTCCTGCGCAGGGGCCTCAGCTCGCCCTGGGAGAGGTGGCTGATGTCCCGGCCGTCGAAGGAGACGCTGCCGGAGGTGGGTTCCAGCAGCCGCACCAGCATCCGGCCGGTGGTGGACTTGCCGCAGCCGGACTCGCCGACGAGGCCGAGGGTGCGGCCCGCCTCCAGGTCGAAGGAGATCCCGTCGACGGCCCGTACGGGTGCCGCCCGGCGCCCGGTCAGCGAGCGCTTGCCGGGGAAGGTCATGGTCAGGTCCCGTACGGAGAGCAGGGGCCCGGCCGGGTCGTCCGGCCGTGCGGCCCGGTCCTGGCGGGCGGCCGGGGCGGTCATCGGGACACCTCCGGGGTGGGGGCGGGGGCGGAGCCCGCGAAGTGGCAGGCGGCCGTCCGGGCCGGGGACCCGTACGGGAGCAGCTCGGGCAGCTCGGCCGCGCAGCGCTCGCGCTCCTGCGGCGGGCCGGCGGCGGCCCGGGGGCAGCGGGGAGCGAAGGCGCAGCCCGGGGTGCGGTTGAGCAGCGACGGCGGGGAGCCGGGGATGGAGGGCAGCGGGACGTCGTCGGCGCTGTCGAGGCGGGGCAGGGAGTCGAGCAGGCCCCGGGTGTAGGGGTGGGCGGGGTCGGCGAACAGGGCGTCCGCGGGGGCCTGTTCCGCGGCCCGGCCGCCGTACATGACCAGCACCTCGTGGGCGACGCGGGCCACCACGCCCAGGTCGTGCGTGATCATCACGACGCCGAGGCCGCGTTCCTCCTGGAGGCGGGCGATCAGTTCGAGGATCTGCGCCTGGACGGTGACGTCGAGGGCGGTGGTGGGCTCGTCGGCGATGAGCAGGTCGGGTTCGCAGGCGAGGGCCATGGCGATCATCGCGCGCTGGCGCATGCCGCCGGAGAACTGGTGCGGGTACTCCCCCGCCCGGCGGGCCGGTTCGGGGATGCCCACCTCGCCGAGCATGTCGACGGCGCGTTTGCGGGCGGCGGCCCGTCCGGCCTTGAAGTGCACGCGGAAGTGCTCGGCGATCTGCTCGCCGACGGTGTAGTAGGGGTGCAGGCTGGACAGCGGGTCCTGGAAGATCATGGCCATCCTGCGGCCGCGCACCTTGGCCAGTTCCTTCTCGGGCAGGCCGGTGAGCTCCTGCCCGGCGAGGGTGACGGAGCCGCTGACCTCGGCGCCGGTGCGGTGCAGGCCCATGACGGCGAGGGAGGTGACGGACTTCCCCGATCCGGATTCTCCGACGATGCCGAGGGTGCGGCCCGCCTCGACGGTGAAGCCGAGCGAGTCGACGGCGCGTACGGTGCCGCGCGGGGTGGTGAACGTGACGCACAGGTCGCGCACTTCGAGCAGCGGGGTGGTCATCAGTACCTCACCCTCGGGTCGATGACGGCGTACAGGAGGTCGACGGCGAGGTTCGCGACGACGATGAAGAAGGCGGCGAGCAGGGTGACGCCGAGGACCACGGGCTGGTCGGAGCTGACGAGGGCTCCGTAGAAGAGCCTGCCGACGCCGGGGAGCCCGAAGATGGACTCGGTGATGACGGCTCCGGCGAGCAGGCCGCCGAGGTCCATGCCGAAGATGGTGAGGATCGGGGTCATGCCGGAGCGCAGCCCGTGTTTGACGACGACCGTGCGCTCGGGCATGCCCTTGGCGCGGGCGGTGCGGATGTACGGCTCGGCCATCGCCTCGATCATCGAGCCGCGGCTCTGGCGGGCGTACATGGCGGCGTAGAGCAGGGCGAGCGCGGTCCAGGGCAGCAGCAGGTTCGCGGCCCAGCCGAGTGGGTCGTCGGTGAAGGGCTGGTAGCTGGGGTAGGGCAGCAGTCCGGCGGTGCGGATGACCCCGTAGATGAGCATGACGGAGGTGAAGTAGACGGGCAGGGAGGCCGCGGCGACCGCGCCGACCATCAGGGCCTTGTCGGTGGCGGTGTCCTTGCGCAGGGCGGCGGTCACGCCGGCGCCGAGGCCCAGCAGGAGCCAGAGCGCGGCGGCGCCGACGGCGAGGGAGGCGGAGACCGGGAGCCGGTCCATCAGCAGGTCCCAGACCGGCAGGGAGTTCTCGTACGAGTAGCCCAGGCAGGGGAAGTCGCACTGGACGGCGTACTGGCCGGAGCCGAGGGTGCGGCCGGTGAAGATGCCGGTGAGGAAGTCGGCGAACTGCCGCCACAGGGGCTGGTCGAGGCCCAGGTGGGCGCGTACGTCGGCCAGTCGTTCGGCGCTGCACGTCTTGCCGCAGGCGGCGGCGGCCGGGTCGGAGGGCAGGACGTAGAAGATGAGGAAGGTGACGGCCGCGATGGCGAGGAGCACGCCGGCCAGGGCGACGAGGCGGCGCAGGAGGTAGAGGATCAACTGCGGCCGCCCCTCGGGTCGAGGACGTCGCGCAGGGCGTCGCCGAGGAGGGTGAAGGCGAGGACCGCGAGGAAGAGGAAGACGCTCGGGATGACGAAGTACATCGGGTCGGTCTCGTAGAAGGCCACGGACTCGGCGATCATCTGGCCCCAGGACGGGGTGGGCGGGCGGACCCCGACGCCGAGGTAGCTGAGCGCGGCCTCGGTGCTGATCATGCCGGGGATGAGCAGGGTGGTGTAGGCGATGACGGGGGCGGCGACGCCCGGGAGGATGTCGCGGGTCAGGATGCGCCAGGCGCTCGATCCGCCGACGCGGGCGGCGTCGACGTACTCGCGGTGTTTGAGGGAGAGGGTCTGGCCCCGGACGACGCGGGCGACTCCGGGCCAGCCGAAGAGCCCGATGACGGCGGTCATCAAGGCGATGCGGTTGACGTCCTTGGCCACCGACAGCATCGCGATCATGAAGATCAGCGAGGGGAAGGACATGGTGAGGTCCATCAGCCGGGACAGGACGGCGTCGGTGCGGCCGCCGAAGTAGCCGGCCGCGATGCCGGCGGCGGTTCCGGCGAGGACGACGATGGCGGTGGCCGCGAAGGCGATGAGCAGGGAGACCTGGGCGCCGTGGACGACGCGGGCGAACAGGTCGCGTCCGGTGACGGGTTCGACGCCGAGCCAGTGCTCGGGGCTGATCCCGCCGAGGGAGCCGAGCGGGAGGCCGCCGAGGTAGGGGTCGACGGCGCTCTTGTCGAACTCCTCGGGGGACCAGCCGCCGAGCGCTCCCAGCCAGGGGGCGGTGGCGGCCATCAGGACGAAGAGGAGGACGACGGCGGCGCTGACGCGGACGGCGGGGCGGCGGCCCAGTTCCCGCCGGGCGAGCTGCCAGGGGCTGCTGCCCGGGGGGAGGTCCTTGGCCGGTGCTCCGGGCGGTGGGGCGTCGGGGGCCGGGGCTCCGGACGCCGGTGCGGTGGTGGTCATGGCGCTGTGGGTCCCTGGCCGCCTCAGCCCTGGCTCTTCGAGGGGTCCTTGAGGCCGACGGTCGCGTAGTCGATGGTGCCGGTCCAGACGGGGTGGCCGTAGGCGCCGGCGATGTTGGGGCCGACGAGCAGCGGCTTGCGCTTGAGCATGACGGGGACGGACGGGGACTTCTTCATGATCTCCGCGTCTAGGTCGATCCAGGCCTGGTTGGCCTGCTTGGCGTCGGCCATGGCGTTGATCTCGTCGATCCGCTTCATGACGGCCTCGTCGCGGAACTGGCTGTAGTTGCCCTGGTTGCCCTTGTCCTTGATGGTGCGTCCGTCGAAGACGAAGGGGATCCAGGTGGAGCCGGAGGGGTAGTCGGGGCACCAGCCGGTGAGGGTCATGTCGGGCGTGGTGGAGAGGTCGCCGATGACGTCGTAGTAGGCGCCCGGGTCGACGGTGTCGATGACGACCTCGACGCCGGCGCGGGACAGGCCCTGCTGGATGGCCTCGGCCTTGCCCTTGTCGCCGGTGGAGACGGCCAGGGAGACCTTCAGGCTCTCCTTGCCGGCGGTCTTGAGGAGTTCCTTCGCCTTGGCGGGGTCGCCGGACGGGGCGATCTTGAGGGTGTCGGCCTGCTTGCCGCCGGACAGGGCCGGGGGCAGGTAGGCGGTGGCCGTCTCGTTGAGGGCGGGGCCGCCGCTCGCGGTGATGACGGCCTCCTTGTCGATCGCGTACTGCATGGCCTCGCGGACCTTGGGGTCGTTGAAGGGGGCGCGGGAGTTGTTCAGGTGGAGCATCTCGGTACAGCCCTGGGACTCGGCGAGCAGGCGCGCCTTGACGTCCGGCTTGGGCAGTACCTTGGGGGCGCTTTCGGGGCGCATGTCGGAGTACTGGACGGCGGAGGCGTCGGCGCCCTCGCCGGCGATGATCCGGTCGTCGATCTGACCGCCCTTGAGGCCCATGACCACCACGAACTTGTCGGGGTAGGCCTTGCGGACGGTGTCGGTCTTCGGATCCCAGTGCTCGTTGCGGACGAGCACGAGCTTCTTGTCGCGGTCGTACGTCTCGATCTTGTAGGGGCCGGAGGAGAAGGGGCGGGCGTCGTACTGGGTGCCCTTCTCCTGGGCCTGGGGGACGGGCGCGAAGGTCGGCAGGGTGGCGGTGGCGGAGAACTCGGCGACCGGGCGCTTGAGTTCGAACACGATCGTCCGGTCGTCGGGGGTCTTCACGGAGTCGAGGTGCTGGCCCTGGAGGGGGCCCTTGTAGCCCTCGGTGCCGGCCAGGTACTGGGCCGCGTAGTCGGGGCCGCCGGTGAGGTCGGGGGCGAAGGAGCGTTCGACGTTGTACTTGATGTCCTGGGCCTTGATGGGGCTGCCGTCCTCGTACTTGACGCCTTCCTTGAGGGTGAAGGTCCAGGTGCGGCCCCCGTTGGAGGGGGTGCCGAGGTCGGTGGCGAGGTCGGGGACCAGTTCGCTCCCCGCCTTGCCGGGCTCGGCCTTGAAGGTGACGAGCGTGCGGTAGAGCAGCCGGGTCCCGAAGTCGATGGTCGGCATGACCCAGTTGCGGGCGGGGTCGAGGTGGGAGAAGTCCTGGTTGGACAGGACGGTGAGGGTGCCGCCCTTGACCGGGGTGCCGCCGAGGACCTTCCCCTCGTTGGCGGTGGCCGGGTTGGACGCGCCGCCGGCCGCGGGGCCCTTCTTGGTGCCGGAGCAGCCCGAGGCGCCGAGTACGAGCGTCGCCACCAGGGCGGTGGCGAGGGTGAGCTGGGTGCGCTTGGTCATGGGTCACTCCAGGGAAGGGCCGCGCTTTAGGGTGTGACCGGTAACATAGTAATGTGAAATTGCACTGACAAGGGGTTGTCGCCGCCGTTATCCAGCCGTGTCCAAAACCCGTTGGGTGAACGCGAGTTGGGCCCGGACCCGAAGGTCCGGGCCCTGGGGCCGTACGTGTTCAGCCCCTGCGTGACGCGGGGTCGGATCGCCTGGGATGCCGCGTCGGACGCCGGGGCCGGCCCCGGCTCAGACGCCCGAGCCGAGCACGCCCGGTGTGCGGCCCACGGGTTCGTCGCGGCCCTGGGCCCAGAGTGAGCGGACGTGACCGAGGTGGCGCTGCATGCAGGCCTCGGCGGCCTCCGCGTCGCCGGAGAGCATCAGGTCGAGCAGCTCGATGTGCTCCTCGGCGGAGGAGACCAGCTTGCCGGCCTCGTCCAGGCCCGTGAGGCCGTACAGCCGGGACCGCTTGCGCAGGTCGCCTACGGTCTCGACCAGGCGCTCGTTGCCCGCGAGGGCGAGCAGGCCGAGGTGGAAGCGGCGGTCGGCCTCCAGGTAGCCGATGAGGTTGTGCTCGCGGGCGCTGCTGACGATCTCCTCCGCGACGGGGCGCAGGGCCTCCAGCTGCTCGGCCGTGGCGACCTTGGTGATCTTGCCGATGGTCGGGACCTCGATCATCGTGCGCAGTTCGGTGTACTGGTCCAGGTCGCGCTCGCTGACCTCGGTGATCCGGAAGCCCTTGTTGCGGACCGGCTCCACCAGGCCCTCACGGGCCAGGTCGAGCATGGCCTCGCGGACCGGGGTGGCGGAGACGCCGAGCTCGGCGGCCAGGCCGGGCGCCGAGTACACGCTGCCGGGGCGCAGTTCGCCCGCTATCAGGGCGGCCCGGAGGGCATGGCCGACCTGGTCGCGGAGCCGCTCCTGCGCCTTGATGAGACTGTGCTGCTTCAGGTCACCCATTGCTCTTCCTCCGAGACCCCGCACACCAGCGACGGGCAGGGGAACAGCGTACAATGTCACGTTTCGCCGCTGTCCCCGGTCGCCGCCCGGTAGATCGCCACCGCCACCGCCAGATCCTCCCAGGCCATGCCCACGCTCTTGAAGAGCTGGGGACAACTCGGCCGCCCCGTCAGCGGATCGCGGCCCCTCACCAGGTCGGCGAGGGTACCGCTGATATGACCGGGCCCGATCGCCCCCTCGGCCTCCGGCACCAGCAGGTCCCCCGCCTCGCGCAGCGCCGCCGCGCGCGACTCGACGTACACCGCCGCGCGTCGCACGAGGGCGGTGTCCGTCTCCCGGGCGTCCGGCTCGTGCGAGCCGACGGCGACGACCACCGCTCCCGGGGCGACCAGCCGTCCGTCGAACAGCGGCTCCCGGGCGGTCGTGCAGCACAGGATCAGATCGGCTCCGGCCACCTCCTCGGCGGTGCCCGTACCGGTGCGGGCCGCGACCCCGAGGGACCGGGCGTGCGCGGCCAGCCGGGCGGCGCCCTCCGCGCCCCGGGCTACGACCACCGCCCCGGCCAGCTCCCGGACGGCGAGCACCGCTTCGAGGTGGCCGTACGCCTGCGGGCCGGAGCCGAAGAGCAGCAGCCGCAGCGGCCGCCCCTCCGGGGCCAGATGGCGCAGGGCGAGCGCGGACACCGCCGGGGTGCGCAGGGCGGTCAGGGCCGCGCCGTCGAGCAGGGCCAGCGGGGACAGGGTCGGGCCGTCCAGGAGGAGGTAGCTGCCGGTGATCCGGGGCAGCCCCCGCGCGGGGTTGGCGGGCGCGACCCCGGCGATCTTCACCCCGGCGTACGAGCCCGTGGCCGCCGGCATCAGCAGCAGCTCCCCCGCCGGGACGGGGACGCCGGTGCGCTGCGGGCAGGCCTCCGGATCCAGACCGGCGCGCAGGGCACCGGCCAGGGCGTCGACGGCGGCCGCCGGGGTGAGCAGGCGGGCCATATCCCCGGCGCCGAACTGCCGGAGCGGGGCTCCGGCGCCCCCGGCCGGGGCGGGCGGGGGCGTCACAGCAGGAAGCCCGCGCCGAGGGCGTCGTACGGGTCGGCGGTGAAGAGGTGCTCGCCGGTGCGGTAGGCCGTACCGGTGACCTCGGTGACCCCGTCCCCCAGGATCCTCCCGGTGAAGACGGTGCCGGTCACCGACTCGTGCAGCAGGTCCTCCCCCGCCCCGAGCCGGCCGTCCTCCGCCAGCAGCGCGAGCCGGGCGGAGGTGCCGGAGCCGCAGGGCGAGCGGTCGGTCTGCCCGTCGGCGAAGACGGTGACGTTGCGCTGGTGCGGCCCGAAGGGGGTGTCGGGCAGCTCCTCGTGGAGGATCACCCCGTAGACGCCCGACAGCAGCGGCCCGCCCGGGTGCCAGGCCGCGGGGTGGGTGGCCAGCGCGGCGCGGATCTCCCGCCCGGCGCGCACCAGGGACGGCAGCGCGGCCCGGGTGACCTCCAGGCCGAGGTCGCGTGCGGCGACGGAGGCGTAGCAGGCCCCGGCGTGCGCGATATCCACCTCCGCGATGCCGAGGGTGGTGGCGACCGGGACCTTGCGGGCGGCGACCCGGGCCGGGACGTTGCGGAAGGTGACCCCGGTGGTGCGGCCCTGCGCCCGGTGGACGGTGGCCGTGACCCGGCCCGACGGTACGTCGATGCGCACCTGGGCGTCCCCGTCGTCGGGGGCGGCGACCCGCCCGGTGTCCACGGCCCAGGCGCCGAGCGCCATGGTGCCGTGGCCGCACGCGGTGGAGTAGCCGTCCTTGTGCCAGAAGAGCACCCCGAGGTGGGCCCCGTCGTCGTCCGGGGGCACGACGAACCCGCCGTACATCCCGGCGTGCCCGCGCGGTTCCTGTACGAGCATCCGCCGTACGTCGTCCAGCGGGCCCCGGCGCGGCGCGGTCCCGGAGCCTCCGGGGCCGATGGCCGTGGCGCAGCGCTCGGCGACGGTGTCCCCCGGGACGGGGGGCATCCCGTCGGCGGCGGTGTCGGCGATGCGGAAGGGCTCCCCCGCCGTGTGGTAGTCGGTGGTGCGGACGGCGGTCACAGCAGGAACCCTCCGGGGAAGGGGTCGGTCGGGTCGAGGAAGTACTGGGCGGTGCCGGTGATCCAGGCCCGGCCGGTGACGGTGGGGACCACGGCCGGGTGTCCGCCGACCGTGGTCCCGCCGACGAGCCGGCCCGTGAACTCGGTGCCGATGAAGGACTCGTTGACGAAGTCCGTGCCGAGCGGCAGCAGCCCCCGGGCGTGCAGCTGGGCCATGCGCGCGCTGGTCCCCGTACCGCAGGGCGAGCGGTCGAACCAGCCGGGGTGGATGGCCATGGCGTGCCGGGAGCGGCGGGCGTCGGAGCCGGGGGCGGCGAGGTAGACGTGCTTGACCCCGGCGATGGAGGGGTTCTCGGGGTGCACGGGGCGGTCGGGGCCCGCGTTGACCGCGTCCATGACCGCGAGCCCGGCCGCGATCAGGTCGTCCTTGCGGGCCCGGTCGAAGGGGAGCCCGAGGGCGTCGAGTTCGACGAAGGCGTAGAAGTTGCCGCCGTAGGCGAGGTCGTAGGTGACCGTGCCGAAGCCGGGGACCTCGGCCTTCAGGTCCAGGCCCACGCAGAAGGAGGGGACGTTGGTGAGGGTGACGGCGGTGGCGGCACCGTCCTCGACGCGTACGTCGACGCTCACCAGTCCGGCCGGGGTGTCGAGCCGGACCGTGGTGACCGGCTCGACGGCCGGGACCATGCCGGTCTCGACCAGGACCGTCGCCACCCCGATCGTGCCGTGCCCGCACATGGGCAGCAGGCCCGACACCTCGATGTAGAGCACGCCGAAGTCGGCGTCGGGCCGGGTGGGGGGCTGGAGGAGGGCGCCGCTCATCGCCGCGTGGCCGCGCGGCTCGTACATGAGCAGGGTACGGACGTGGTCCATGTGCTCCATGAAGTGGAGCCGCTTGTCGGCCATGGTGGCGCCGGGGATCACCCCGACTCCCCCGGTGATCACCCGGGTGGGCATGCCCTCGGTGTGGGAGTCCACCGCGTGGTAGATGTGGCGCGTGCGCATTCCGGTTCCCTCCGTCGTCCCCTCCGGGGGACCTAGTTGAGTCCTTCGGCCAGGGCCTTCTCGGTGGCGGCGCGCACGGCGGCCTCGGTCTCCCCGGTGAGCGGGAAGCGGGGCGGGCGGGTGGCGCCGCCGGGGCGTCCGGCGAGGTCCATGGAGAGCTTGATGGCCTGGACGAACTCGGTCTTGGAGTCCCAGCGGAGCAGGGAGTGCAGCGACTTGTAGAGCGGCAGGGCGGTGGCGAGGTCGCCGGCGACGGCGGCCCGGTACAGGGTGGCGCAGGACTGCGGCAGGGCGTTGGGGTAGCCGGCGATCCAGCCGACGGCGCCCGCGAGGGCCAGTTCGAGCAGGACGTCGTCGGCGCCGATGAGCAGGTCGAGGCCGGGGGCGAGTTCGGCGATCTCGTAGGCCCGGCGGACGTCGCCGCTGAACTCCTTGACGGCGACGATGCTGCCGTCGGCGTGCAGGCGGGCGAGGAGGGAGGGCGTCAGGTCCACCTTGGTGTCGTACGGGTTGTTGTACGCGACCACCGGCAGGCCCGAGCCGGCGACCTCCGCGTAGTGGGCGCGTACGGTCTCCTCGTCGGCGCGGAAGGCGTTGGGGGGCAGGAGCAGGACGGAGCCCGCTCCGGCCTCGGCGGCCTGGTCGGCCCAGCGGCGGGCCTCGGCGCTGCCGTACGCGGCCACGCCGGGCATGACGCGGGCACCGTCGCCGGCGGCCTCGACTGCGGTGCGGACGACGCGGGCGCGCTCCTCGTCGGTGAGGGTCTGGTACTCGCCGAGGGAGCCGTTGGGGACGACGCCGTCGCAGCCGTTGGCGATGAGCCAGGCGACGTGTTCTGCGTAGGCGTCGTAGTCGACGGTGAGGTCGGCGCGCAGGGGCAGGGCGGTGGCGACCATGATGCCGTGCCAGGGGCGGGTGCGGGTGTCGGGGCGGGGCGCGGGGGTGGGCGCGTGGTTCATGAGGGGGCTCCCTAGTGTGGTGTGTGACATTTTACTAGCGGGTGTGAGGTGGCCACAAGGGTCCGGGGGGACCGATCAGCGGCCGGGGGCGGGAAGTTGGCCGCTAGGAGGAGGCCCGCCCGAGGGAGAGCCGTCCGAGGGGGACCCGTCCGACGCGGACCCGTCCGACGTGGGCCCGCCCGGGGGGGCGTCTTGCGGGGCCGTCCGCTCCAGGCCGGCCAGGTGGCGCAGCGGAACCGGGCAGGACAGCGGGCGCCGGTCCGGTGCGGGGGACTCCCCCGCCAGGGCGGCCACGGCCGGACCGCACATCCGGCCCTGGCACCAGCCCATACCGGCCCGGGTGAGCAGTTTGACCGTACGGGCGTCCCGCGCGCCCAGGTCCCGGGCGGCCTCGCGGATCCGGCCCGCCGGGACCTCCTCGCAACGGCACACGTCGGTCTCCTCGCGCAGCCAGCCGGTCCAGCCGGGGCCGGGGCGGTGGGCGGCGGCCATGGCGTCGGCGAAGGCGCGCAGCCGGGCGCGACGGCGGACCAGGGCGGCCGGAACGGGCCGTCCGGCGATCGCGTGGGCGGCGATCTCCCCTTCGGCGAGCGCCAGTTCGGCGCCGCCGATGCCCCCCGTCTCGCCCGCCGACCAGACGCCGGGGACGGAAGTGCGCTGCGCCGCGTCCAGCTCCAGGGCGGCCGTGCCGTCGGGGCAGCGGCGGGTGGCGCAGCCGAGTCCGGTGGCCAGCTCCAGCTGCGGAACCAGGCCGTGGCCCACCGCGAGGGCGTCGCAGGGGATCCGGCGGGCGGTGCCGGGCAGGGGGCGCCAGTCCTCGTCGAGCCGGGTGACGGTGACCGCCTCGACCCGGCCGGTGCCGTGCGCCTCGGTGACGGCGTGCCGGGTCAGCAGACGGATGCCGTGGCGCAGCAGGGCGCGGCCGTACGTGGCGCCTTCGGCGAGTTTGGCGGGGTTGCGCAGCAGGGCCGGGGTCCGGGGGGCGTACGCGGTGTAGGAGGCGGCCTCGACGACGGCGGGCACGGCGGCTCCGGCGGCGGCGAGGGAGCCGGCCACGGCGAGGAGGAGGGGGCCCGATCCGGCGACGACGACGCGGCGGCCGGGCAGGACGAGGTTGTTCTTGAGCATGGCCTGCGCTCCGCCGGCGCCGACGACCCCGGGCAGCGTCCAGCCGGGGAAGGGCAGCTGCCGTTCGTAGGCGCCGGTGGCGAGGAGGACGTGGCGGGCGTGCCGGGTCGCGGGCGCCTCGTCGGGACCGTGGCCGGCCACCGCGTGCAGGGTCCAGGTGCCGGCGGGTGCGGGGACCACCGTCCAGACGTGGTGCCCGGGGAGGTAGGTGACGCGGCCCGCCGCCTCGTGGGCGCGCAGGGCGGCTTCGCGGGTGGCGAAGGCCCGCCAGCCGTGGTGCAGGGCCTGGGGGCGGGCTGCGCCGAGGGCGGGGGCGGGGTGGCGGTAGTACTGGCCGCCGGGGCGGTCGGCGGCGTCGAGGAGGACGACGCGCAAGCCGAGGCGGGCCGCGGTGACGGCGGCGGCCAGCCCGGCGGGGCCGGCGCCGATGACGGCGAGGTCGGCGAGGTCGGCGAGGTCGGCGGCTGCCCCCGCGCCGGCGGGGGTGGCGCGGTCAGACGGCGAGGTCGGCATGGCCGGTGCCCTCCTGGGTGGTGACGGTGTCTCCGGGACGGGCGGGGACGAGGCAGGCCCGCTGGTTGGGGCGGCCGTTGACGGTGACGAGACAGTCGTAGCAGGCGCCGATCCCGCAGAAGGCCCCGCGGGGGGCGCCGCCCTCACGGGTGGTGCGCCACGCGAGGATCCCGGCGGACCACAGGACGGCGGCGATGGACTGGCCCTCCTGGGCCGGGAGTTCGCGGCCGTCGAAGCTGATCGGGTGGGCGGCCGCCGGGCTGCCGCCCACCAGCTCGCGGGGGCTGCGCATCAGGGTCTCCTCGGGGTGCGGTCGCCCTGGCCGGGCGGGTGGGGCGGGGCTGCGGGGGCTGGGGGCGGGCCGGGGCGGCGCCGGGGCGGGGTGTCGTACGGGGCGGCCTTCGATGGCCGCCGCCCGGTCGGGACACCGCCGCGACCGGACGGCGCGCCGGGTGCGTGCCGGGTCAGTCCCGGACGGCGTCCCACCCCGCCCCCGGCGGCTCCGGCGTCCGCGGGAAGCGGTCCGGGCGGAAGGGGGCGAGGGGGAGGCGGGGTTCGGTGCCGGTGAGGGCGGCGGCGATCAGGAGGCCCGTGGCCGGGGCCAGGCCGATGCCCGCGCCCTCGTGGCCGCAGGCGTGGAGGAGCCCCGGCACCCGGGGGTCGGGGCCGATGGCCGGGAGGTGGTCCGGGAGATAGGGGCGGAAGCCGTGGTAGGTACGGATCACCTTGACGTCCGCGAGTACGGGGAACAGGGCCGCCGCTTGGGAGGCCAGGCGGCGCAGGGCCTCGGCGGAAAGGGTGCGGTCGAAGCCGACGCGTTCGCGGGTGGCACCGATGAGGACCGGGCCGGAGGGGGTGCCCTCCACCACGGCCGAGGACTGGAGGGCCGCCGAGTCGCTGGCCACGTCTGCGATGTAGTCGGCCGCGTAGACCTTGTGGCGGACCACGCGGGGCAGGGGTTCGGTGACCAGTACGAAGCCCCGGCGGGGACGGACGGGGAGGGTCGTGCCGGCCAGGGAGGCGAGGGCACCGGCCCAGGTGCCCGCCGCGTTGACCACGGCCGGCGCCCTGAGGGTGCGCCGGGAGGTGCGCACCCCCTGGACCCTCCCGGACTCCACCAGGAGTCCGGTGACCTCTTCGCCCAGGTACAGGGTGGCGCCCGAGGCGGCCAGGAGGTGGGCGGCCGCCTGGGCGGGCTGGACCTGGGCGTCCTGGGGGTAGTGGAAGCCGCCCGCCAGGTCCGGGGCCAGGTGGGGCTCCAGGTCGTGGAGGGCGTCCGGTCCCACCTCGTCGGCGATGACCCCCGCGGCGCGCTGGCCTTCGGCGAAGACGCGCAGGGCCTTGAGGGTCGCCGGGTCGGGGGCGACGACCAGGCCGCCCTTGGGTTCGTACTCGACCGCTCGGGGGAGTCCGGCGCGGAGGTCGCGCCAGAGCTCCGTCGAGAGGAGGGCGAGGTCGAGCTCGGGGCCCGGCTCCTTGTCGGAGACGAGCAGGTTGCCCTCCCCGGCGCCGGTGGTGCCGCCGGCGACGGGCCCCCGGTCCACCACCGCCACGGAGAGACCGGAGCGGGTCGCGTAGTACGCGCACGCGGCTCCGACGACGCCGGCGCCAATGATCACGACGTCCATGGTCAGTAATATGTCACATTCTTTTGAGGGTGCCTAGGGTGGTGTGCCCGGCCGGCCCCGCCCCCCGTCAGGTGCGGGGCCGGCCGGACGTGTGTCAGCTGCGGAGCGGGCCTTCGCAGCTGTAGGAGGCGGTGGCCGCCGTCTTGTTGCTCCAGATCTCCAGCGGGCCGAAGGAGCAGTTCATGTCGGCCAGGTTGTTGGACGCCGCCCCCGCCCGGTCGAGGATGAAGTAGTCGACCGTCTCGGACATGTCCTTGAAGTTCTGGTCCTCGCTGCGCCAGTTCTTCAGGTTCGCGGTGATCCGGCCCGTGCAGGTGAAGCGGCGCTTGCCGGGGTCGCCGTTCTCCACGCAGTCCGGGGTGTTGTAGGTGGCGGCCGCGAAGGAGGACTTCACCGAGGAGAGGGCCGCGTCGCGCAGCCGCTCGTTCGGCGTGAAGGTGGTGTTCGGCACGAAGAGCTGGTCCACCTTGGCGATCTGGGCGTCCAGGAAGCGGTCGTAGTCGCGCTGGAGGTAGGTGTCCGCGCCCAGGCGGTGGCGCCACGCGTCGTAGCCGGCGACGTCGTTGGCCCGCAGGTGGCGGTACATCTCGCGCAGCAGCGAGGGCTTCTCGGTCCACAGGAACTCGAAGAAGGTGCCCGCGTAGCTGTAGAAGCGGAAGCCGTCGCCGTCGTAGGTGGCGTTCAGCAGCTGCTCGACGGTCATGCGGGGGCCGCCGCCGGCGGTGTCGTTGATGATGCTCTTGACCAGGGACTTGCGGACGGCGATGCCGTTGTCGCGGGTGGCGCCGTCGAAGAACTCGGCGGTGCCCTCGTCCATGGCGGTGGTGCGGTCGCCCTCGTACCAGGGGCCCTGGCCGAAGAAGCCGGGGACGGCGAAGCGGCCGTTGAGGTAGTGCGTGTACTCGTGGCGGAAGAGCTCCTCGAGGGTCAGGGAGGAGTCCTGCGGGACGCGGCGCTGGTAGGTGTAGAAGGTGGCGCCGTTCTCGATGTAGATGCCGCCGTTGTTGGTGTCGTAGCCCGTCAGGATCGGGTGGTAGTTCTCGTAGTCGGCGCGGGAGCCGTAGAGCACGATGTTGAGGGTGCTGTTCGGGTCGCCGGCGAGCGGCTGGTCCGTGCCGAGCACGCGGTGGAACTGGGTCTTGACCTGCTTGCTCGCGTAGTACAGCTGGTCGACGGTGGTCTTGTCGAGGCCGGTGCGGACCTTGATGGCGCCGTTGTCGTACGTGTAGGTGTACGGGAAGATCTGCTTCTCGATGTCCTCCTTGCACACCCCGTACGGCTTGCAGGCCTCGTAGAAGTTGAGCCAGGAGACGATCTTCGCCCAGGCCTCAGTGCCGAGGCCGGACTTGGCGGGCTCCAGCATGGTGCCGAGGTCGGCGACGACCTGGTCCCGCAGCCCCTCGACCTGGCCGAAGCGCGCGTACTCGCTGAGGGCGTCGCGCGCCACCCAGGCGTTGCCGGTGCCCTTCAGGTGGGTGTAGCCGGCGAAGGCCTTGAAGGCGGCGCGGTACGAGGCGTCCCCCGCGACCGCCGCGTGGAAGGCCGTGTCCTGGTTGCCCGGGTAGACGCCCAGGTAGTTGGTGGACAGGGCGGCGAGGACGGCGCCCGCCCAGCCGGCGTCGAGGTGGGTGGCCGGGTGCGCCGGGTCCATGGTGGCCAGGACCTTCTTGACCAGGCCGAGCTGGTGGTGGCGCAGGCCCGGTCCGGCGGAGTACAGGGCCTCGCGCAGGGTGCGGGCGTTGGAGGGGGTGACGTCGAAGGTCCGCGCGGCGTTGCCGAAGGCGTCGATGGCCTGGCGGATCGCGGCGACGGTGGGGGCGTCGGTGACGTCGATCTCGTCACGGGAGAAGTCGTGGTAGGCGACGGCGTGCAGGTAGGTGAACATCTCCTCCAGGTGCGAGGAGTTACGGCCGTCGTGGGCGGCGGCCAGGCTGGATATGCGGCGGGCGACGGCCTGCACGTGGGCGTCGGACATGACGGGCGCCAGGCGGGCGTCCCAGGTCCAGATCAGCCCGCGCAGACAGCCGTCGGCGGTGACGGCCTGGTCGGCGAGGAAGTCGGCGAACTGCTCCGGGGTGAGGTTCTTGATCCCGTCGAGGGTGCAGGGGACGCCCGCGGCGACGCTCTTCGCGGTCGGCGCGGTCAGGGCGGACTCACGGCTCTTCTCCGCGCGTTCGGCGCTCGCGGTGGAGCCCGGGGCCTCCACGGCCGGGGCGGCGCCCGGGACCCGGCCGTCGGTGACGGCCTTGCCGCCGGGGGCCGGGGCGGGCGCCGGGGTGAGCGGCTTGGCGTCGGCCAGCCGGTCGACCTCGTCGAAGGGGTTGGGCGCCGTGGCGGTCGCACCCCGCGCTCCGGCGGAGAAGGTGGTGGCCGGTGCGGCCGGGGCGGCCGGGGCGGCGGCCTGGACCGAGGCCTGGCCGGCGGTGGCGAGGAGGGTGACCGCCACGGCGGCGGAGAGGAGAGACGTACGCACAGCTCTGTGCTGGAACACCGATGACTCCTGTTGGGAGGGAGGTGGGGGAAAGGTGCGAACTGCCCTGCGTCACACGGCGTTTGACGGGGATTAACGTGCCGCGGTGTGAGCTGTAACATAGTAATGTGAAATTGCACTGGCAAGACCTAGGCGCACACCAGTTCAGTACTTCTTGAGGGGGTCCCCGCGACCGACGCCCCCTGCCCCCTGAGCGCCGGCAGCCACGACCTCCCGGTTTCAGCGGAGTTGTCCTGCTTCATGGCGGAGAACTGGGCGGCCACACCGTCGGCTGACGGGCGAGGACCAGGCGGGCCGCGTCCTGGTGCTGGAGCCGGCCGGACCGCAGGGCCACGAGGCGGTCCTGTACCTGCGCCCCCCGCTCGCCCCGGGGCCCACGGCGACGAGGAGTTCTACCGGGACCGCCGCTACGGCGAGTTCTGGGTGGGACGCCGCCCGGACCTGGCGGAGGCCGAGCGGCTGACCGGCGTCCGCTGCGCCCGCCTGGACACCCTCGGGTCCCCGGCCCGCGACGAACTGCTGCTGCTGGACGCGGACGTGGAGACCGGCACCCTCCACACGGCCGACATCACCCGCACCCTCCCGCTGTCGGGCCGGTTCTCCCCCATGCAGCGGCAGGTCTACGAGCTGGCGCTCGCCGCCCAGGACGCCGGCATCGCCGCACTGCGGCCGGGAGCCGGCTTCCGGGGCCTCCACCGGGCCGGGATGCGGGTCATCGCGGAGGGTCTCGCGGAGTGGGGGATCCTCAAGGACCCGGAGGGCGACTTGTACCGGCGGTACGCCCTGTGCGGCAGCGGGCACATGCCGGGCTCGACCTGCGCGAAGGCGCGGGCCGCGACGTACCTCGACGGGGTGCTGGAGGAGGGCCAGGTCCTCACGGCGGAACCCGGGCTCTACCTCCAGCCGGACGACGAGACGCTCCCGGCCGAACCGCGGGGCATCAGGTGCGCATCGAGGACGACCCGGTCATCACGGCCGACGGCGCCCGCCTGATGCCGGGCGCCCTGCCGCGCACGGTGGCGGGCATCGAGGAATGGACGGGCGCCCTGCTGGACGCCCGCTGAGCCCCGTACGGACGGCCTTGCCGGACCGGCGCCGGTCATCGCCTCCGTGCCGGACGCCCGCCGGTCATGGCCCGGGAGCCCTGAGGCGGGTCAGGAGTTCCTCCACGAAGCTCTCCAGGTGCGGCGGGTGGGGACCCGGCCGGGTGGCGCAGAACCAGGTCCGGGTCAGCGGCCGTTCGCCGATCCGGACCAGGGCCAGGCCGTGCGAGGACGCGTACGGGGCGGCCACCCAGTTCGGCAGCACCGCCGCCCCCTGGCCGCCCGCCACCATCTCGACCACCAGATCGGTCACCACCGGCATGGTGGTGACCCGGCCGGGCTGGGCCCCGGCGGGGATCGGCAGCGGCTCGGCGGGCATGCGCCTCTGGTCGTAGACGTCGTAGAGGACGAGGTCCGCGCCGTCGAAGTCACGGGCGGTCAGGTGCGGGAGCCCCGCCCAGGGGTGACCGTCGGGCACCACCGCCACCATCTCGTCCTCGAAGAGCCGGGTCAGGGTCACCCGGTCCATCCGCGCGTCCGGCTTGGTGATGAGCGCCACGTCGATCTCGTCCTCGAGCAGGGCCGGGATGGGGGCGTCGTCGGGGACGGTCCCGATCCTCACCTCGATGTCCGGCTCCCGTTCCCGGAAGGCCCGCAGTACGGGCGGCAGCCAGGGGAAGGTGGTGCTGCACTGGGCGGCGAAGCGCACCCGCCGTTCGCGGCCGTCGCGGATGTCCCGCAGGTCGCGGGTGGCCGACTCCAGCTCGCCCAGGATGCGGCGGGCGGTGACGAGCATCCGGCGGCCGGCCGCGTTGGGCACCAGGCGGCGGCCCCGCCGGTCGAACAGCCGCATTCCCAGCCGGTCCTCCAGCCGGGTCAGCCGCTGGCTCAGGGCGGGCTGGCTGACGTAGAGCCGCTCGGCGGCCGCGGTCAACGAGCCCGTCTCGGCGGTGGCGTCGAGGAGTTCCAGGTCCCGCAGGTCCACATCCATAACGCTGGATTATCCCATGCTCCAATTTCCGTCGTGGTGTTATCGATTGACGGCTCATACGTTTCTGGTGTCTCCACCGAGCCGACCGAAAGGCACCACGGACATGACCGACACCACGACCCGCCGCACCGCCCTGATCACCGGATCCTCCAGCGGTATCGGCCTGGACATCGCCCGGGCCTTCCTCGCCGACGGGGCCAACGTGGTCCTGGGCGGCCGCGACCGCGACCGCCTCGCCAAGGCCGCGGCCGGACTGGGACAGCCCGAGCGCACCGCGTGGGCGGCGGGCGACATCGCGGCGAAGGAGACCGGCGAGCTGCTCGTGCGCACCGCGCTGGAGCGCTTCGGCCGCGTCGACGTCCTGGTCAACAACGCCGGCACCTTCGCCTCCACGCCCTTCACCGAGGTCACCGAGGAGCAGCTCGACGGGTTCCTCACCGGCAACCTCAAGGGCACGTACCTCACCACCCAGGCCGTGGTGCGGGCCCTGCGCGCCCAGGGCCGGGGCGGCAGCATCGTCAACATCGGCACCGTGCTGGTGGACCACGCGGTCGCAGGCTTCCCCTGCTCCGCCCCGATCGTCAGCAAGGCCGGTGTGCACGCGCTGACGACGAGCCTGGCCGCCGAGCTGGCGGCGGACGGCATCCGCGTCAACCTCGTCGCGCCGGGGGTGATCCGCACGCCGCTGCACGCTGGTACCGAGGTGGACTCCTTCGGCGGGCTCGCTCTGTTGAACCGGATCGGCGAGGTTTCCGAGATCTCCGAGGCGGTGCTGTACCTGGCGGGAGCCGAGTTCGTCACCGGCCACGCGCTGCGCGTGGACGGCGGCCACGTCACCGGCCGCCCCTGACCCCCGCCGCGGGCGCCCGCGCCTCCGGCGGGCAACCCGGCCGCCGGCCGGAGGCGCGGGCGGCGGGCGGCGCGGGCGGCGGGCGGCGCGCTTACGGGAGCACCGCGATCCCGTCCAGTTCCAGCTGGGCCTCGGTGTCCCAGAGGCGGACCACCCCGACCACCGCCATCGCCGGGTAGTCACGGCCCGCGAGGCGGCGCCAGACGCGGCCCAGTTCGGCGGCGTGCGCGCGGTACGCCTCCACGTCCACGGCGTACACCGTCACCCGGGCCAGGTCGGACGGGACGCCGCCGGCCGCCGCGAGGGCGGCCAGCAGGTTGGCCAGGGCGCGCTCGAACTGCTCCGGCAGGGTCTGCCCGACCACCTTCCCGGAGCCGTCCAGCGCGGTCTGGCCGGCCAGGAAGACGATCCGCGACCCGGTGGCCGACACGGCGTGGGAGAAGCCGGTGGCCGGGGACAGCTCCGGCGGGTTGAGGCGCTCGGGGCTCATCGCGCCGCCACCCCCCGGTAGAGCTCCTTGGCGATGATGGTGCGCTGCACCTCGCTCGCCCCCTCGTAGATCCTGGGCGCGCGCACCTCGCGGTAGAGGTGCTCCAGCAGGTGGCCCCGGCGCAGGGCGGCCGCGCCGTGCAGCTGTACGGCGTGGTCCACCACGTACTGGGCCGTCTCGGTCGCGAGGAGCTTGGCCATGGCGACGCGGCCGGGGACGTCCGGCGCGCCGCTGTCGTACGCCCCGGCCGCCGCGTACACCAGCAGCCGGGCGGCCTCGGTGCGGGTGGCCATCTCCGCCACCCGGTGCGCCACCGCCTGGAGGTCGGCGAGCACCCCGCCGAAGGCGGTCCGGCCCGCCGTGTGGGCCAGCGTCGCGTCGAGGGCGGCCCGCGCCATGCCGACCGCGAAGGCGCCCACGCTGGGCCGGAAGAGGTTCAGGGTCTGCATCGCGACGCGGAACCCCTGACCGGGCTCGCCGAGTACGTCCTCGCGGCCGACCGGTACGCCGTCGAAGGCGAGCGAGCCGATCGGGTGCGGGGAGAGCATCTCCAGGGCCTCCCCCGTCAGCCCCGGGCGGTCGGCGGGGACCAGGAAGGCCGTGATGCCCTTCGCTCCGGGGGCTTCGCCCGTACGGGCGAAGACGGTGTAGAAGTCGGCCTCGGGAGCGTTGGAGATCCAGCACTTGGTCCCCGTCAGCCGCCAGCCCGGCCCGTCCGGGGCCGCCGCCAGGGCGAGGGCCGCGGCGTCGGAGCCGGCTCCGGGCTCGCTCAGCGCGAAGGCCGCCACGTGCCGTCCCGCCCGGACCCCCGGCAGCCACCGTTCCCGCTGGGCCGTGCTGCCCGACCGGAGCACCGGGTGGGCCCCGAGCCCCTGGAGGGCCAGGGCCGTCTCCGCCTCCGTGCACCCGTAGGCGAGGGATTCCCGCAGCAGGCACAGCTCCAGCGCACCCGAGGCGAAGACCCGCTCCAGCAGGCCCAGTTCTCCCAGCTCGGCCAGCAGGGGCCGGTTCACCCGTCCGGGCTCGCCCTTCTCGGCGAGCGGCCTGAGCCGGTCGCGCGCCAGGGCGCGCAACCGGCCGCACCATTCCTCTTGTTCCGCCGCGAGCGCGAAGCCGGCCATCCGCATGCCCCCAAGTCCTGTCGACACTCTTATCGCGTCCTGTTGACTGCCGTCACCATCACGATACGCTCGGAAGGCATTCGCACGGCCGGCTCCACCCCAAAAATCCGGACGTCGCAAGGGGGCGTAACCGCCTTGGAGCTCAAGCCATCCGCTCACGCCGACACCTTTGCCCGCGACCACCTGCCGCCCGCCCACGACTGGCCGCAGCTCCTGTTCGAGCTGCCCGAACTGGCCTACCCGGACCGGCTGAACTGCGGCGCCGAACTGCTCGACGCCACCGTCGAGCGCTTCGGGGCGGACCGGCCCGCCTTCCGCGACGGCGCCGGCGGGGTGTGGTCGTACGGGGAACTCCGTGAGCGCGTCGACGCCCTCGCCCACGTCCTCACCATCGACCTCGGCGTCGTCCCCGGCAACCGGGTGCTGCTGCGCGGGCCCACCGGCCCCTGGCTCGCGGCCTGCTGGCTGGCCGTGATGAAGGCGGGCGCGGTGGCCGTCACCGTCCTGGCCCAGCAGCGCGCCCAGGAACTGGCCACGGTGTGCTCCATGGCCCAGGTACGGCACGCCCTGTGCCATGTGAGCGCCCTCGACGACCTCGCCCGGGCCCGGGTACCCGGACTGCGGATCACCCCGTACGGCGGCACGGGCGCAGACGACCTGCTGCGGCTCGCCGAGGCGCACTCCGCGCCCTACCCCGCCGTCGACACCTCCGCCGACGACGTCGCGCTGATCGCCTTCACCTCCGGGACCACCGGGCGTCCCAAGGGCTGCATGCACTTCCACCGCGACCTCCTCGCCGTCGCCGACACCTTCTCCCGCAACGTCCTGCGGCCCCGCCCCGACGACGTGTTCGCCGGCAGTCCGCCGCTCGGTTTCACCTTCGGCCTCGGCGGGCTGGTCGTCTTCCCGCTGCGCGCCGGCGCCTGCGCGCTGCTGCTGGAGCGGGCCACGCCCCGGACGCTGCTGCCGGCGCTCGCCGAGCACCGGGTCACGGTGCTGTTCACCGCGCCCACCGCGTACCGGTCGATGCTGGACACCCTGGGCCCCTACGACACGGGCGCCTACGACCTGTCCGCGCTGCGCCGCTGCGTCTCGGCCGGCGAGAACCTGCCCGCCGCGACCTGGCAGGCCTGGTACGAGCGCACCGGGCTGCGGATCATCAACGGCATCGGGGCCACCGAACTGCTGCACATCTTCATCTCCGCCGCCGACGAGGACATCCGCCCCGGTACCACCGGCCGGGTGGTCCCCGGCTGGGAGGCCCGGGTGGTGGACCCCTCCGGGCGGCCCGTCGCGGACAACGAGCCGGGGCTGCTGGCGGTGCGCGGACCGGTCGGCTGCCGCTATCTCGCCGACCCCCGCCAGGGCGAGTACGTCCGGGACGGCTGGAACCTGACCGGCGACACCTACGTCCGCGACCCCGACGGCTACTTCCGCTACGTCGCCCGCGCCGACGACATGATCATCTCCTCGGGCTACAACATCGCGGGCCCCGAGGTGGAAGAGGCCCTGCTGCGCCATCCGGACGTCGCGGAGGCCGCGGTCATCGGCCGTCCGGACGAGCGGCGCGGGCAGGTCGTGGTGGCCTACACCGTGCCGCGCGACGGCGCGGTGCTGACGGAGGAAGCCCTCCGGACCTTCATGAAGGGGGAGCTCGCCCCGCACAAGTGCCCGCGCTCCTTCGTCTTCCTGCCGGCGCTGCCGCGGACCCCGACCGGCAAACTTCAGCGGTTCCGGCTGCGCGATCTAGAGTGAACCCGTGGTCGAGCAGCACACTCCGCGATCTTTGATCGTCACGTTCTACGGAGCCTACGGGCGGTCCTTCGAAGGGGCCGTCCCGGTATCGGCGCTGGTCCGCCTGCTGGGCGCGGCGGGGGTCGACGCGCCCTCCGTCCGCTCCTCGGTGTCCCGGCTGAAGCGGCGCGGCTTCCTGGTGCCCGCGAAGGCCGCGGACGGCTCGGCCGGATACGAGCTCTCCGAGGAGGCCCGGCTGCTGCTGGAGGACGGGGACCGGCGGATCTACGGAGCCGTGCCGGTGTCCCAGGAGTGGCTGGTCGCCGTCTTCTCCGTCCCGGAGCAGGAGCGGCACAAGCGGCACCTGCTGCGCTCGCGCCTGGCCCGGCTGGGCTTCGGGGCGGTGGCCCCGGGCGTGTGGATCGCGCCCGCCCAGCTGGCCGAGGAGACGGGGCACACCCTCGAGCGGCTGCACCTGACCGGATACGTGGAACTCTTCCGCGGCACGCATCTCGGTTTCGCCCCGACCGCCGAGGCGGTGGGCCGCTGGTGGGACCTGACGGCCCTGGCCAAGCAGCACGAGGAGTTCCTCGACCGGCACGAACCGGTCCTGCGGGCCCTCCAGACGGGCCCCGAGCCCACTCCCGAGGCCGCCTACCGGGCCTACCTGGCCGCCCTGGACTCCTGGCGGCGACTGCCCTACGCCGACCCCGGGCTGCCGCGGGAGCTGCTCCCGGCGGACTGGCCCGGCGACCGCGCCGCGGCGGTCTTCGCCGAACTCCACGCCCGGCTGCGCGACACGGGCGCCCGCTTCGTGCATCCGTAGCCGCGCCGGTCCGGTGACCCGGCCGTACTCCGCCCGGATGGGGTGCGTCCCGCTCATGGTTCCTCCTCGGCCCGTGGCCGCCGCCGGCCGGCGGCTGCTCGCACTCCCAAGATCCCAGCGGCCCGGGCCCCGCTCCTCCCCCGTGCGGGGGGATCGTCTCCCCCACGCGGGGGAGCGCGCACCCACCGGCCCCGCGCGCGCTGCCGGCCGCCGACACCGGCGCCGCCCCCGGCCCCCGGCCCCCGGCCGGCCCCCGGCCCCCGGTCCCCGGCGCCGGCCCCGGCCCCCGGCACCGGAAATCCCGGTGCGGCCGGCTCCCCCGGGCCGCCACGATGGGGCATGACATGGACCTTCAGCACTGATCTGGCGGCCTATCTGGCCGCCGCGTGCCCGGCCGTCGCCGCGCAGCCCGTCGTCAACACCAGCCTGCTGACCGTCACCGATGCCCTGGTGCGGCGGGGCCCGCACGCCTTCGGCTCAGCCGACCCCGTCTTCGGCTGGTGGACCGCGGCGGACGGAGCCGTCGCCGGGGCCCTGGTGTGCACCCCGCCCTTCCCGCTGCTGCTCGGGGCGCTGCCCGTGGAGGCGGTCCGGGAGCTGGGCTCCGCCTTCGCGTCGGAGCCGCTGCTCCGCGGCGCCGCGGCCCTGAACGCCCGCCGGTCCGACGCCTCGGCGCTGGCCGGGGTGTGGGGAGCGCCGGCCCGCGTCGCCGAGGAGCAGCGGCTGTACCGGCTGGAGGGGCTCCGCGCCCCGGACCCGGTCCCCGAGGGCCGCGGCCGGCCCGCCGCCGAGGCGGACCTGCCGCTGCTGGTGGAGTGGCTCACGGCGTTCCACCGGGAGTGCGACGCGCCGGGCACGCCCTCCGAGGCCGCCCTGCGCGACCGGATCTCCTACGGCGGCTGCCTGCTCTGGGAGCACCGGGGCGTCCCCGTGTCGGTGGCCGGCTTCTCCCGCCCGATCGCCGGCGCCTCGCGGATCGGGCCGGTGTACACCCCGCCCGCCGCGCGGGGCCGCGGCTACGCCGCCGGGGTCACGCACTCCGCGAGCGGCGCCGCGTACGCGGCCGGCGCCGATCACGTGCTGCTCTTCACCGACCTGGCCAACCCCACCAGCAACGGCATCTACCAGCGCCTCGGCTACACGCCGGTCGAGGACCGCGTCGTGCTGGAGGCGCTCTGATCTACCCCTTGCCGGTCGGGGGCCTGCGGCTGCCGGCCCGGTACGGGGCGGGCCAGGGCGCGCCGGGGCCCGCGTACCCCTGTTCGGCGGCCGCGTGCAGGGTCCAGTGCGGGTCGTACAGGTGGGGGCGGCCGAGCGCGCACAGGTCGGCGCGGCCGGCCAGCAGCAGCGAGTTGACGTCATCCCAGGAGGAGATCGCGCCGACGGCGATGACGGGGACGCCGAGCGCGTTGCGGATCCGGTCGGCGTAGGGGGTCTGGTAGGAGCGCCCGTACTCGGGGGCCTCGTCGGCGACGACCTGTCCGGTGGAGACGTCGACGGCGTCGGCGCCGTGGGCGGCGAAGGCCGCCGCGATCCGTTCGGCGTCCTCGGGCGTGATGCCGCCCGGGGCCCAGTCGGTGGCCGAGAGCCGGACCGTCATGGGGCGGTCCTCGGGCCAGACCTCGCGGACCGCGTCGAAGACCTCCAGGGGGAACCGGAGCCGGTTCTCCAGGGGGCCGCCGTAGGCGTCGTCGCGGCGGTTGGTGAGCGGGGAGAGGAACCCGGACAGCAGGTAGCCGTGCGCGCAGTGCAGTTCCAGCAGGTCGAAGCCGCATTCGGCGGCGCGGACGGCGGCCGCCGCGAAGTCGGAGCGGATCGCCGCGAGGTCGGCGGCCTCCAGGGCGCGCGGGACGGCGGAGACCCCGGGCCGGTAGGGCAGCGCGGAGGCGGCGACCAGGGGCCAGTTGCCGTCCGGGAGCGGTTCGTCCATGCCTTCCCACATCAGGCGGGTGGAGCCCTTGCGGCCGGAGTGGCCGAGCTGGACGCCGAGGGCCGTACCGGGCGCGGAGGCGTGGACGAAGTCGGCGATCCGTTTCCAGGCGGCCGCCTGCTCCGCCGTCCACAGGCCGGCGCAGCCGGGGGTGATCCGGCCTTCGGCGCTGACGCACACCATCTCCGTCATGACGAGCCCCGCGCCGCCGAGGGCCCGCCCGCCCAGGTGGACGAGGTGGAAGTCGCCGGGCACGCCCTCCCGGGCCGAGTACATGTCCATCGGCGAGACCACGACGCGGTTGCGCAGGGTGAGTCCCCGCAGGGTGAACGGGGTGAACATGGGCGGGGTTCCCGTGCCGTCCGCGTTCTCGGGGCAGCCGAAGTCGCGTTCCACCGCCCGGGTGAAGCGTTCGTCGCGCAGCCGCAGGTTGTCGTGGGTGACGCGGCGGCTGCGGGTGAGCAGGTTGAAGGCGAACTGCCGGGCGGGCTGGTCCACGTATCCGGCGAGGTCCTCGAACCAGCGCATGCTGGCGGCGGCGGCGCGCTGGGTGCTGGCCACGGCCGGGCGCCGTTCCTCCTCGTAGGCGGCGAGGGCCGAGGGGACGTCGGGCCCGCGGTCCAGGGCTTCGGCGAGGGCGAGGGCGTCCTCGACGGCGAGCTTGGTGCCGGAGCCGATGGAGAAGTGGGCGGTGTGCGCCGCGTCGCCGAGCAGCACCACGTTGCCGTGCGACCAGTGCTCGTTGACGACGGTGCGGAAGCGGGTCCACGCCGAGCGGTTGCCGTGCAGCGGCCGGCCGCGCAGGGCCTCGGCGAAGGTCTTGGCGCAGCGGGACGCCGATTCGTCCTCGTCGCACAGGTCGAGGCCGGCGGCCCGCCACACCTCCTCCCGCATCTCCACGATCACGGTCGAGGCACCGGACGGGCCCGGTGACCCGGCGGGCCCCGACGCGGGCCGGTCGGACGAGGGGCGGGCGTACGGGTAGCCGTGCAGCTGCATGACCCCGTGCTCGGTCTCGGCGATCTCGAAGCGGAAGGAGTCGAAGGCGAAGTCGGCGGCGAGCCAGATGTACCGGCAGCGTCCGGGGGTCTCGGTGGGCCGGAAGTGGGCGGCGCCGCGTGCGCGGGTCGCGCTGTGCACCCCGTCCGCCGCGACCACCAGGTCGTGGGAGCGGGCCAGTTCGAAGGCGTCGGGGGCCTCGGCGCGGAAGCGGAGCCGGACGCCGAGGCCGGCGCAGCGTTCGTGCAGGATCTCCAGCAGCCGGCGGCGGCCGAGGGCGGCGAAGCCGTGGCCGCCGGAGGTCAGCAGGCGGCCCCGGTGCACGACGTCCACGTCGTCCCAGCGCACGAACTCGGCGCCGAGGGCTGCGTGGACGACGGTGTCGGCCCGTTCGATGCCGCCGAGGGTCTCGTCGGAGAGGACCACGCCGAATCCGAAGGTGTCGTCGGGGGCGTTGCGTTCCCAGACCTCCACGGTGTGCCCCCGGCGGGCCAGCAGCGCGGCGGCGTACAGTCCGCCCGGTCCGCCGCCGACGACGGCCACCCTCATGGCGCTCGCGGACATGTGGCTACCTGCCCTTCCACTCCGGGGGCCGCTTCGCGGTGAAGGCGGCGTGGAACTCCGCGTAGTCCTGGCCGTTCATCAGCAGGGCCTGGGTGTTGGCGTCCAGTTCCACCGAGGCGGCCAGGGGCATGTCCAGTTCGGCGGTGAGCAGGGCCTTGGTCTGGGCGTGGGCGAGGGCGGGTCCGGCGGCGAGGCGGGCGGCCAGTTCGGCGGCGCGGGCGTCGGCCTTGCCCTCGTCGACCAGTTCGCTGAGCAGGCCGATCCGCTCGGCCTCGGTGGCGCGTACGGGCTCTCCGAGCATCAGCAGCCGGGTGGCGTGGCCGAGGCCGACGACGCGGGGCAGCAGGTACGCGGCGCCCATGTCGCCGCCGGAGAGGCCGACGCGGGTGAAGAGGAAGGCGAAGCGGGCGGAGGGGTCGGCGATCCGGAAGTCGGCGGCGAGGGCGAGCACGGCGCCGGCGCCGGCGGCCACCCCGTGCACGGCGGCGATGACCGGGAAGGGGCATTCGCGGATCGCGCGGACCACCTGGCCGGTCATCCGGTTGAAGTCGAGGAGCTCGGCGGTGTCCATGGCGAGGGTCGCGCCGATGATCTCGTCCACGTCCCCGCCGGAGCAGAAGCCGCGGCCCTCACCGGCGAGGACGAGGGCGCGTACGGAACGGGTGCGGGACAGTTCGGCGAGCAGATCGCGCAGGTCGGCGTAGGCGCCGAAGGTGAGCGCGTTCAGCTTCTCGGGGCGGTCGAGGGTGACGGTGGCCACGCCGTCCTGCCGGGTCACCCGCAGGTGGCGCCACCGTTCGGTCGCTGGAGTGGAACCGGTGAAGGGGCTCACACGATCGAAGTTATCACCGATCGGTGACCACCGTCAGAGAAACGCGACAGAAGGGCGCGCGGTGCCGCCCGGGCGGGGCGCACGCGTGCCCGGCCGGGCGGCACGCATGACTATGCGGCGGGCTCGGCCAGCGTCGCGACGAGCACGGCCTTGATGGTGTGCAGCCGGTTCTCCGCCTCGTCGAAGACGACGGAGTGCTCGGACTCGAACACCTCGTCCGTCACCTCCAGCGAGTCCAGCCCGTGCCGTTCGTGGACCTCCCGGGCCACCTTCGTGCCCAGGTCGTGGTAGGCGGGCAGGCAGTGCAGGAACCTCACGTCCGGGTTGCCGGTCGCCCGCAGCACGTCCATGGTCACGGCGTACGGGGCCAGCGCCTCGATCCGCTCGTCCCAGACCTCCTTGGGCTCGCCCATCGAGACCCAGACGTCCGTGGCCACGAAGTCGGCCTGCGCCACGCCCTCCGCGACCTCCTCGGTCAGGGTGATCCGGGCCCCGCTGACCGCGGCGAGCTCCCGGGCCCGCGCCACGACGGCCTCGGCCGGCCAGTACGCCTTCGGCGCGACGACGCGTACGTCCATGCCCAGCAGGGCGCCGGTCACCAGGTAGGAGTTGCCCATGTTGAAGCGGGCGTCGCCGAGGTAGGCGAAGGAGATCCGTTCCAGCGGCTTGGCACTGTGCTCGGTCATGGTGAGGACGTCGGCGAGCATCTGGGTCGGGTGCCAGTCGTCCGTGAGACCGTTGAAGACGGGCACGCCGGAGTGGGCGGCCAGTTCCTCGACGGCCTGCTGGCTGTCGCCCCGGTACTCGATGCCGTCGAACATCCGGCCGAGCACCCGTGCCGTGTCCCGGACGGACTCCTTGTGGCCGATCTGGGAGCCCGAGGGGTCGAGGTAGACGGTGTGGGCGCCCTGGTCCGCGGCGGCGACCTCGAAGGCGCAGCGGGTGCGCGTGGAGGTCTTCTCGAAGATCAGCGCGAGGTTCTTCCCCTGGAGGAGGCGCTGCTCGGTCCCCGCCTTCTTGGCCGCCTTCAGTTCGGCGGCGAGCTCGACCAGGCCGCGGAACTCGGCGGCGGTGAAGTCGAGCTCCTTGAGGAAACTGCGACCGAAGAGGTCGGTGGCCATGGGGACGCTCCTGGGTGGCACTGACAGGGGATGCTGGAAGTCTATACGATACTCCGCATTGATATACAGGACGGGTGGATCATGTCACACGGGGTCCCGCTCGACGGGGCAGCTCATGCAGCGCGGGCCGCCGCGGCCCCGCCCCAGCTCGCTGCCGGGGATCTCGATCACCTCGATCCCCTCCTTGCGCAGGTGCGTGTTGGTGGTGACGTTCCGCTCGTAGGCGACGACCACTCCCGGCTCCACGGCCAGGACGTTGCACCCGTCGTCCCACTGCTCGCGCTCCGCCGAGTGCACGTCCTGCGTGGCCGTGAGCACCCGCACGCCGTCCAGGCCGAGGGCGGAGGCGATGGCCCGGTGCATGTGCTCCGGCGGGTGGTCGCTGACCCGGAGGTCGCTCGCCCCCTCGCCCGGCCGGATCGTGTACGAGCGCAGCATGCCGAGGCCGGCGTACTGAGTGAACGTATCTGCGTCGACCATCGTCATCACCGTGTCCAAGTGCATGAAGGCCCTCCGCTTGGGCATGTCGAGGGCCACGATGACCTTCGCCGAGCCGGCCGCGAACAGGCCGCGGGCCAGCATCTCCACCGCCTGCGGGGTGGTGCGTTCGCTCATCCCGATCAGTACCGCGCCGTTGCCGATGACCAGGACGTCCCCGCCCTCGATCGTGGAGGGGTAGTCCGGCTGGCCCTGCGACCAGTAGTGGAAGGGGCCGGATCCGGTGAAGAGCGGATGGTGCCGGTAGATCGCCTCGAAATGCACGGTCTCGCGCTGGCGTGCGGGCCAGCGCATGGCGTTGATGGACACCCCGTCGTAGATCCAGGCGGAGGTGTCACGGGTGAAGAGGTGGTTCGGCAGCGGCCCGAGCAGGAAGCCGTCCATCTCCAGGGCGTGGAAGCGCACCGAGACCGGCTCGGCGTGCCGCTCCAGGAACTCCCGCTTGGTCATGCCGCCGACCAGCGCCTCCGCGAGGGCGTCCGACGGCAGCCCGTCGAAGACCGCGCGCAGGTGGTCCGTGGCGAGCGGCCCGTACTCCTTCTCGTCGAAGACCCGGTCCAGTACGAGGTGCCGTGCCTCGGTGACGTCGAGGACCTCCCGCAGGAGGTCGCCGAAGAGGTGGACGGACACCCCCCGGTCGCGGAGCACGTCCGCGAAGCCGTCGTGCTCCTGGCGGGCCCGGCGCACCCACAGCACGTCATCGAAGAGCAGGGCGTCCTTGTTGCTTGGTGTGAGCCGCTTCAGCTCCAGGTCGGGCCGGTGGAGGATGACGCGGCGAAGCCGCCCGGTCTCGGAGTCGACGTGGAATCCCATGCCGTACACGTTCCCAGACCGGGCGGCCTTCTGACCTCGCGTCGGCTTTCCCGGCTCAGCGCAGGCCGAGAAGTGCCGTCGGGGTGCCGACGACGTCCGGGGCCGACAGGCCCAGGTCCGGGACGGCCAGGTTCGGGATCCCCGAATTGCTCGCGTCCGGCATCGTCAGCGGGGCACGGACGTTCGCGCCGGGAGTGCGGGTGAGCAGGGTGCTGTCCGACGACTCGAGGAACCCCTCGCCGTCCGTCTTCTGCTCGCCCATCAGGTTGGGAACCGGGGACGTGAGACGGGTGGCCCCGAGGTCGGCGGCGATCGGCACCACCGGGAGCAAGGGGGTCGGCAGCAGGTCACCCCGGTGGAACCGGGGTGCCTCCGGGGCGCCGACGAGCGGCACCGGGACCCCCGTCGCCAGGTGCGGGGCGGGCAGTCCCAGCGTGGTCTCCACCGCCTCCAGCGGGACACCCACCGGGACCGAGTCGGCCACGGCCGGGGAGGCCGCGCCGGCCGCGGCCATACAGGTCATGAGCGCCGCAATGCTTCCGCGCGCGGTCATCTTCATAAGTGACGTTCCGTCCTTCCTGGGTCGCGGACACTCCGCTGCCCTGGATGAACGATCCCGCCGGCGCTTTCCCGGGGCTTGGAGGGGAAAGTTCCCCCATACGACCTAATTCGCGGCCGTACGGGGGCCCTCCCTTTACGCCGCGCCTTTACGGACGCCGCTCACAGCCGGGGGTCGACCGGCTCCGACTCCAGCGCGAGCACCGCGAACACCGGCTCGTGGACCCGCCACAACGGCTCCCCCGCCGCCAGCCGGTCCAGCGCCTCCAGACCGAGCGCGTACTCGCGCAGGGCGAGCGAGCGCTTGTGTCCGAGGAACCGGTGGCGCAGCGGCTCCAGCCGGCCGGGACGGGCGTACTCCGGACCGTAGATGATCCTCAGGTACTCGCGCCCGCGGACCTTCAGCCCGGGCTGGACCAGCCGGCCCTTCCCGTCCCGGGCGTACGCCCGGAGCGGTTTGACGACCATGCCCTCGCCGCCCTCGGCCGTGAGCCGCAGCCACCAGTCGGTGCCCGCACGGACGGACTCCTCGTCGCCGGTGTCCACGTACACGCGGCGGGTCCGGCGCAGCAGCGGGCCGCCGGTCCGCTCGTCGGCGTCCGCGAGCCGGTCCAGCCAGGCCAGCTGCTCGTCGTGCGGTACGGCCGCCAGGGACCGGCCCGCCGCCGCGAGCAGCTGGAACGGCGCGAACCGTACGCCGTCCAGCCCGTCGGTGGTCCAGCAGTAGCGCCGGTACGCCTCGGTGAAGGCGGCGGCGTCGGCGGCCCGCCCGCGCTGGCGCTCCAGCAGCGCCCCGGTGTCCACGCCCCTGGCCGCGGCCGCCTCCAGGGCGGCGACGGCCGCCGGGAGGACGGTACGGGAGGCGGCGCCCACGGCCGCGTACTGGTTGCGCAGCAGGCCGGTGGACTTCAGGGACCAGGGCAGCAGTTCACCGTCGAGGAGCAGCCAGCCGGTGCCGAGCTCCTCCCACAGCCCCGCCCCGTCGACCGCGGCACGCAGCCGGGCGAGGAACTCCTCGGTGACCTGCCGGTCCGGGAAGAAGGGCCGGCCGGTACGGGTGTAGAGGGACCCGGTGGAGCCGTCCTCGACCCCGAACCGCTCGCGGGCCACGTCCGCGTCCCGGCAGAGCAGGACGGTGGCGCGGGACCCCATGTGCTTCTCCTCGCACACCACCCGGCCGATGCCGTCGGCCCGGTACTGGGCGAATGCCTCGGCGGGGTGCTCCAGGAAGGGCCCGCCGGCACGGTCCTCCTCCTGGGAGGCGGCCGTCGGCGCCATGGTCGGCGGCAGGTACGGCACCAGCCGGGGGTCCACCGCGAAGCGGCTCATGACCTCCAGGGCCGCGGCCGCGTTCTCCTCGCGGACGCCGATGTTGCCCAGGTGGCGGGTCTCCACGACCCGGCGGCCGTGGACGTCGGAGAGGTCGAGCGGGCGCCCCTCGTGGCCTGCGGGCACCTCGGCGGCGAGCGGCTTGACCGGCTCGTACCAGACCTTCTCGGCCGGTACGTCGACCAGTTCGCGCTCGGGCCAGCGCAGGGCGGTCATCCGGCCGCCGAAGACGGCGCCGGTGTCGAGGCAGATGGTGTTGTTGATCCAGGCCGTGTCCGGGACGGGGGTGTGGCCGTAGACCACGACCGCCTTGCCCCGGTAGTCCTCGGCCCACGGGTAGCGCACGGGCAGGCCGAACTCGTCGGTCTCGCCGGTGGTCTCCCCGTAGAGGGCGTGCGCGCGGACCCGGCCGGAGGTACGGCCGTGGTACTTCTCGGGCAGCCCCGCGTGGCAGACGACGAGCCTGCCGCCGTCGAGGACGTAGTGGCTGACCAGACCGGCGATGAACTCCCTGACCTCCTGCACGAACTCCTCGCTCTCGCGGGAGAGCTGCTCGACGGTCTCGGCGAGGCCGTGGGTCTGCTGGACCTTGGAGCCCTTGAGGTAACGGCCGAGCTTGTTCTCGTGGTTCCCGGGCACGCACAGGGCGTTGCCGGAGCTGACCATGCCCATCACCCGGCGCAGCACGCCGGGGCTGTCGGGGCCCCGGTCGACGAGGTCGCCGACGAAGACCGCGGTGCGGCCCGCGGGGTGGACGCCGTCCTCGTAGCCGAGCTCGGCGAGCAGGGTCTCCAGCTCGGAGGAGCAGCCGTGGACGTCACCGATGATGTCGAAGGGGCCGGTGAGGTGCGTGAGGTCGTTGAAGCGCTTCTCCAGCACCACTTCGGCGGAGTCGGCCTCCTCCACGGTGCGCAGGACGTGCACCTTGCGGAAACCCTCGCGCTCCAGGCCGCGCAGGGAGCGGCGCAGCTCGGAGCGGTGCCGCTGGATGACCCGGCGTGGCAGTCCCGCCCGGTCGGGCCGGGCGGCGTTGCGCTCGGCGCAGACCGCCTCGGGCATGTCGAGGACGATCGCGATGGGCAGGACGTCGTGCTCGCGGGCCAGGCGGACCAGCTCGCGGCGGGACTCCCGCTGGACGCTGGTGGCGTCCACGACGGTGAGGCGGCCGGCGGCCAGCCGCTTGCCGGCGATGTGGTGGAGGACCTCGAAGGCGTCCTTGCTGGCGCTCTGGTCGTTCTCGTCGTCGGCGACCAGGCCCCGGCAGTGGTCGGAGGAGAGGATCTCGGTGGGCTTGAAGTGCTTGCGGGCGAAGGTGGACTTGCCCGATCCGGTGGCGCCGATGAGGACGACGAGGGACAGGTCGGTGACGGGAAGTACGCGGTGGCCCGCGCGCTCGGTGGTGGTGCTCATGCTGCCTCGGCCTCCTTCGGGCTCTCGGTGGCGGTGGTGAAGACGGCCATCTGGGTCGGCGCCCCCACCTCGGGGTCCTCGTCGCCGACGGGCACGTGGACGACGCTGTAGCCGTACCGGACGGCGACGCGGCCGGCCCAGGCGCGGAACTCCTCGCGGGTCCACTCGAAGCGGTGGTCCCGGTGGCGGACGTGTCCGGCGGGCAGGGACTCCCAGCGCACGTTGTACTCGGCGTTCGGGGTGGTGACGAGGACCGTGCGGGGCCGGGCCGCGGCGAAGACGGCGTGCTCCAGCGCCGGCAGCCGGGGCAGGTCCACGTGCTCGATCACCTCGCTCAGCACGGCCGCGTCATAGCCGGCCAGCCGCTTGTCGGTGTAGGCGAGCGAGCCCTGGAGCAGCCGGACCCGGGAGCTCTGGCGCTCCCCCATCCGCTCCAGCCGCAGCCGCCGGGCGGCCGTCGTCAACGCCCGCACCGACACGTCGACGCCGACGATCTCGGTGTACGCCGGGTCCTTGAGCAGGGCCTGCACCAGCTGTCCCTGGCCGCAGCCGAGGTCGAGCACCCGCTGGGCGCCGGCCTCGCGCAGCGCGCCGAGGATCGCGTCACGCCGTCGCACGGCGAGCGGCACGGACCGCTCCAGCGCGTCCGGAGTCCCGTCGGCCGTGTCCGCGGCGGCGTCCGCGGTGTCGTCGACGGGGCTGTCGTCGACGGCGTTGTCGAGCTCCTCGGCCTCGCTCCCGTCGGCCTCGGCCAGCCGGGCCAGCTCCAGGCGCTCCATGGCCTCCTGCGTGAGGCGCTTGTGGCGGGCCAGGTAGCGGGCGGTGATGAGCGCGTGCTCGGGGTGCGCGGGCAGCCAGCCGTCCCCGACGCGCAGCAGCTTGTCGACCTCGTCGGGGGCGATCCAGTAGTGCTTGGCGTCGTCGAGCACCGGCAGCAGTACGTACAGCTGGCGCAGGGCGTCCTCCAGCCGCAGCCGGCCCTCCAGCACGAGCCGCACGTAGCGGCTGTCGCCCCACTCCGGGAACCGCTCGTCCAGCACGACCGGGCCGGTCTCCACCCGCTCCCAGCCCAGCGGCCCGAACAGGCGGCGCACCAGCTCCGGGCCGCCCCGGGCGGGCAGCACCGGGACCTCGATCCGCAGCGGGAGCGGGTGCCCGGGCAGGTCGGGCCGCAGGGCGCACTGGCCCTTGAGGGCGGTGCGGAAGACCGCGCTCAGCGCCACGGCGAGGAGCGAGGAGGCGGCGTACGGGCGGTCGTTGACGTACTGGGCGAGGGCGGCGTCGGGCGTTCCGCCCGACCCCTTGCCCTGACCGCGCCGCACGAGCGCGACGGGGTCCACCTCGAGCAGCAGCGCGACCGTGCACCGCTCGGCCGTGGCCTCGGGGTAGAACACGTGGGCGGTGCCGTGCGAGGTGGAGAACGCCTGCGCCTTCCCGGGATGCTTGTGCAGCAGGAATCCCAGGTCAGTGGCCGGATTCTCCGTCGTGCCGGTGGTGCTGATCGTCAGGAACATGCGCTCCAGCATGACCTGGGCGGCATCGCCGGGGCGAACGGATTTCCGGGGATCAGTCGTCGGACGGGCCGGGATCACGCGTGCAGATGTGACCGGACGGGCAGGCGGAGCATCCCTTGACCCCGGCGAGCTCGGCGACGGCCCCGAAGAGTTCGCGGGCCCGCTCGACGGTTCCGACGCCTTCGTGCCGGGCGAACTCCTCCGGGTCGGCCTCGGTGCCCTCGGCCATGCGGGACCTGATGAAGGCCAGGGCGGCGAACTCGTCGAGGCTGATGTCACCGGGGTACGCGGGGACGCAGACCTTCGGGACGAGCGTCTCCTCCGGGGAGTCGGCGAACACCCAGGGATCGCCGGGGCGTTCGGGGCGCTGGGCGACGATCCGCAGGAGTGTCGCCTCCGTGCCGGTGTCCACGAGGACGCCGCCGTGGGCGTGCAGTTCGTGCAGGCTCCTGCGGACCTGGTCGCCGGCCGGGTCGGCGCCGAGCATCTCCGCGGCCACGCCGACCGGCAGCGGCGCGACCGTGTCGCCCTGGCGCAGCAGGACGGTGCCCTCGTCGATGGCGACGTCGAGGTGCACGGCCTGGACGGGGATGCGGCCCGGGTAGAAGGCGCGCAGGCGCCCGAGGCGGCGTACGAGGCCGACGGCGTCCGGGGACAGGCGTGGGTCGTCGGCGGCTTCGGCGGACTTCGGGTCGACCCTGAGCCACTCGTCGTAGCCGGGGGGCTGCAACTGCTGGAGCGTGTACTGCGCCTGGCGGCTGCGCCCCGGCTTGTTGGGCTTCCTGCGTCCCATGGGGGTTCCTCTCGCCCGTAGGGGGTGTCGGACCCTGCACAACGACCGGGTCCGGCCGAGGTGCGGCGGCCGGACCACCCCCTGAGGTGATTCGGCCACCGTCCTGCGAGCACCTCCATGGGGCGTCGTGCGTTCAGCGCTGCTTGGGAATGTTGAGCGGGCGGCCGATGTGCCAGTGCGGTTCGCTGCCGCTGTACGGGCACAGGTAGGCGATCCGCTCGTGCTGCCACGGCTGGATCCGGTTCATCTCACTCGCGGCCCGTTCCGCCGCGGCCTCGTTCGCGAACTGCTTCTTCTCCCCGCACGCCCTGGAGCGGGTGATGCGGCGCCTGGCGGCGGCGCCCGTCCTGCTGGTGCGCTTCATCTCTCCTGCCTATCCCAGCGGCAGCCGACCAGAAAGGGCGTTCACCCGATCGAGTGACAGTCGGCCGCAGGCCCTTGCCTGGCCGCGTCACGGGTCCCGGAGCCCGGCTCCCGGAACCCGGTCCCGGTCAGGCCGGCTGGGCGCCGAGGGCGGCGATGCCGTCCGGGCCGATGCGGCAGCAGCCGCCGATGAGGCGCGCTCCGGCCGCGCGCCAGGCCCGGACCGGCCAGGGGGCCGGAGTGGCGGGGGCGTTCCAGCTGCCGGCCGCCGCGTCCCAGACGGAGCCGTCGTTCGGGTAGGCCACCAGCGGCTTCGCGGTGACGGACGCGGCGGCCTCCAGGGCGGGCAGCACATCGGCCGGATCACAGCAGTTGACGCCGACCGCGATCACCTCGGGCGCGGCAGCCGCCAGGGCGAAGGCCTCCGCGAGGGGCTGGCCGGCCCGGGTGCGGCCGCCCGCGACGGTGTAGCTGAGCCAGGCACGGGCCCCCGTCCCCGCCAGCACCCGCAGCAGGGCCTCGGCCTCCATGGCGTCCGGGACGGTCTCCAGCGCCAGCACGTCCGGGCCCGCCGCCAGCAACGCCCCGATCCGGGGCCGGTGGAAGGCGGCCAGCTCCCCCACGCCCAGCCCGTACCGTCCGCGGTACTCGGAGCCGTCCGCCAGGACCGCCCCGTAAGGGCCCACCGAGGCGGCCACCCAGACCTCGTGGCCGGCGGCCCGCGCCGCGCCGCCGGCCACCCGCACGCTCCGCTCCAGCAGGGCGGGGTCCTGCCCGACCTGGTAGCTCGCGGTGATCAGCACCTCGGCCCCGGCCCGGACGTACGCCGTGTGGGCGGCCGCCACCTGGTCGGGGCGCTCGGCGAGCACCCGGCCCGTCCACATCCCCCCGGACAGGTCGCAGCCCTGGTCGGCGAGCTGGTTGCTCAGCCCGCCGTCCAGGAGCACGACCCTGCGGGCCAGGGCTTCGGCGAGCGGGCCGGTCGCACGGGGCATGGTTCCACGGTCCCCTATCCGAGCTGGGGCAGCACCCGGGCGGAGATCAGCTCCAGGTGGTCCAGGTCGTCGAGGTCGAGGAGCTGGAGGTAGGCGCGCGAGGAGCCGATGGCGGAGTAGGTGCCGAGCTTCTCCACCACCTCGTCCGGGGAGCCGGCCAGGCCGTTGGCCTTGAGCTCGTCCACCTCGCGTCCGATGGCGGCGGCCCGGCGGGCCACCTCGGCGTCGTCCTTGCCGACGCACACCACCAGGGCGTTGGAGTAGACGAGTTCGTCCGCCTTGCGCCCGGCCTCGGCGGCTGCCTCCCGGACCCGGGCGAACTGCCTGCGGCTGTCCTCCACCGAGGCGAACGGCATGTTGAACTCGTCGGCGTACCGGGCGGCGAGGCGCGGGGTGCGCCGCGCGCCGTGCCCGCCGATGAGGACGGGCACCTTGGCCTGGGCGGGCTTGGGGAGCGCCGGGGAGTTCTCCACCTGGTAGTGGACACCCCGGTAGTCGAAGGTGGCGCCGGGCTCGGTCGCCCACAGCCCGGTGACGATGGCCAGCTGCTCCTCCAGCCGTGCCATCCGCTCCGCCGGGAAGGGGATCCCGTACGCCTTGTGCTCCTCCTCGAACCAGCCCGCGCCCAGGCCCAGTTCCACCCGGCCGCCGGACATCTGGTCGACCTGCGCCACCTGGATCGCGAGGACGCCGGGCAGCCGGAAGGTACCGGCCGTCATCAGCGTGCCCAGCCGGATCCGCTTCGTCTCGCGGGCCAGGCCCGCGAGGGTGATCCAGGCGTCGGTGGGGCCCGGCAGGCCGTCGGCGGAGCCCATCCTCAGGTAGTGGTCCGAGCGGAAGAACGCGTCGAAGCCCAGGTCCTCGGTGGCCTTGGCGACGGTCAGGAGCGTGTCGTAACTGGCGCCCTGCTGCGGTTCGGTGAAAACGCGGAGATCCATGCTCCCCATCCTGCCCCGACCACCCCTGCCGGGTGAATCCGCGTCAATCGGGAGACCCGCCCCCCGCCCCGCCAGTGACCAGCGGCGATGGAGATCGTTGGCTCGGACGGAGCCGGACCGCCCGGCCCGCGCGCCGGCGGCCTCCCGCCGATGCGTCCACCGCCCCCTTCCGCACCGGAAGGGCCAGGGCCGAGGAGGCCGCCATGTCCCACGAGTCCGTGCCAGAGCATCCAGGACAGACCGGACAGGCAGCACGCGACGACGCACGCCAGGAGCCCGAGGCGCCCGCCCGGGGCGGGGCGCCGAAGGGCCTGTTGCAGCAGATGGAGGAGCTGATGGCGGCGCTGAACGCCGACCTCTCGCAGCTCGACGCCGACCTCCAGCACTCCGCGGACCGTACTCCCCCGGCGGCTCCCGGTACCCGCGCGTACGAGGGCGAGCTCCGCTCGGACCGGTCCCGCTGACCGCGCGGGGGTCCCGTCGCCCGCGCCGGGACCCTCAGCCGCGGCCCCCTTCCGGCGGCGCGGCTCCTGCCGCTCACTCCCGGCTCAGCCGACTCCCGAAGCCGGACCCCGCTCCGGCACGAACGTCATCCGGCGCAGCAGTGCCCGTACCCGGTCGCTGGACTCGTCCGCCGCGTCGATCGACTCTATGCACTGCCAGTACAGGCCCTCCTCGTCCGTCGCGCAGGCGACCCCGACCAGGGCTATGCCGACCTCGCCGAGCAGCTCCTGGAGCCCGAGCAGCGTCTGCCGTACGTCGGCCACTCCGCTCAGCTGCGCCGCTCTCGGGGGCTGTTCGGGCGGTCTCCCCTCACCGAGCAGGGCCGCCCGGTCCACGACCCCGCAGCCCCTGCCGCCGGCTTCCCCCAGTCCCCGCGCCTCCGCCCTCAGCTCGGCCGGCCCGCTGACGGCCAGCCAGCTCCCGATGCCCTGCGCGAGCGCCTGGGCCTGCCAGGCCTCACCCACGATGCCCCATGCCGCCCCGCTCCGTGCCAGCGCGTGCCGGCCGGCCGCGATGAGCCGTACCGCATCCATATGCCGTCCCCCGTCCGCACGACATCCCCTCATGCTTCACTACCCAGAGTGAAGCCAGCGAGCCAGTAAAGCCAGGGGTATTCGGAAATCTGTGGACACAAACATGGTTGTGGACGACGCCATCACTCCGAAGAGTGACAATCTGGTGTCGAAGTCCCGGTTACCGGGAAGCGGTGTTCGTTCCTCTCGATCTTCGCGGCCAGCGCATCCAGCACATCCACCCCGAGAACCTCACAGAACTGCAGCAGATACGCCATCACGTCGGCGACCTCGTCGGCCACTCTGTGTGCGCTTTCGGGCTCTTCCATGACCGCCGCCGACTGTTCCGGCGTCAGCCACTGGAAGATCTCGACCAGTTCGGCGGCCTCCACGCTCAGCGCCACGGCCAGGTTCTTGGGCGTGTGGTACGGGGCCCAGTTCCGGGCGGCCGCGAAATCGGCCAGCCGTCGCTGGAGTTGGTAAAGGCGTTCGCCTTGCTGGTGAGCGGGCCCGTCGTCCGTGGGTGCGGCGTCGTTCATGGGGACAGGTCTACCACTGAGACGCCCGGGAGTCCCCGTCCGGTTCCCGCGGTGTCCTCGCCGACCGCCGCCACCAGCCGGATGTGCCCGCGACCGCCGGACAGCAGGGCCAGGCGCAGCAGTTCGGCGGCCTGCCGGCGGTCCAGTCCCCGGTCGAGGCCGTCGGCGAGGACGGTGAGGGCCTGGCGGGCGGAGAGCAGTTCGGCGGCCGGGTCCACGGCCAGCACGCCGGGTCCGGTGAGCAGGACGAGAGCCAGCGCCAGGAAGCGCAGCTCCCCCGCACCGAGGCGGTCCAGGCCGGTGGCGGGGAGGGCGGGGCCCCGGTCCAGTACGGCGGCGACGAGGCCGGTGCCGTCGGGGGCGGCCCGTACGTCGAGCCCGGCCACCGGTCCGGCGCATCCGGCCCGCGCCGCCGCGGCGAGCAGCGCGTGGCGGGTGCCGCATTCGTGGCGGGTCCGGCGCAGTACGTCGGCCAGGTTGCCGCAGTCGGTGCGCAGCCGGCCCTCCCCGGGCGGGACGGGCGCCCGCATCCGGCCGGGACGCGGATCGCAGGGGAAGACCGCCCGCAGGGCGACCACCACCTGCTCGGCGGCGGCCAGCACCCGCCGCTGCCCGGCCGTGGACCCGGCGACGCGCAGCGGCAGCAGGCCGGTCCCGAGCCGGTCGTCGGGCAGCTGCGCTCGGGTCACGCCGACGGTTCCGCCGGTGAACCAGGCGGCCTCGACGGTGCGGCGGCGCGGGTCGCGCAGGGCGGTGGTGAGGAGGATCCGGCCGTCCTGGGAGAGCCGTTCGCCGGCGATGCGCAGCACGGGCTCGGCCTGGACGGCGAGGTCGAGGCGGACGGGGCCGGTCGGGCCGTCGACCGTGCAGCCGAGGTGGAAGCCGCGCCGCCCGCCGGGGCCGGGCCGGGCCCGTTCGGGCACCCGGGCCCGCGGGTCGGGGAAGGCCTCGCTCAGGGTGGTTCCGGAGGCGAGCTGGGCCAGCGCCCGGTAGGCGGCCAGGGCCTGGGACTTGCCGCTGCCGCTGGGGCCGGTGAAGAGGGTCACGGGGCCCAGCGGGAACACGGCCGCCCGGTGCGTCCCGAAGGCGGACAGCCGCAGCTGCGTGACGGCCGGGCGGGGTGGGCCGGCGTCGGCGGGAGCGCCGCCGGAGGCGGTGGCTCCGGCGGGGCGCGGCGGCGTGCCGGAGCGGGTGCCGCGGGCGGGGTGCGGGCGTAACGGGCTGTCAGCGGTCTCGTCGCTCGGGGGCGTACCGGTCGGGGCGGCGGCGGGCGTACCGGTCGGGGCGGCGGCGGGTGCACCGGGCCTCGTCGTGTCCAGGGTGGCGTCCATGGCCGGACGGTACGGTCCGCCGGGCGGGCCGGGTGACCGCCGAACCGTTCCGCCGCCGCGACCTTCCTACGATCGGGGGACGGCCGCCGCCGCGATCCCCTCCACCTCGGTGCCGACCGGCGCCAGCAGGAAGACGTTGCGGTCGACGCGGTGCATGCCGCTGCCGAGGCCGAAGACCACGCCGCTGCTGAAGTCGAGGATCCGCTTGGCCACTTCGCTGTCCGCGCCGGTGAGGTCCAGCAGTACGGGGATCTGCGCGATCAGGTACTCCGCCACCTCCCGCGCGTCGGCGAAGATCTGGACCCGGATCACCACGAAGCGCCGCTGTTCCGCCGCGGCCGGTCCGGGAGCCTTGGGGATGGTGCGGTGGTCCACCCGGGAGGGCCACTCGTTGCGGCTGCGCAGGGGTACCACCTGCGCGAGCCCCTCCCACTGCTCGTCGGTGACGTCGTACCTGCTCACCGGGCCGCCTCGGCCGCGCGCTTCATGTGCATCCACCCATCCTCTCGCGTTTCACCCGTTCAGCCCAACACCGACACGGAGCACGTAGGGTCGCCGCCATGGCCAATGGCGACGAGGTCCGCACGCTACGCGACATCACGGCCGCCGGGCGGCCCCCGCTGCGCGAGGACGCGATCCGCAACCGCGCCCAGATCCTCGCAGCCGCCGAGCAGTTGTTCACCGAGCGGGATCCGCGCAGCGTGACGATGGACCACATAGCCAAGGCAGCGGGGGTCGGACGGGCCACCCTCTACCGCCGCTTCCCCGATCCCGCCTCCGTGGCCGGCGCCCTCCTGGAGGAGCACGAGCGGATCCTCGGCGGGCGGCTCGCGTTCGGCCCGCCGCCGCTGGGGCCCGGCGCTCCTCCGGCGCAGCGGCTGGCGGCCTTCTACTCCGCGGCCCTGGAACACCTGGAGCGCCACCTGCCGCTGGCCCTGGGCATCGGCCCGGGTCCGGCCCGGTTCACGGGCGGCGCGTACCGGCACTGGCGCGCACACGTGCGGGGCCTGCTGGTGGAGGCCGGTGCCGACGACCCCGACGTGAGCGTGGACGCCCTGCTCAGCCCGCTCTCCCCGGAGGTCTACCAGTTCCAGCGGCACACGCTGGGCTTCTCTACCGTGCGGATCGCCGAGACGCTCGCCCGGCTGGGGCGCGGGGTACTCCCCGCCTCACCGATGAGTTAGGTTAGGCATACCTAAGTCAATCTCCGATGAGGGAGAGATCCGCATGCGCCTGCCCGGTGCCCCCGCCGCCACCTCCGCCGCCCGGCCCACCGAGGCCGAGCTGGTCCGCTCCGTCCTGGCCGCCGCCCACTCGATGACGGTGGTCGTCGACGGGGTGCGCCACGAGGTCCGCAACCTGGACGGCGGGGACGTGCTCGGACGGCTGCACCTGCACCCCGCCGCACCCCTGGCCGGGCACCCCGCCCCGCAGCCGGGCACCGGACTCCCCGCCATCCGGCTGGAGTTCACCGACATCGCCCCGACGCCCGTACGCGACCGGGTGCGCGCCCGCGTCACCGTCCTGGGCCACCTGCTGACGCCCTGGGCCGACGAGGACTCCGCCCCCGGGACCACCACCTGCGTGGAGTACGGCCGGGCGGTGCTGGAGACCGCGCGCGGGACCTCGTACATCGGCCTGGAGGAACTGGACGGGGCGTGGCCCGACCCGCTCGCCCCGTACGAGGCGGGCATGCTCACCCACCTCCTCGACGACCACCCCGAGCTGGTGACCCTGCTGCTGCGGCTGGTACGGCCGCGGCCCTCGGCCGCCGTCGTGCGCGCGCTGCCGCTCGCCCTGGACCGGTACGGGATCACCCTGCGCCTGGAGGAGCGCGCCGGCCACCGCGACGTGCGACTGCCCTTCCCCTCCGTCCTCGACGACGTCGACCAGGCGGGTGCCCAGATCCAGGCCCTGCTCAGCGCGGCCCGGCGGCGCTCCCACCGCAACTCGCTCCCGGCCTGAGGGCCGCCCGGGCCGCGTTCCCGTCCCCCTGCCGGGTGTGGCGGTTGGCGGGGCGCGGCAGACCGTAGTGCTCGCGCAGGGTGCTCCCCGTGTACTCGGTGCGGAAGAGGCCGCGGGCCTGGAGGACCGGCACGACGTGGTCCACGAAGTCGGTGAGGCCGGTGGGCAGGACGGGCGCCATGATGTTGAAGCCGTCGGCGGCGCCCCGGGTGAACCACTCCTCCAGCTGGTCCGCGATCTGCTCGGGGGTGCCGGCGAACACCCGGTGGCCGCGGCCGGCGCCCAGGCGGGCGATCAGCTCGCGCAGGGTGAGACCGTCGCGGCGGGCGATCTCGGCGACGAGCGTGAAACGGCTCTTGTTCCCGTTGATCTCCCGCTCCTCGGGGAGTCCGGGCAGCGGGCCGTCGAGGTCGGCGCCGGTGAGGTCGGTGCCGAGCATCCCGGACAGCTGGGCGAGCCCGTACTCGGGGACCTGGAGGTCGGTGAGCTCCTGCTCCAGTGCCTTCGCCTCGGCCTCGGTGGAGCCGATGACGGGGGCGATGCCCGGCAGGACCAGCAGTTCGTCCTCGGTACGGCCGTAGCGGGCCAGGCGGGACTTGAGGTCCTTGTAGAAGGTCTGGCCGTCGGCGAGGGTCTGCTGGGCGGTGAAGACGGCCTCGGCGTACCGGGCCGCGAACTCCTTCCCGGACTCGGACGAGCCGGCCTGCACGAGCAGCGGGTGACCCTGCGGGGAGCGGGGCACGTTGAGCGGGCCCGCGACGGAGAAGTGCTCGCCGCGGTGCGCGGCCGGATGCAGCTTGTCGGTGTCGGCGTAGACGCCGCGCTCCTTGTCGAGGACGATCGCGTCGTCCTCCCAGCTGTCCCAGAGCTTGGTGGCGACGTCGAGGAACTCGCGGGCGCGGTCGTAGCGCAGGCCGTGCTCCAGGTGCTCCTCGCGGTTGAAGTTGCGGGCCTCGTCGACGGTGCCGGAGGTGACGATGTTCCATCCGGCGCGGCCGCCGCTGATGTGGTCGAGGGAAGCGAACGTGCGGGCGAGGTGGTAGGGCTCGTGGAAGGTCGTGGAGGCGGTGGCGATCAGGCCGATGTGCTCGGTAACGGCGGCGATGGCGGCGAGCAGGGTGATCGGCTCGAAGCCGCCGAGGGCGTTGTGCCGGGCCTTGCCCCAGAGGGCGAGGCCGTCCGCGAAGAAGACCGAGTCCAGCCGTCCGCGCTCGGCGGTGCGGGCCAGCTCCTGGAAGTAGCGCGGGTCGGTGATGCGCTCGGGGCTGCCGGCCGGGTGCCGCCAGGCGGCGTCGTGATGGCCGGAGTTCATCAGGAAGGCGTTGAGGTGGAGGGTGCGGGCTGCGGGCATGTCTGTTCCCTGGGTCGGGCGAAGGGGCGGGGGCGGGGCGGCTCGGCGCGTCAGGCGGGGACGCGCCAGAGGCTGAGGCGGCGTTCGACCGTGACCAGGAGCTGGTTGAAGGCGACGCCGATCGCCGAGATCGTGACGATCCCCGCGTACATCTGCGGAATGGCGAAGTTGAACTGCGAGGCGTTGACCAGGTATCCGAGCCCCGCCTTGGCGCCGATCATCTCGGCGGCCACCAGGACCAGGATCGAGACCGCTCCCGCCAGCCGGATGCCCGTGAAGACCGCCGGTACGGAGGCCGGGAGGATCACCTTCTGGAAGAGGCGGGGCGTCGACAGGTCCATCGACCGGGCGAGCCGGACCAGGGTGGGGTCGGCGTTGCGGACGGCGCTGATGGTGTTCAGCAGGACGGGCCAGACGCAGGCGTAGACGACGATCGACACCTTCGAGGTCTCCCCGATGCCGAGGAGCAGGACGAAGACGGGCAGCAGCGCGAGGGCCGCCGTGTTGCGGAAGATCTCCAGCAGCGGGCCGAGGAAGGCGGCGACGGGCCGGTACCAGCCGATCAGCAGCCCGAGCGGGACCGCCACCGCGACGGCGATGACGAAGCCGCCGAACGCGCGGGTGAGGCTGGCCCGGACGTGCTCGCCCAGCTGCCCGTCGCCGAGCAGCTCCCACCAGGCCCGGGCCACCTCGCTGACCGGGGGCAGGAAGGTGGCGTCGACCAGGCCGAGCCGGGGCGCGGCCTCCCACAGCGCGAGCAGGGCGAGGACGGCCGCCGAGCGGAGCAGGCCGGCCCGCAGCCACCGCAGGACGGCCGCGGCCCGGGCCGGACGGCGGGCGGCCGCGGGCGGGGCGGGGACGGCCGGGAGCCCGTCCGGCGCGGGGGCCGTGGGGGTGGGGGCCGGCGGGGCCGGTGCCGGGCGCGCGGGTCCTCGTACCTCCGGCTCGGGACGGGCCGGGGCGGGGGTGTCGGTGCTCATACGGCGGCTTCCTCCTTCTCCAGTTGCCGGGCGCGGGCCACCTCGTCGTGGAGCAGGCCCCAGATCTCGTGGCGGTAGCGGGCGAACTCCGGGCTGGAGCGCAGGTCCTCGCCCGTCGCCCCGGCGAGCCGGTCGCCGAGGGAGACGGGGACCACCTCCTTGACGCGGCCCGGGCGGGAGGTGATGACGGCCACCCGCTGCCCGAGGTACACGGCCTCCTCGATGCCGTGCGTGATGAAGACGACCGTCTTGCCGGTGCGCAGCCAGATGCGCCGCAGCTCGTCCTGGAGGGACTCGCGGGTCTGCGCGTCCAGCGCGGCGAAGGGCTCGTCCATCAGCAGCACGTCCGGGTCGTACGCCAGCGAGCGGGCGATCGCGACCCGCTGGCGCATGCCGCCGGAGAGCTCGTGCGGGTGCCGGTCCTCGAAGCCGGCGAGGCCGACCAGGTCGAGGAACTCGCGGGCGCGGTCCTTGCGCAGCCGGCGCGGGACGCCGGTCGCCTCCAGACCGAACTCGACGTTGCCGAGCGCGGTGCGCCAGGGCAGCAGGGCGTACTGCTGGAAGACGATGCCCCGGTCCAGGCCGGGCCCGGTGACGGGCTCGCCGTCGAGCAGGATGCGTCCGGAGGTGGGGCGGGTGAGCCCGCCGAGGAGGTCCAGCAGGGTGGACTTGCCGCAGCCGCTGGGGCCGACGACGACCAGGAACTCCCCCGCGCCGATCTCCAGGTCGATGCCGTCCAGGGCGGTGAACTCGCCCGCGCCGCCCTTGACCGGGAACTTCTTGGTCACCGCGTCGAACACGATCTTCGTCATGCCGGTTCAGCCCTTCCCGAGGCCGTTGAACTCGTTGGTGTAGAGGCCGGCCGCCTTGAGCCCGCCGGGCTTGATCTCGCCGCGCTTGCCGAGCCAGTCCAGCCAGAGCTGGAACTCCCCGTCCTCGATGCGGCCGTAAGGCCCCGCCACCCCGTAGGAGCGCCAGAACCGGAGCGTCGAGGTGTCCTCGTTGCGGCCGCGCCTGCGGACGATCTCGGTCTGGCGGGCGATGACCTCCTCGCGCGGTGTGGTGCGCGACCACTCGATGGCCTTGCCGACCCCGGTGACGAAGGTGCGGACCGTGTCCGGGTTCTCCTTCACGAACCGCCGGGTCATCACGTACGAGCCGGCGCTGAACCGGCCGAGCAGGTCGTAGTCGCTGAACAGCGGCCTGATCCCGCCCGCCGCCAGGGCCTTGTCGCGCAGCACGCCGCTGAGCACGCCCACCTCGATCTGCTTCTGGCGCAGCACCTGCTCGGTGTTCACGGGCGGCACGACCAGGGCCTCCACCTTGGCGGCCTCGGCCTGGGAGACGCCGTTGCGGCTCAGGTAGATGTCGAGGAGCGCCTGGGAGTGCGCGCCCAGGGTGTTCATGCCGACCTTCTTGCCGAACAGGTCGCGGGCGGAGCGGACCGGGCTGTCCTCCAGGACGTAGTAGCCGCTGTAAGCGTCCTGGTCGACGCCGTAGTAGGAGATGACGGAGGTGATCGGGGCCTTGCTCGCGGCGAGTTTGACGATGGCGCCGTTGAAGGCGCCGCCGAAGTGGATCTGGCCGGTGGCGGCGGACTGGATGTCCTGGGGGCCGCTGATGGTGTTGCCGACCCACTCCAGCGTGAGGCCCTCCAGGTAGCCGAGGTCGGCGGCCAGCTCGGGGAGCGTGACGGCGCCGACGTTGCCCTGGTACTTGAGGGTGGTGACCTGGCCGCCGGAGCGGCGGCCGCCTCCGGTGGCGGTGGCCGTGCCGCAGCTCACCGCCGCCGCCGAGATGCCGAGCAGGGTGAGGAACTGGCGCCGGGAGCGGGTGGTCGTGGCGGGTGCTGCGGGCATGGCGGGGTCCTTGGGTGACGGGGCTGCTGGTTACGGGGTGGCGGTGAGGGCGGCGGCTTCGGCGGTGTGGCCGCGCAGGGCGCCGGCGAACTCGTCGACGGCCTGGAAGAGGTCCAGCTCCGCCTCGGGCCGCAGCCGGTCCGGGCCGGCTCCCCGTTCGACGGAGGAGTCCAGGACGAACCGCCCGGCGGTGACGTGCCGGGCGCCGAGGGCGGCGAGGACCGGGCGCAGGGCGTAGTCGAGGGTCAGTACGTGGGCGAGGCTGCCGCCGGTGGCGAGGGGCAGGACCGTCTTCCCGGCCAGGCCGTCCTGCGGGAGCAGGTCGAGGAAGGCCTTGAGGAGGCCCGTGTACGAGGCCTTGTAGACCGGGGTCGCGATGACCAGGCCGTCGGCCGCGGCGACGGCCTCCAGGGCGCGGCGGATCTCCGGCTCGCCGCGCCGGGCCGAGAGCAGGTCGGCGGCGGGGAGGGTGCGTACGGGGAGGCGGGCGGTCTCGAAGCCGGCGTGCGACAGGCGCCACAGCACGTGGTCGGCGACGACGTCGGTACGGGAGTGGGCGGAGGGGCTGCCGGTGAGGGCGAGCAGTCTGGGCGGCACGGGGTGCTCCGTTCTGGCGGTCAGGCGGTGGCGATGGAGGCGGCGGTGGCGGTGGTGGAGGCGCCGGAGGCGATGCCGAACGAGGGCTCCGGGACGGCTTCCGGGCTGATCAGGCGGGAGGGCACCCCGTCGGGGCCGACCGGGACGTCGCCGTCGACGGTGACGCGGCGCAGGACGCGCTCGTGGTCGTCGGAGTCGTCGACGCCGTAGTGCTGGGTGGCGCGGTTGTCCCAGATGGCGACGTCGCCGGTCCGCCACTGCCAGCGGACGGTGTTCTCGGGGCTCTCGACGTGGGCCTGGAAGAGGTCGAGGAGGGCGCGGCTGTCGCGGCCGGTGAGCCCCTGGATCCGCTGGACGAAGTTGCCGAGGAGCAGGGTGCGTTCGCCGGTCTCGGGGTGGACCCGGACCACCGGGTGTTCGGTGAGGAAGGCCGTCGAGGTGAACACCTCGCGGTACTGGGCGAGGGCCTCGGGAAGGCCGTCCGGCCGCAGGGCGGCGTAGTCGTACTCGTTGGAGTGGAGGGCGCGCAGGCCGTCGGCGAGGGCGCGCAGCGGCTCGGGTAGGTGGGCGTAGGCGGTGGCGGTGTTGGCCCAGAGGGTGTTGCCGCCGTACGGGGGGACGGTGACGGCGCGCAGGACGGAGAAGGCGGGGTAGGCCGGGACGAAGGTGACGTCGGTGTGCCACTGGTTGGCGCGGGCCCCGTGGTGGGAGTCGATGCCGAGGGCGTAGCGGCCGTCGGCGGAGGGGACGGTGGGGTGTGCGACGGGCGTGCCGAGCAGCCGGGCGAAAGCCTCGTGGCCGGCCTCGTCGAGGTGGTCCTGGCCGCGGAAGAAGACGACCTTGTGGGTGAGGAGGGCGGCGCGGATCTCGGCGACGGTGGTGGCGGCGAGCTCGCCGCCGAGGCGCACGCCGCCGATCTCGGCGCCGAGGCGGCCGCCGAGGCGGGTGACGGTGGGGGTGGGGGTGGGGGTGGTTGCGGTGGGCACGGGGACTCCTCGGAGGTGTGGCGGGTGTCGGGTGGGCGGGCGGAGCGGACACCGGCGGGTGCCGGCTCTGTCCGCAGGGAGCTGCCGGTGGCGCCCTGGGAAGCGGGGCGCGGGGGGAAGGGGGTCGCCGGAGGGCGGGGCGGCACGTCCAGGGGTCCGGCACCGCCGGAACGACTCCGGGCCTTCGGGCACGGCGGAGCGGGGCGGGGCCGGCAGGGCGGCGGAGTACGGGGCAGCCTGGAGTGTCAGGCGCCGGTGCGGGCCGGACAGCGGCCCGGACACGTGCCCGGCGCGGTACGGGAGCCGGGGGTGTGGAGCCGCGGAGCGAGGTGGTCGTTCGCGGTCATGGCTCGGAGCGTGTCAGGGGCCCCGCGGTGGGTCAATCCCCGCCGGAGGGCTCGGGGGCCGGCCGGTGAGCCGCGCTGACCTGGGGTTTCTCCGTGCCGGGCGGCCGGAAACGGCTGGCTGGAATTCATGGCCCCGCAACGCGCCCGCCATGACCGCGGCCGGTGGGGGTGCGGAGGCCGCCGCTGCGCGGGGCCGTCCCCTATCCGCCCTTCCAGCGTTTCCCGGGGCTCCGCCCCAGACCCCGCGCCCCACACGCCGGCGAGGCTGGATCGTGCGGCACGGTGGCGGGCCGGGCCGCACGCCGCACGGCCTGGGCGGGCTCATCTGAGAGGGCGAGATCACATCCGATGGTTCTGGTACCGCCGAGTAGGCCCCCCTAGCATTCGAGCCATGACGGTCCTGCCTGACGACGGGCTCTCCCTGGCCGCCGAATTTCCTGACGCGACACATGAGCAGTGGCAACGCCTCGTCGAGGGCGTACTGCGCAAGTCGGGCAAGGAAGTAACCGGCGAGGCAGCGGAAGCAGCACTGTCCACCACGCTCGAGGACGGGCTCATCACCCGCCCGCTGTACACGGCGCGCCCCGACGCGGACTGTCCCGACACCGGGTTCCCGGGGTTCGCGCCCTTCGTACGGGGCGGTACTCCCGAGGGCAACAGCACCTCGGGCTGGGACGTGCGCCAGCGCATCGCGGGCAGTGATCCGGTACGGGTCAACGAGGCGGCCCTCGCCGACCTCGAGAACGGCACGACCTCCCTGTGGCTGCCCGTCGGCCACCACGGCATCCCGGTGGAGGGTCTGGGCCGGGCCCTGGACGGGGTCTACCTCGACCTCGCCCCGGTCGCCCTGGACGCGGGCGCCGAATACGCCGACGCCGCAAGGGCGTTGCTCGCCCTGTTCGCGGAGCGCGGCACCGCCCCGGACGCCGCCCGCGCCTCGCTCGGCATCGATCCGCTGGGCCACGAGGCCCGCACCGGCGAGGCCCTGGACCCGGCCCCCGCCGCCGAGATCGCCCGTGAGGCGGCGGCTTCCTGGGCGGGCGTGCGCGCGCTGACCGTCGACGCCCTGCCCTACCACGAGGCGGGCGGCTCGGCCGCCGAGGAGCTGGGGCTGTCCCTGGCCACCGGCGTGGCGTACCTCCGCGCCCTGACGGAGGCCGGACTGAGCTCCGAAGCCGCCTTCGGGCAGCTGGAGTTCCGCTATTCCGCGACCGCCGACCAGTTCCTGACCATCGCCAAGCTCCGTGCCGCCCGGCGGCTGTGGGCCCGGATCGCCGAGGCCTGCGGCACTCCCGGAGCGGGCGCCCAGCGGCAGCACGCCGTCACCTCGCCGGTGATGATGACCCGCCGCGACCCGTGGGTGAACATGCTGCGGACCACCGTCGCCTGCATGGCGGCCGGAGTGGGCGGCGCGGACTCCGTCACCGTGCTCCCCTTCGACAGCGAGCTGGGCCTGCCCGACGCCTTCGCGCGCCGCATCGCCCGCAACACCTCGACCGTCCTGCTGGAGGAATCGCACCTGGCCCGGGTGATCGACCCGGCGGGCGGGTCGTACTACGTGGAGCAGCTCACCGAGGAACTCGCCCACGCCGCCTGGGAGTTCTTCCAGACCGTCGAGCGGGCGGGCGGACAGGCCGCCGCGTTGCGTTCCGGGCTGGTCGCCGAGCGCCTCGCGGCCACCTGGGCGGCACGCTCCAAGAAGCTGGCCACCCGCCGCGAGCCCGTCACCGGCGTCAGCGAGTTCCCGCTGCTGTCGGAGAAGCCCCTGGTGCGCGAGCCCCTGCCGACGGTGCCGTCCGGCGGTCTGCCCCGGGTGCGGCGCGACGAGGCGTACGAGGCGCTGCGCGCCCGCAGCGACGCGCACCTGGAGGCCACCGGCGCCCGGCCGCGGATCTTCCTCGCCGCGCTGGGCCCGGCGTCCGCGCACACCGCGCGCGCCACGTTCGCCTCGAACCTCTTCCAGGCGGGCGGCATCGAGCCGGTGCACGACCCGGTGTCCGTGGACGCGGCAGGCGCCGCCGAGGCGTACGCGGCGAGCGGCGCGGACGGCGTGGCGGTGCTGTGCTCCAGCGACGCGCTGTACGAGGAGCAGGCCGGGGCGGTGGCCGCCGCCCTGCGCGGGGCCGGCGCGACGACCGTGTTCCTCGCGGGCAGGCCCGGCACCTCGGCCGGCGCCGTGGACGAGTACGTCTTCGCCGGCTGCGACGCGGTCGCCGTGCTGTCCTCCGTACTCGACCGGATGGGAGTCGCGCAGTGAGCAGCATCCCCGATTTCTCCGAGCTCGCCCTCGGCGCGGCCCCGCGCGGTGCCTCCGAGGACCAGTGGCGGGCGGCGGTGAAGGAGTCCACCGGGGCCGCCGCCGGCGACCTGCTGTGGGAGACCCCGGAGGGCATCGGCGTGCAGCCGCTGTACACCGGGCGCGACCTGGAGGGCCTGGACTTCCTGGGCACGTACCCGGGCATGGCCCCGTACCTGCGCGGGCCGTACCCGACGATGTACGTGAACCAGCCCTGGACGATCCGGCAGTACGCCGGTTTCTCCACGGCCGAGGAGTCCAACGCCTTCTACCGGCGCAACCTGGCGTCCGGGCAGAAGGGCCTGTCGGTCGCCTTCGACCTGCCGACGCACCGGGGTTACGACAGCGACCACCCGCGCGTGACGGGCGACGTCGGCATGGCGGGCGTGGCGATCGACTCGATCTACGACATGCGGCAGCTGTTCGACGGGATCCCCCTCGACAAGATGTCGGTGTCGATGACGATGAACGGCGCCGTGCTGCCGGTCCTCGCGCTCTACATCGTGGCGGCGGAGGAGCAGGGCGTCTCCCCCGACAAGCTCGCCGGGACCATCCAGAACGACATCCTCAAGGAGTTCATGGTCCGCAACACCTACATCTATCCGCCGAAGCCCTCGATGCGGATCATCTCGGACATCTTCTCCTTCACCTCGCAGAAGATGCCGCGCTACAACTCCATCTCGATCTCCGGGTACCACATCCAGGAGGCGGGGGCCACGGCCGACCTGGAGCTGGCGTACACCCTCGCGGACGGGGTGGAGTACCTGCGCGCGGGCCAGGGCGCCGGCCTGGACGTGGACGCGTTCGCGCCGCGCCTGTCGTTCTTCTGGGCGATCGGCATGAACTTCTTCATGGAGGTCGCGAAGCTGCGCGCCGCTCGCCTGCTGTGGGCGAAGCTGGTCCGGCAGTTCGACCCGAAGAACGCCAAGTCGCTGTCGCTGCGCACGCATTCGCAGACCTCCGGCTGGTCGCTGACCGCGCAGGACGTCTTCAACAACGTGACGCGTACGTGCATCGAGGCGATGGCGGCGACCCAGGGGCACACCCAGTCGCTGCACACCAACGCCCTCGACGAGGCCCTGGCGCTGCCGACGGACTTCTCGGCGCGCATCGCCCGCAACACCCAGCTGCTGCTCCAGCAGGAGTCGGGGACCTGCCGGTCGATCGACCCGTGGGGCGGCAGCGCGTACGTGGAGAAGCTGACGTACGACCTGGCGCGCCGGGCCTGGCAGCACATCCAGGAGGTGGAGGCGGCCGGCGGGATGGCGCAGGCCATCGACGCGGGCATCCCGAAGCTGCGCGTGGAGGAGGCCGCCGCCCGTACGCAGGCGCGGATCGACTCCGGCCGCCAGCCGGTGATCGGCGTGAACAAGTACCGGGTGGAGAACGACGAGCAGATCGACGTCCTCGTCGTCGACAACTCCTCGGTGCGCGCGCAGCAGATCGCCAAGCTGCGGCGGCTGCGCGAGGAGCGCGACGAGGCGCGTACGCAGGACGCCCTGCGCGCGCTGACGAACGCCGCCGAGCGCGGCGCCGGCCAGGGCCTGGAGGGCAACCTGCTCGCGCTGGCGGTGGACGCGGCGCGGGCGAAGGCGACCGTCGGTGAGATCTCGGACGCACTCGAGAAGGTGTACGGGCGGCACGCGAGCCAGATCCGTACGATCTCGGGTGTGTACCGCACCGAAGCAGGCGAGTCCCCGTCCGTGGAGCGCACCCGTGCGCTCGTCGACCGGTTCGAGGAGGCGGAGGGCCGCCGTCCGCGCATCCTGGTCGCGAAGATGGGCCAGGACGGCCACGACCGCGGCCAGAAGGTGATCGCGACGGCCTTCGCCGACCTGGGCTTCGACGTGGACGTCGGCCCGCTGTTCCAGACCCCGGCGGAGGTGGCCCGTCAGGCCGTCGAGGCGGACGTCCACGTGGTGGGCGTCTCGTCGCTGGCGGCCGGCCACCTGACCCTCGTCCCGGCGCTGCGCGAGCAGCTGGCGGAGGAGGGGCGCGAGGACATCATGATCGTGGTCGGCGGGGTGATCCCGCCGGCCGATGTCCCGACGCTGCTGGAGATGGGCGCGACGGCGGTCTTCCCGCCGGGGACGGTCATCCCGGACGCGGCCCACGACCTGGTGACGCGGCTGGCCGCGGATCTGGGCCACGGGCTGTAGGCGGCGCCGGGTATGCCCCCGAAGATCGACATCGAGGTGTACGCGAAGGGCGTGCTCGACGGGAAGCGCGCGCACGTCGCGCGTGCCATCACCCTCGTCGAGTCCACCCGGGCGGACCACCGCGTCCTGGCGCAGCGGCTGCTGACGGAGCTGCTGCCCCACACGGGCAGGGCGCGCCGGATCGGCATCAGCGGGGTGCCGGGGGTGGGCAAGTCCACCTTCATCGACGCGTTCGGCTCGATGCTGACGGGCCTCGGGCACCGGGTGGCCGTCCTCGCGGTCGACCCGTCCTCGACCCGTACGGGCGGCTCCATCCTGGGTGACAAGACCCGGATGGAGCGGCTCGCGGTCGACCCGGCGGCCTTCGTCCGGCCGTCCCCGTCGGCGGGGACGCTGGGCGGGGTGGCCAGGGCCACGCGCGAGTCGATGATCGTCATGGAGGCGGCGGGCTACGACGTGGTCCTCGTGGAGACGGTCGGCGTCGGCCAGTCGGAGACCACGGTGGCCGGCATGGTGGACTCCTTCCTGCTGCTGTCCCTGGCCCGTACGGGCGACCAGTTGCAGGGCATCAAGAAGGGCGTCCTGGAGCTGGCCGACGTCCTCGCGGTGAACAAGGCGGACGGCCCGCACGAGCGCGACGCGAAGGCCGCCGCCCGGGAACTGTCGGGCGCGCTGCGCCTGATGCACCCGGCGGACGCCGCGTGGACCCCGCCGGTGCTGACGTGCAGCGCGCGGGAGTCGGCGGGCCTGGACGAGGTGTGGAACCGCCTGGAGCAGCACCGGACCGTCCTGGAGACGGGCGGCCGGCTGGCTGCGAAGCGGGCCGCGCAGCAGGTGGAGTGGACCTGGTCGATGGTCCGCGAGGCCCTGCTGGAGCGGCTGCGGGCCGATCCCGCGGTGCGGGAGCTGGCTCCCGCCCTGGAGGCGGCCGTCCGGGAGGGCTCCGTCACGGCGACGTCGGCGGCGGACCGCATCCTGGGGGTGTTCGCGGGCGGTTGAGGCCGGGCCGGGGCCGCCGCCGCGTCACCGGCCGAGGCCGTGCCGGTACACGGACAGGAGCGACGGGGTCTTGCCCCTGCACTCCAGAAGTACGGGCCCCGGCAGCCGCTCCGCGCCGCGGACGCGGTCCCGGTCCGTCGAGACGGTGACCTCCCTCAAGCCGGACAGCCCGGCCAGGGGCGCGAGGTCGAGGTCGCCCTCCGCGGTGACGTCCCCGCGGAACGTGCATGCCTCAAGCCGGGGAAAGAGCTCGGGAATGCGGCGGACGGCCGCCCGCAGGCCCCTCTCCCCGTTCCGGCAGTCGACCGTCAGGCGGGTGAGGTCCGGCAGGGCCGTGTCCGCCGGCAGGACGTCGAACGCCGAAGCCGACACCTGGAGGCTGTCGAGGCCGAGGGCCGCCGGGACGGCGTGCGGTTCGAGATCCGGCCGGACGTCGAGGAGGGCGAGATCCTGGACCGGCAGACCGCCGAGCGCGGACAGGTCCGTCAGGTCCCGGCAGCCGACGACGCTGAGCGACCTCAGGGCTGACTGCCCCGCCAGGAAGTCCAGATCCGACACGGTCGCGCCCTGGAGCGCGATGTGCGTGGGGCTGCGGCGGCTCAGGAACTCGGCCAGGGCTTCCGGGGACACCCCGCCCCTGATGTCGAGACCGTGCACCGTGAGGCCCAGGCGGTCCAGGTGGCGGACGTGCTCGTCCGACCGGACGGTGTACAGGAGGTCGGCCGGGTCCAGGTGCGCGATGACCTGGTCCGCGTAGTCGGCTCCGCCGAACCGGGACCAGGCCCACATGAGCTGGGAACGCACCATCAGGGAGGGGTGTCCGGCGAACTGCGCTAGAAAGGGGACCGCGGCGTCCGACGCGACGTGCGAGGCGGCGACCACCACGTAGTACGCGTCCGGTCGGTCGAGCTCCGCCGGGCCGGGGAGGAGGCCCAGGACCAGCGGGCCGGCCTCGGCCAGGGCGCGGGCTTCTTTCTCGTCGCGCGGCGGGATGAGGGTGGCCGTGCGCGCCTCCACCTCCGCGCGGGTCCCGGGAGCGAGCGTGGTCGCGTGTTCCAGGCAGGCCGCGGCCAGGAGGTAGACGCGGGCCTTGGTGCGCCGGTCGGTGGCGCCGTCGCCCACGGCGAGCAGGTCGCGGAAGACCGTCACGCGTTCGGCGGGCCGGGCGAGCGCGACCGCCATCCGGATGACGTCCTCCCACTGGTCGTCGGCGGCGCGAGCGGTCAGCAGGCCGAAGTCGCCGTCCTCGACGGCGGCGCGGGCGCCGAGGAAGTCCTGGAAGGTGCGGTGGACGAAGTCGACCGTGCCGGGGGCCGGTTCGCGGAGCAGGCCGCTGCGCTGGAGGAAGTGTTCGAAGACGGCGGGCGCCTCCCCCAGGGCCGCCGCCTCCGGGACGGCGGGCAGGGCGCGGGCGATGATGTCCTCGGCCCGTGAACGGTCCATCTCGGTGCGGCCGTTCTTGATCAGCCAGTACGCGAGCCGCTGGAGCAGGTCGAGCTGCGGCTCCTCGCGGAGGTCCGGGACCCGCAGGTCGCGCTCGCGGTCGCGCCGGCTCAGCAGCATGGACAGCGCGGCCTCGTACAGGTCCTTGCGGCCGTGCGGGAGGTAGCCGCGCCGGTCGCGGTGGAGGGCGCAGATCAGGCCGCACATGAGGGGGTTGGTGGCGAGGCGGCCGAGGTCGGGCTTGAGGCGGACGGCTGTGAGGAGCTGGGCCTCGTACGCCTCCAGTTCCTCGTCCTGGTCCGTGCCCTGGCGGGCGGCCGCGTGCCAGCGCCTGATGAAGGTGGCGATCTCGGCGGGGCCCATCGCGGAGAGCGTCAGCTCGGTGAAGCCGTCCTCGGCGAGCCAGTCCGTGCCGACGGCGGAGGGGCGGGAGGTGACGAGCCAGCGGTTGTCGCCGTCGTACAGGTCCATCAGGTCCCGCAGCCAGGTGCGCGCGCGTTCGCGCTCGCGGTCGGGGACCTCGTCGATGCCGTCGATCAGGACCAGGCCGCGACCGGAGGCCAGGACGCGGTGGGCCCAGCCGTCGGGCTGGCTCCCGCCGAGCGGGCAGCCGGCGGCGGTGAGGAACTCCCGGGGTTCGGGGAGCCGTTCGCCGTGGCGGGTCAGCGTGCGCAGGGGCAGCACGAAGGGGATGCGGTCCTCCAGGTACGCCATCTGCGGCGGGAGGTCCTGGCGGGCGGCGGACACGGCCAGCCGCTGCACGAGGGTGGTCTTGCCGGAGCCGGCCTCGCCGCGCAGCAGGACCCGGCGGCTGCCGGCCAGGGCCCGGTCGGCGCGGTCCGGGCCCTCGCCGATCGCTCGGAGGATCCACTCGGCCCGGTCGGGGTCGACGGGGCCGTCGATGGCGAACACGCCCGAGGGCGCGCCGGCTTCGGCATCGGAGTCCAGGTCGCTCGCCGCAACCATCCGCATCCCCGGCCGCGCCGTCACCTCCAGGCTCAGGTACGCCGCGTCCAGTGGCCACCGGGTCGGGGAGTTGCCCAGGTCGATTCCGTAGATGGTGAGCTTCGCGTGCCTGCGCGCCACGTACGGCAGGTACTCCTCCTCGAACGCCGCGTCCTGAGCCCCGGGCAGCGGGTCGCGGCGGATCAGTTCGTCCACCTTGGCGGTCAGTTCCGCGATGCCCCGGGTCTGCGCCACCAGGGCGCGGGCGACGAAGGTGGAGCGCTGCGTGAAGAAGTGCAGGATGTGCAGGCAGGCGGCTTCGAGGAGGCGTTCGTAGAAGTACGTGCCGTCCGCGCTCAGTTCCCGTTCGGGGCGGCCGGCGGCGCGGCGCAGTTCCCGGGCGAAGTCGGCGGCCCCGAGGCGGACCCCGTCCACGTCGCTGAGGGTGAGGTCGCCGAGGGCGTGCAGGGTGGCGGCCAGCGCGTCGGCCACCGCGTGCTGTTCGTCGGCGGCGATGGGGCGTTCGCCCGTGCGCAGGGCCTGACGGACCAGCTTGGCGGCCAGCGTGCGCAGATCGGACTCCGTCAGGGAGCGCTTCTCGCCGGTGAAGGAGACGTATCCGGAGATCCGGACCGGCTTGTCGACGAGGCCCGCCCCGGGGCCTTCGGTGACGAAGAGCTTCTTGACGAGCGGGCCGATGGCCGCCGAGGCCAGTCGGATGCCGATGATCCCGGGCTCCATGTCTGCGTCCCCCCGCGACGTCGTGTCCGTTGCAGGGATCCTATGGGGCCCGGGAGCGGTGCGGCGGCGGAACCCTACGCGTCGACGAGCACCGGGTCCGGCGTGCCGAGGGCCGCGCGCAGGGTCCGCGTCCGCTCGGCCGGGTCGGTGGCGGACAGCAGCGCGGCCAGGACCGCGATCCGGGCCTGGCCGGCACGAAGGGTGCCGGTCGGGACGGCGCCAGCGGCGACGAGGTCGACGGCACCGCCGTGCGTGTAGATCTCGGTGACGGGCCCTGCCGCGACCCGCGTGGTCAGGGCGACGAGGACGCCCCGGGCCACGGCGGCCCGTACGGCGTCGACGATCTCGGGGGTGGCGTTGCCCGCGCCGGTGCCGATGAGGACGATGCCCTGGGCGCCCGCTTCGACGGCGGCGTTCAGCAGCAGCGGGTCGGCGTCGGCGTGGTGCATCACCATGTCCACGCGCGGCGGCAGTTCCGGCATGGCGGGCAGGGCGAGGGCGGCCGGGCGCTCGGGCCGGCGCAGCACGGCGACCTTGCCGAAGCCGATCTTGCCGAGCAGCTCCTTCGAGGGGTCGGCGAAGGCGTCGAGGGCCACGGCCTGGGTCTTCACGGTGCCGCGGGCGGCGTGCACCCGGCCGGCGAAGGTGATCAGGACGCCCAGACCGCGCGTGGTCGCGGCGGTGAGGAGGGCGTCGTAGAGGTTGCCGGGGCCGTCGCCGTCGGCGGAGCCCATGGGGAGCTGCGAGCCGGTGAAGACGACGCTGCGCGCGTCGTGGTGGTGGAGGTCGACGAGGAAGGCCGACTCCTCGAGGGTGTCGGTGCCGTGGGTGACGACGACGCCGTCGACGCCGGGGTCGGCGAGGACCTCGTGGACGGTGCGCAGCAGGGTGAGCTGGTGGGCGGTGGTGAGGCGGGGGCTGTTGACGCTGAACAGGTCGACGACGTCGACGGTGACGCCCTCGGGCAGCGGTGCGGTGGCCATGACCTCGCGGCCGTCCGCTTCGGCGGCGAAGCCGGAGCCCTTCCACCGGCTGGCTATCGTCCCGCCGGTGCTGATGACGACGATGCGCCCCATGGCCACCCTTCCCTCACGTGTGGACCGACCCCCGGCCGGAGTTCGTACAGATTTTCTGGAGAGGGCAATGATAGTGAGATCTACGCGCAATGCGATTGCGCGTTCGAGCTCACCTGTAACGAAAGGCGAGCGATAATTGCGCCATGGACGCGATTGATCGTGAAATCTTGCGCGAGCTCCAGCGCGATGGCCGGCTCAGCAACCAGGAGCTGGCCCAGCGGGTGGGCCTGACCCCCTCCCCCTGTATGCGCCGGGTGCGGCAGCTGGAGCAGGACGGGGTGATCCAGGGGTACCGCGCGGTGATCGACCCCGACGCGGTGGGCCGCGGGTTCGAGGTGCTGGTGTCGGTGGAGGTCCGCCGGGACCGCGACGCCGTCGAGGCCTTCGAGTCGGCGCTGCAGGACATCCCCGACGTCGTCGAGGCGTACCGCCTGTTCGGCAGTCCGGGCTGCCTGCTGCGCATCGCGGTCGCGGACCTGCGCGCGTACGAACGGCTGTGGATCGAGCGGCTGACGGCGCTGTCCGGGGTGACCGAGGTCAACTCCCAGATCATCATGAAGCGCGTCAAGGAACCGACGGGCCTGCCCGTCTGATCCGGCGGCCCGCCCTGACCTGCGGATATCGGCGCGCTCCCGGAGGCGCACGGCGAGCGATAACCCGCCAATAAGGCCCCCGCATAGCTTCTGGAATCCAGAACGGACGCTCACACCAGAAGGGGGTGCCGCATGGACTTCCGGCTGCTCGGGCCGATCGAGGCCAAACGGGGAGGCGGCGCTACGATCCCGCTCTCCGGTTCGAAGGTGCACACGGTGCTCGCCGCGCTGCTGCTGTCCGAGGGACGCGTGGTCTCCGATGCCCGGCTCAGCGCGCTCCTGTGGGGGTGGGACCCGCCGGCGACGGCGAGCGCGCAGATCTACACGTACATGTCGAGGCTGCGCAAGCACCTCGGCGAGGAGATCGAGATCGTCCGGCGCCAGCCCGGCTACGTGCTGCGGGCGCCCGGCGCGTGGATCGACCTGACCGAATTCACCCGGCTCGACCGGCTGGGCCGCGAGGCCCTCGCCGAGCGGCGGTTCGAGGAGGCCGGGGCACTGCTGCGCGACGCGCTGGACCTGTGGCGGGGCACCGCGCTGGCCAACGCGACGGAGCAGATGATCGAGACGGAGCTGCCCCCGCTGGAAGAGGCCCGGATGATCGCGCTCGAAAGCCGGATCGAGGCCGACCTGGCCGTCGGCCGGCACGAGCAGGTGACCGCCGAGCTGACCGGGCTGGTCGCCGAGCACCCCGTACGGGAACGCCTGCGTGCCCAGCTGATGACGGCCCTGTACCGCTGCGGGCGGCAGGCCGACGCCCTGCACACCTACTACGAGGGGCGCGCGGTCCTCGCCGACCAGCTGGGGGTGGACCCCGGCGAGGCCCTGGGCTCCACCTACCAGGCGGTGCTCGGCGGCGGCCTGGGCCTGGCCTCGGCCGCCCCCGCCGCCCCCGCCGGCGACGCCGCTCCGGCCGCCGGGCCCGCGGGGCGGGCCGCGCCGTCGACGCTGCCGGCGCCCTACGGGGAGTTCACCGGCCGCCGGACCGAACTGGCCGCGCTGCGCGAGCGGCTCACCCGTGAGGACGGCCGCCCGCGCCGGCTGCTGATCACCGGCATGGCCGGGGTGGGCAAGACCGCGCTCGCGGTGCGCGCGGCCCAGGACTGCGCCGTACGGTTCCCCGACGGGCAGCTGTACGTGGAGCTGTGCCACCCGGACGGCGCCCCCAAGGAGCCCGCCGAGGTGCTGGTGCGGCTGCTGCGCGCCCTCGGGGAGCCCCCGCCGGCCGCGGCCGCGCAGGACCTGGAGGAGCTGGTGCGGCTGTACCGGACCCGGACCTCGGGCGCCCGGCTGCTGCTGGTGCTGGACGGCGCGGTCGGCGACCGGCAGGTGGCCCCGCTGCTGCCGGGCGGTCCCGAGGCGGCGGTGCTGATCACCAGTCAGGCCCGGCTGGCCCGGGTGGCGGGCGCGGACACCATCGCGCTGACCCCGGTCGACGACGAGGAGGCGCTGGAACTGCTGGCCTCGCTGGTCGGCCGGGACCGGCTGGAGGCGGACCCGGACGCGGCCGACGACCTGGTGGCGTACTGCGCCGGGCTGCCGCTGGCCCTCTCCGTGACCGGGGCCCGGCTCGCGGCGCGGCCGCACTGGCCGGTGGCCCGGCTGGCGGCCCGGCTCGCCGATCCGGACGGCCGGCTGGGCGAGCTGGCGTACGGGGACGTGAGCGTGCGCGAGGCGCTGGTGCACTGCGTGCGCCGGGTGGGCGGCGCCGAGCTGGCCGCGCTGACAGGACTCGCCGACTGGGACGGGGAGCCCTTCTCCGCCCAGTACGCGGCACTGGTGCTGGGCTCGGCGGAGGAGGAGGCGGAGTCGGCCCTGGACGCCCTGGTGGACCGCGCCCTGATGGAGCTGTCCGGGCTGGACGCCCAGGGCAGGCCGCTGTACCGGTGCAACGACCTGGTGCGGCTGCTGGCGGCCTCGCTGACCACGCGGGACGCCTTCCCCTCCGCGGTGCGGTGAGCGTGCGGGCCGGGCACCGGCCGGGCGCTCACCAGGAACTGTGGGAGCGCGGCTGGAAGGTGCCGGCCGGCCGCAGGGCCGGTTCGATGGTCTCCCGCACGATGGTCCACACGTCGCCGACGACCCGCTCGCGCGGCGGGCGCGGGGACTGGGCGAAGGCGTCGGCCACGATGGCCCAGGCGGACGCGACGGCGGCCGTGGCCCGCACCTCGGCGGACGGCTTCGCGGCCTTCGCCCGGGCGCGGCCCACGTCGATGCGGAACGCCAGTTCGGCCGCCTGGCCCAGCTGGACCTCCCGGATGAGCCGGGTGACGGGGAGCGCGAACACGACCGGGGACAGCGGGTGTTCGTAGACCCGGCGGACCCAGGTGGAGAAGCGCAGCCGCTCCCGCTCCTCCCAGCCGCCGCGCGCGGCCGGGCCCGGGTCGTCCTGTTCCACGGCCTCCGCGATCCGCGCGAAGTACGCGTCCAGGTCCTGGGAGGTCAGGCCCAGCAGTTCTCCGGACGCGTCGAAGTGCGCGGCGCCGGGGGCGGCCTGGGAGGCGGGCCGGCCGGGGAGGGAACGGGTGGCGATCAGCTCGTCCACGGGAAGGAAGGACTCGATGGTCATGGCGCTGCGGGCCTTTCGCTGAGACGGTACCGGGGCGGTCGGGCGGGGACGTGGAGCGTGGCGGGTTCAGGGGGTGTTCGGGCGGTCGGTGTGGTGGTGGACCGGGCCGTGCGCGGCGGGTCCCGCCGGCCGGGCCAGTGCCACCGCGACGCCCTCGAAGACCTCGAGGTCCTCGACGGTCCAGGCGGTGGTCCGGCCGCGGTGGGTGTGGGTGACCCGGACCGGGCCGGAGCGGGCGGGATGGGTTTCGAGCAGGCCCAGTTCGACGCCGGACAGGCCGAGGCCGGTGGCCTTGACCACGGCCTCCTTCCGGGTCCAGATGCGGTGGAAGGCCGCGTCCCGCCCGGGGCCCGGCGGCAGGGCGGCCAGGTGGGCCCGCTCGGCGGGGGTCAGGTCCGGATCGGTGGTCGCCGAGCCGCGTACGGGGCGCAGCGCCTCGGCGTCGATGCCGATCGCGGCACCGGCGCCGAGCACGAAGACCCCGCAGCCGTTGGTCCGGCTCATGCTGAGGGCGAGCGGCACCGGCGGGACGACGAGCCGGGGCGGACCGTGGCTGGCGTCGCCGCAGCCGGGACAGTCGTCCCGGCCGAGGGCGATGTCCCGGGGTTCGAGGGCGAACAGTGCCCCGAGTGCCCGGCGGGCGGCGGCGCGGGAGCGGACGAAGGCCGCGGCGTCGCGTTCCGCGGGGAGGGACAGCGCCCGCCGGAACTCCTCGGTGTCCAGCAGCGGCAGATCGGCCGGATCGGTGTTCTCCGGCGGACGCCACCACCAGACGTGGGCCTCCCCCTGGGCGCCGAGGGCGCCGGCCGCGGCCATCGCCGCGCCGTGGGCGGAGTCCTCTTCCCTTAATGCCATGAAATCCTCCTCTCTTCTCCCCCGTCGAACAGTGCGTGAACCGCGGCGGGCCGGCCGATGTGCCGGGCAAAGCCGCTCCATAAGCATTCGGTGGGCAACTACGTCCCGCCTATACCTATTTCCGCCGGCCGTTCGGGAGTGTTTTCCATAGGAATGTGATAGGGCACGTCCGGAAACTGACTCGGGTCAAGGCTCATCTACCCCGAGGAATTCTTCATGCCAAGGACGCGAGAGCACACCCTTACCCTTCCCGCGACCGGTACGACGCCGGACGCCGTGACCCTCACGGAAGCCGAGCGCGACGAGCTGATCGCCTTGGCGACCCGGGTGCTGGAGTCCGGCCCGGCGCTGATCGACGAGCCCGCCTGGCTGGACGCCGTCCGGGACGCCTCGGCGATGCTGCCCCGCCGGATCCTCTCCGAGCTGCGCCGCTTCCGTCACGACGCGGGCCCGGACGCGGTGCTGCTGCTGCGCAACGTGCCGGTGGTGGCGAACCACCCGCTGCCGGAGACGCCGAGCGTGCCCGGTTCGGTGGAGCGGGTGCCGGCCGTCGCGTCGGCCCTGGTGACGGCGGCCATGCTGCAGCTCGGCGAGGTCATCGCCTATCGCAGCGAGAAGACCGGAGCCCTGGTGCAGAACGTCGTGCCGGTGCCGGGGAGCGAGAATTCCCAGAGCAATGCAGGATCGGTTCTGCTGGAACTCCACGTCGAGAACGCCTTCCATGACAACAAGCCCGACTACGTGGGGCTGCTGTGCGTGCGCGAGGACTCGACGGGCGATGCGAAACTGTGCACGTCCTCGATCCGGCGGGCGCTTCCGCTGCTTTCCGAGCACACGGCCGCCGTACTGGCGTCGCCCCGGTTCCTCACCGAGCCGCCGCCGTCCTTCGGCGATCTGAATTCCGTCACTCCGGCGCATCCCCTCCTGGTCGGGGACCCCGAGGACCCGAACATCCTGGTGGACTTCGCCGCGACGCACCCGCTGGACGACGAGGCCGCGGCCGCCATGGCGGAGCTGCGCGAGGCGCTCATGCGGACGATGTCGGCCCTCGCGCTGCGGGTCGGCGACCTCGCGGTGGTGGACAACCGGCTCGCCGTGCACGGCAGGACCTCCTTCACCCCTCGTTACGACGGCCAGGACCGCTGGCTGCACCGGGTCTACGCGCACCTCGACCACCGGCGCAGCCGAGTGGACCGCAAGGGCGGCGGGGCGGTGCTCAACTGAGGCCCGCACCGCACGCACCGACGGCCGGAGGGCCGGCCCCCTGGTGGGGGCCGGCCCTCCGGCCGTCGCGCCCGTTACTGGCGCGAGCCGATGACGTCCGCGGGGCGGCCCGTCAGGGCGAGGCGGCCCGGGACCAGCGTGGCCAGGACGGTGAGCACCGCGGCGAAGCCCAGCACCCCGAGGTACATCCAGGGGTCGATGGACGGGGACGCGGAGCCCGTCATCCCGATGCTGAAGGCGGTGAGCACCGCGAAGGCGATGCCCGTGCCGAGCACGGCGGAGATGAGGACCACCAGGGCGGACTCGATCCGGAGCATGCCCATCACCTGCCGGCGCGTGGTGCCGACGAGCTGGAGCAGGGCGAACTCGCGGATCCGGTCGGAGACCGACATGGCCAGGGTGTTGACCACGGCGATCGCGGTGAAGGCGATGATCAGGCCCATCGCCACGTAGTTGACCTCGGCGTTGGACTGCTGGACCTCCGCCTGCAGGTCATCCACCTGGTCGCGGTCGAGGACGCCGACGCCGGGCAGGGCCCCGACGGCCTTCTGCAGCTCGGCCCGGCCGGGCTTGCCCTCGCCCCCGGTCTTGACCAGCAGCGAGGAGGCCAGCGGATTGTCGACGTGCTTGACGACCAGCTCGTGGGACATCGTCAGGTCGCCGAAGCCCAGTCCGCGGTCGTAGACGGCCGCGACGGTCAGCTCGGTCTCGGTGCCGTCGCCGAGGGTCAGCTTCAGCGTGTCCCCCGGCTTCTTGCCCAGGTTGTCGGCCGCGACGTCGCTGAGGGCGACCGACCGCGCGCCGAACCCGTCCAGGCTGCCGGCGCTGACGCCCGGGTCCCAGGTGCGGGTCAGGCCCTCGGTGGACACGCCCTGCGCCGGGTACTTCTCCAGGCCGACGCGCACGGAGGTGCGTACGACCTCGGTCACCGCCGACACGCCGGGGACCCGGCGGAGGCTGTCCGCGGCCTGCGCGGGCACCCCGGGACCGGCGGAGCCGACGACCCAGTCGGCCTTGTTGCCGGCCTTGGCCTGGGCGGTGGCCGCAGCGCCCATGGTGGTCTGCACGAAGAACACCGTGCAGGCCATGCCGATCAGCAGCGCCAGCGGGGTGACCGCCGCGGACAGCCGCTTGGTGTTGGCGCGGGCGTTGGCGGTGGCCAGGTAGCCGCCGACCCGGGAGGCCCTGAGCGGGATCCCGAGGACCGCGACCGCGATCCGGGCGATCAGCGGCCCGAGCAGCGACACCGCCACCGCGAGGACGACGACCGACAGGAAGGTCACCGGAGTGGAGGCGGGCTCGCTGCGCAGCGCCGACAGCACCGCGAGCAGGACGACGCCGCCCGCCAGGAACGCGGCGCCGGCACCGAGCCGGCCCCAGGCGAAGTTCCGCTGCTCCATGGCCGCCTCGGACAGGGCCTCGGCGGGGCGGATGCGGGCGGTGCGGCGGGCCGAGATCCTCGCGGCCGCCCAGGCGCCCAGCAGGGCCGCGCCGATCGCCGCGAAGAACGGGAAGACGCTGAAGGTGACTTCGAGGGTGTCGGGGATCGCCTTGAAGCCGACGAACTTGCCGTGCAGCCAGTAGGCGATGGGCAGGCCGGTGACCGAACCGAGCACCCCGGCGAGGGCGCCGACGATCAGAGCCTCGCGGCCAATGAGCTGGCGGACCTGCTTGGGCGTCGCCGCGATGGCGCGCAGCAGGGCCAGTTCGCGGTAGCGCTGCTGGATGGAGAGGGCGAAGGTGCCGACGACCACGAGGATCGCGACGAGCAGCGAGGTGCCGCCGATGGCACCGCCCATGGAGACCAGCTTGATCCGGGCCTTGGCCGCGTCGAGGAACTCGACCGGGCCGCGCTCGCCGCCGGTGACGACCTGCGCGGTGGTGCCGTCGAGCGCCTTCTTCACCTGCGCGGCGAGGTCCGCGGTGGACACGCCGGGCTTCGCCAGCACGCCGACCACCGCGACCTGTCCGGCGCGGCCCGACAGCCGCTCGGCCTCGGCGTCCGAGAAGAACAGCGAGGTCTGCTGTTCCAGGTCGCCTCCGGCGGGGGCCGCGATACCGCTCACGCGGTACGTGCGCGGCGAGCCGGTGGCCTGGACGGTCAGCTCGGTGCCGGGCTTGATGCCGGCCCGGCGGGCCAGTTCGCGGTCGACGACGACCTCGTCGGCGCCGGCCGGGGCGGCGCCCTCGGACAGCGTGAAGGGGGTCAGGGCGGCGGAGGTCCAGGCGTGGCCGTAGGAGGGCTTGCCGTCGACACCCGGGACGACCTGCCCCTTGGGGCTGACCGCGTACGCCGGGAAGGTGATCTCGGGCAGCGCGGCCTGGACCCCGGGCAGCGAGCCGAGGGCGGTCGCGGTGTCGGCGGGCAGCCAGACCCGCTCGCCGAGCGGCTTCTCCTTCTCCTTGGTCTTGGTCTTGTCCCCCTTCTTCTTGACGGTGACCTGGTGGACGTTCTGGTCACCGCCGACGATCACCGGGGCGCCGGCGTAGCGCTCGGTGCCGATCTCTCCTCTCAGACCCGTCTCCAGGAGGATGCCGCAGGCCGTGACGAGCGCGGCCGCGCAGAAGAGGGCGAGGAAGGCCCCGATGAAGCCGCCCTTGCGGGCGCGCAGGGTCTGCAGGGCATAGCGCAGCATCAGGCCCACGCTCCCAGGTGTGTCATGCGGTCGGCGACGCGGTCGGCGGTGGGGGTGTGCATCTGGTCGGCGATGCGGCCGTCGGCGAGGAAGAGGACGGTGTCGGCGTAGGAGGCGGCGACCGGGTCGTGGGTGACCATGACGACGGTCTGGCCGGTCTCGTCGACGCAGGAGCGCAGCAGGGAGAGGATCTCCTTGGCGGTCACCGTGTCGAGGGCGCCGGTCGGCTCGTCACCGAAGATGACGTCGGGGCGGGTGATCAGGGCGCGGGCGATCGCCACGCGCTGCTGCTGGCCGCCGGAGAGTTCGGCGGGCCGGTGGGTGGCCCGGCCGCCCAGGCCCACACGGGTCAGGATCTCCTCCAGCCACGCCGGGTCGAGGCGCTCGCCGGCCAGGCGCAGCGGCAGCTCGACGTTCTGGCGCACCGACAGCGCCGGGATGAGGTTGAAGGCCTGGAAGACGAAGCCGATGCGCTGGCGGCGCAGCTTCGTCAGCTGGGTCTCGTTCATCCCGCCGAGCTCGGTGTCGCCGATGTAGGCCTTGCCGCTGGACGGCTTGTCCAGGCCGGCCGCGCAGTGCAGGAAGGTCGACTTGCCGGAACCGGAGGGTCCCATGACGGCCGTGAACGAGCCGCGCTCGATGCCGACCGAGACTCCGTCCAGGGCGCGCACGCCGCGCCCGCTCTTTCCGTACTCCTTCACGACCCCGTCCAGGCGCAGCGCGAACCCGGGGGATCCGGTGCTGCTCTGCCCACGGAGGCTGTTCGTCTGGGTCCGCATGCGCGACCAGTCCTTCCCATGCGTTTGAGGGGGGTATGCCAGCAGCCCCATCCGCCCAAGTCGGCGGATGCAACACGCCGATCCTTGGGGGCGGACCTATATTCCCTCTACGCGAGAAGGCCCCGGCCGCACGGTTTCGGCCGGGGTGGTGTCATCCGGCCGGAACCATGCGGTCCGGGGCTGGTTCGGTGGGTGTCGGGCGGACGGTCAGCGGGTGGGGGCGGTACGGCGGCCGCGGGTGAGGCGGTGGGCCAGGGCGGCGAGGGTGGCGACGCCGCAGAGGGCGTAGCAGGCGACGACCCAGCCGGCGGGGGTGCGGCCGGCGCCGAGTCCGTGCACGAGGCCGGCGGCCCAGCCGGCGTACGCGAGCCCGTGCAGGACGCGGAACGGGCGGATCCAGCGGCGGGTGGCGAAGACGCCCCGCCACAGGCCGGTGAGCAGGGCCAGTACGAAGAGCTGGGCGGCCAGGGTGCCGAGGTCGACCAGGAGGTCCCCGCTCCCCCAGCCGAGTACGGCGTCGACCGCGTCGACCTTCCGCGCGGCGACCTTGACGCCGATGTGGACGAGCAGGAAGCCGACGCCGGCCAGGCCGGCCGCGCGGTGCAGGAGCTGGGCGAACTGCCGCTGGGCGGGGCCGAGTACGTCACGGAAGACGGTGGCGAGGCCGAGCATCACGGAGCCGGTGAGCGCGACCAGGGCGAAGACGCCGGCCATGCGGTCCAGGAACTCCTGGACGGCGCCGCCGGCGAGGGGACCCGCGCACAGCAGCAGGGCGGCGGCGAGGAGCCCGCCGGACACCGCCGCGGCCCCGGGGGCGGGGGTGTGCGGGGGCCCGGTCCGGGCGGGGGCAGGGGCGGCGGGCGCGGGGGGCGCGGGGGCGGTGGACTGGGCCATGGGGAGCTCCGGATGAAGTCGGTCCTCCGTGCGGGGAGGTCGGCCGGACCGGGACCGGACCCCACGGGGGAGGGATCCGGGCCCGGAGCCTGGTGGTGGACGCCGGTGCCCTGCCGGGCCGGGGCCCGGCAGGAAGCCGGAACCGGCGGAGGCAGGAGCCCGGCGGGGGAACAGGGGCCGGTGGAGGCGGGACCCCGGCAGGGGTCCTGCCCGGCGGAGGCGGGACCCCGGCAGGGGTCCTGCCCGGCGGAGGCGGGCCCCGGGGACCGGCCGGGGGTCAGGACGGGCGGTGGCGGTGGACCGGGCCGAGGGGGGAGCCGTCGACGGGGCGGGCCAGGGAGGCCGACCAGTTGCCGTCCAGGTCGAGGTCGTCGATCTGCCAGCTGCTGACCTCGCCCTGGTAGCCGTGCTCCACCTCCACCGGCCCCGGCCTGCCGGGGCTGACGTCCAGGGCGTTGAGGTCGATGCCGAGCAGACCCAGCCCGACCCCCTTGAGCACGGCCTCCTTGCGGGTCCACACCCGGTGGAAGGCGGCGGTGCGCTCCGGCCCGGCGGGCAGCGACAGGATGTAGGCGTGCTCGGCGGGCGCGAGCACCACATTGGCCAGGGAGCCGGACTCCACGGGCCGCAGCGCCTCGACGTCCACCCCGATCCAGTCCCCCGCGTGCAGGGCCAGCACTCCGCAGCCGCTCGTGCGGGTCAGGCTCACCGCGAGTCCGACGGCGGGGCTCGCGACGGCCGGCGGGCCGTGCTCCAGGTCGCCGCAGCCGGGGCAGACGCGGCGGCCGAGCGCCACCGTACGGGCGTCCACCCCCAGCAGTGCGCCGATCGCACGCCGGGCGCCGGCCCGGGTGCGGACGAAGGCGGCGGCGTCCTTCTCGGCCCGGTAGCGGCGGGCGCGTACCTGCTCGACCTCGTCGAGCAGGTCGAACTCGTCCTGGTCCACGCGGTCCTCGAGCGGCCACCACCACACGTGCGCCTCGCCCGTGGCGCGCAGTCTCGCGGCCTCCCGTGCGGCCGGTCCGGGCACGGGCAGCACACCGGTGGTGGCGGTGTGGTCGACGCGGCCGCGCACGGCGGTCGGGGTCTGGCTCGTCATCGGGTCCTCCTCTCCCCCTTGAGGGCGTTGTCAGGTCAGTCCGCCGAGGCGCAGGAGCAGGTCCTTCACCTCGGTGGCGTGGTAGCGGGGCCGTTCCTGGGACGGGTCCGAGCAGAGCAGCACGGGCGCGTCGCGGTCGTCGCCGGGCAGCCGTCCGTGGCTGCCGCGGACGCAGCCCGGGTCGAGCGGCACCACCTGGAGCGGTGCGCGCATCCCCGCCTTCTTCTTCAGCACGGCGAGGGCCGCCTTGGCCTTGGCCGCCGGATCGGCGGGGTCGAAGAACAGCTCGGCCGGGTCGTAGCCGGGTTTGCGGTGGATCTCGACGCCGCGCGCGAAGTCCGGGGCCCGCTGGTCGTCGAGCCAGTAGTAGTACGTGAACCAGGCGTCGGGTTCCGACACGGCGACGAGCTCGCCCGCGTTGGGGTGGTCGATGCCGTAGTCGGCCTGCTGGGTGCGGTCCCAGATCTCGTCGACCCCGTCCAGGGACTTCAGTACGTCGCGCACGCGCGGGACGTCGGCCGGGTCGGGCACGTAGACGTGGGCGGCCTGGTGGTCGGCGACGGCGAACGCCCGCGAGGTGTACGGGTCGAGGTACTCCATCCCCCGCTGGGTGTAGACCGACAGGAGTCCCTCGCGGCGCAGCGCGCGGTTGATGTCCACGGGCCGGCTGACCGGTGAGATGCCGTACTCGCTGAGGGCGACGACGGTGGTGCCGCGGTCGCGCAGGTCGGCCAGGAGCGGGCCGAGGGCGGCGTCGGCCTCGCGGGCGGCCCGGACGGCCTCGGGGCTGTCGGGGCCGAACCGCTGGAGGTCGTAGTCCAGGTGCGGGACGTAGATGAAGGACAGGTCGGGGTCGCGGGTGTCCGCGACGTGCCGGGCGGCGCCGGCGATCCACCGGGTGGAGGTGAGCGAGGCGGTCGGCCCCCAGTAGTTGAACAGGGGGAACTCGCCCTGAGCGGCCGTCAGTTCGTCGCGCAGGGCGGCGGGGACGGTGTAGCAGTCCGGTGCCTTGCGGCCGTCGTAGTGGTAGACGGGCCGCGGGGTCAGCACGGTGTCCACGTCCGCGCCCATCGCCCACCACCAGCACAGGTAGGCGGTGGTGTGGTCCGGGTCGTGGCGGCGGGCGGCCTGCCAGACCTTCTCGCCCCGGACGAGGGCGTTGTGCTGGCGCCACATCATCACTTCGCCGTGGTCGCGGAAGTACCAGCCGTTGCCGACGGCGCCGTGCTCCCGGGGCAGGGTGCCGGTGGTGAGGGTGGCCTGGACGGTCGCGGTGACGGCGGGGAACACCGTGTCGAGCGGGGCGGTGAAGCCCTGCTCGCCGATGGCCCGGACGTTCGGCATGTGGGGCAGCAGCCGGGGGGTGAGGCCGACGGTGCACAGGACGGCGGTTTTCTTCCGCCGGACGGAGGGGGTCATGAGCCGGGCTCCTTCTGCGCGGCGGGTGCGGTCGGGGTCAGGCCGAGCGCGGTCAGCTCCCGCGCCGTCCAGGCGAGTTCGGCGGCGATGCCCCGGACGAGGCCGGCCTCGCCGACGGGCCGCGCGTCCTCGGGCAGCACGGACCAGGTGTAGGTCTCCACCTCGACGTGGTCGGTGACGGCGTGGTCCCCGCCGAACAGGGTCCGCAGGGTGTCCCGCAGCACCGGGCTGGTGGAGGTCAGCGGCGGGGCCGGCTCCTCGTGCAGCGGCACGTGGTAGTGGATGCGCCAGGGCGCCTTGCCGGGCAGGGCTCCGGCGAGCGCGGGCCCGAGGTCGTCGGAGCCGTGGAGTCCGGTGCCGTCGGGACCGGCCTCGCGGGTCTGGTGCAGGAAGCGCGGCTCGGCGAAGGCGGCCAGGGCGTCCCGTACCCGCGGGTCCTGCGGGTCGGCGGCCTCCAGGGCGCTGGAGGCCTGGAGCTTGACCACCTGGAGGCCGGCCGCCAGCAGCCGGCCGACGGCGGTGTCGGGGTCCTCGTGTGCGACGGCGAGGTGGCAGGCGTCCAGGCACAGCCCGATCCGGTCGTGGTCGACGTCGGACAGCACCTCGATGGCCTGCTCGGTGGTCTCCGCCACGCAGCCCGGCTCGGGCTCCACGGCGACGCGCACGGTGCGGCCGGTCTCCGCCTCGATCCGGGCGAGGCCGGCGGCGAGCGCGTCGAGGTGGCGGGCGGCGGCGGCCGTCCGGGTGCGGGACCAGGCCGTGCGCCACGCCAGCGGCAAGGTGGAGACCGAGCCGCGCTCGGCGTCGTCGGGCAGCAGTCCCGCGAGGATCCGGGCGAGGTTCAGCGTGTAGTCGAGCCGGGCTGGCTCGGACCAGTCCGGGTAGTACACGGCCCGCTTGACCACGGGGGCGTGGAAGCCCCGGTAGGGGAAGCCGTTGAGGGTCACCGTCTCCAGTCCGCGGGCGGTGAGCTCCCCGCGCAGCCGGGTGACGGCGGCCGGGTCGGCGGCGAGGGCGGCGGCGGCGTCGACCGGCAGCCACAGGCCGAGGCCGACGACGGGCTCGCCGGTGGCCCGGCGGACCGGTTCGGCGTACGTGTCGAGCTGGGCGGTGATCCCTTCCAGGGTTTCGGCGGGGTGGACGTTGGTGCAGTAGGAGAGGTGGACGGCGGAGCCGTCCGGGTGGCGGAAGCGCATCAGGCGTTCCTTCTTCCCTGATCAGTTTCCGCCGCGGGCGATGGAGTTGCCCGCGTAGAGGCCAGCGGCCTGTACGTCCGTGTATCCGTCGAGGCCGAGCCGGCCGGACTGGGCGTAGAAGGCCACCGGGTTGCGCCACAGCACGCGGTCGACGTCGTCCTCGTCGAAGCCCGCGGCGAGCATGGCCTCGGCGGTGGCCCGGGTGAGCAGCGGGTCGCTGTGGCCCCAGTCGGCGGCGGAGTTGACGAGGATCCGCTCGGTGCCGTGCTCCTTGAGGATGGCGACCATGCGGTCGGGGGTCATCTTGGTGTCGGGGTAGATGGAGAAGCCCATCCAGCAGCCGGAGTCGCGGACCTCGCGGACGGTGACCTCGTTGAGGTGGTCGAGGACGACGAAGCCGGGGTCGATGCCCGATTCGCGGATCACGGCGAGGGAGCGGCCGGTGCCGCCGGCCTTGTCGCGGTGCGGGGTGTGGACGAGCGCCGGCAGTGCGAACTCGACGGCGAGGGCGAGCTGGACGGCGAAGGCGTGGTCCTCGGCCTCGGTGACGGTGTCGTAGCCGATCTCGCCGACGGCGACGACCCCGTCCTTGGCGAGGTAGCGGGGCAGCAGGTCCAGGACGGGGGTGCAGCGCGGATCGTTCGCCTCCTTGGGGTTGAGGCCGATGGTGCAGTGGTGGCTGATGCCGAACTGGGCGGCGCGGTACGGCTCCCAGCCTAGGAGCGCGTCGAAGTAGTCGGTGAAGCTGGCGGGGGAGGTCCGGGGCTGGCCCAGCCAGAACGCGGGCTCGACCAGCGCGCGCACGCCGGCGGCGTGCATCGCTCGGTAGTCGTCCGTGGTGCGGGACGTCATGTGGATGTGCGGGTCGAAGATGCGCATGGTCGGGGCTCCGGTCGGGGTCGGTGGTACGTCAGTTGTCGTGGGTCGCCGGTGCGGCGCCCGGCGGGCCCAGGCCCTAGCGGGTCACGGCACCAGGGACCACAGGTCGGCCGGTACGGTGCGGTCGGCGGCGCGCCGCTCGGCGGCGAAACCGTGGGCCATCCGGGCGAGTTCGGCGTCGCGGCGTTCGTGCAGGCCGGCCACCCTGGCCAGCGGGATCCCGGCGAACAGGCACTTCAGGACGGCCTGGCGCCAGCGGTACTGGTCGAGGTGGGCCCGGGCGTAGGGGCCGAGGGCGGCGGCGATGAGCCGGTTGTCGTTGGTGCGCACGGCGTCGTCGGTGAGGTGCACGGCGCGGTCGCCGACGGGCAGGAACGGCAGGGCGCGCAGGACGCCGCGGCGTTCGGCGGCGTCGCCGTGCGCGTACCGGTCGGCGGCTTCCGCGGCGAGGGCGGCGCCGGTGGTGCCGTACCGGGTCAGGGCCAGCAGCAGGACGGTGCGTATGGCGTCCTCCACGGCCCAGTCGGCCCAGCCGGGCAGGGGGCCGCGGCCGTATTCGCGTCCGGCGGCGGGGAAGCGGCGGTCGAGGGCGGCGGGGCCTTCGGCGGCCACGGCGTCCGCGGCGGCGGTGAGCCGGGTGCGGTGTTCCTGGTCGAGGACGGAGCGCAGGGACTCCCGGAGGGTGCGCAGGGTCAGCGCGTCGTGCACGGCGCTGTCCGCGAGGGGGGCGGCGGGCGGGGCGAGGGTGGGGGCGGTCATACCGGTACGGCCTCCTTCTGTGGGGTCTGGCGCGGCGGGCGCCGGCCGGCGGCGGCGTGCAGGAAGGCGATGCTGTGGCGGGCCGTCTCCGCTCCGGCGTGGCTGTGGCGCGGGAGTTCGACGGAGACGAGCCCCCGGTAGCCGGCGTCGGCGAGGGCGCCGAGGACGGGCGGGAAGTCGATCTCCCCCTCGCCGAAGGGGAGGTGTTCGTGCGTGCCCCGGCGCATGTCCTCGATCTGGACGTGGGCGAGGCGGTCGGCGGCCAGGGCCACGCAGTCGGCGACGGGCCAGGGCTCCAGGCAGCGGCAGTGGCCGAGGTCCAGGGTGAGCCGGAAGCGGTCCGGCCGGCCCAGGTCGGCCAGCAGTCTGCGGTAGCCGGTGAGGTCGGCGACGAGCATGCCCGGCTCCGGTTCGAAGGCCAGGTCGATCCCGGCGGCCTCGGCGTGGCCCACGGTCTCGGCGCAGCCGTCGACCAGCCGCCGCCAGGCCTGTTCGCCGGTGGTGCCCGGGTCGGCGGTGCCGCTCCAGAAGTGCACGGCTCCGGCGCCCAGTTCCGCGCCGATGCCGATGGCGCGGCGCAGCAGGTCGAGGCGGAGCCGGCGGCCCTCGGGCTCGGCGGACAGCAGCGTGGGGCGGTGCTTGCGGCGCGGGTCGAGGAGGTAGCGGGCGCCGGTCTCCACGACGACGGCCAGGCCGGTGGCGTCCAGGGCGCGGCGGACCCCGTCGACGCGGGCGGTGAGGTCCGGGGCGTACGGGTCCAGGTGCTGGTGGTCCAGGGTCAGGGCGACGCCCTCGTAGCCGAGGTCGGCGAGCAGGCGCAGGGCGTCGCCGAGGCGGTGGTCGGCGAGGCCGTTGGTGCCGTACGAGAACCGGAGCGCGGTGGCCGCGCTCATGTCGGGGAGACCTTCCGGGCGAGGCGGCGCACCACGGGCAGGGCGGCGGCGAGGGTGACGGCGAGCCGGGGCGCTCCGGCCCGGGCGGCCAGGGCGGCCTGGAGGGGCAGGAGGGCGTGGATGCCGGCGCCGACGGCCCGGCGCACCTCGGGGGCGGCGGGCCGGCGGACGGCCCGGGCGAGGGCGGGTCCGTAGCCGGCCCCGTAGAGGGCGAGGGCGGCGCCCTGTACGGGTCCGGTGGCACGGGTGAGGGTGCCCGCGGCCGCGGCGGCCGAGGCCAGCGCGGTCAGGGCGGCCTCGTGGGGCGGGGCGCCGGCGACCTCGTGGCGGCTGAGCCGGGTCAGGGCCAGGGTGTGGCCCGCGACGGCGGCCGCGGCGGTCAGGGCCGGGCGGGCCGGGCCGGGGCCGGTGCCGTGCAGGACGTCGAGGGCCCGGGCGGCGGCCATCACGGCCGGGCCGAGCGGGGTGTTCTTGGCCCCGAGGTCGTAGGCCCACACGGCGGCGGCCAGGGGCAGGGTCCGGGTGAGGACGGTGCGGGGCCCGCCGGCGAGGGCGGCGGCGCCCAGGCCGGCGGCGGTCAGCGCGGCGGCCGTGGCGAGGGCGGCGCCGGGGGTGATCCGGCCGGAGGGCAGGGGCCGTTCGGGCCGCTCGACGGCGTCGGTCTCCCGGTCGGCCCAGTCGTTGAGGGCCATGCCCGCCCAGTAGAGGCAGACGGAGGAGCCGGCCAGGCCCAGGGTGCGGGGGCCGGTACCGCGTCCGGCGGCCAGCGCCCCGGCGAGGACGTCGCCGGGGACGGTGATCGCGGCGGGTGCCCGCAGCAGCTCGGCGTAGGCGCGCAGGGTGCGCCGGGCGCGGAAGGCCCGCCCGGGGAAGGGCGGCAGGCGCAGCGGTCCGGTGGGGGCGGTGGATGCGGGGCGGAGCGGCCGCCCGGCCGCGGCGGCCATCGCGGCGGGGCTCACGGCCGGGCCCGCTGCCGGGGTCACGGCCGGGCTCCGGTCAGCGGATCCGGCTGGGCCGGGGCGTCGGCGGGGACGCCGGCGGCCCAGGCGCGCAGGGTCTCGTACTGGAGGGTGAGGTTGTGCTCGGTGGAGCCGGCCGGGTCCTTGAAGAAGAAGCCGAGGGCGGGCAGCGCCCCGGACTCGCCGCGGCGGCCGGCCAGCGCGGTCAGCCGTACGAGGTCGAGGACCAGCGGGGCGGCCAGCGCCGAGTCGCAGCCCTGCCAGGTGAACTGCATGGTCATCCGGACGCCGAGGAACCCTTCGAAGGAGATGTGGTCCCAGGCGGTCTTCCACTCGCCCATCTCGGGCACGTTGTCGATGTGGACCTGGCCCTGGACGGCGTGGCCGACGGTCTCCTCGAGGCTGCGCTGCTTCGACTCGGTCTTGGAGCGGGCCGCCGCCGGGTCGGCGAGGGTCGCCCCGTCGCCGCCGCCGAGCAGGTTGGTGCCGGACCAGGAGCGCAGGCGCAGCGCGCGCTGGGTGAACATGGGCGCGAGGGCGCTCTTGACGAGCGTCTCACCGGTCTTGCCGTCGCGGCCCGCGTGCGGGACGCGGCGCAGCCGGGCCAGTTCCTCCAGGGCGGGCAGGGCGGCGCCCGCCGAGGGGGTGAAGTTGACGTAGGAGAAGCCCGCGGTGAAGGCGGCGTAGGCGTAGAGGGAGCTTGCGGGCAGGGTCACCGATCCGGCGGCGAGGCCCGCTTCGAGGGCGGCGAGGTCCAGGAAGGCCGGGTCGGGGTCGGGCAGCGGCTCCGTGGAGGAGACGTTGACCACGACGACCTGTTCCAGGGCGTGCCGGTCGCGGAAGGCGGCCATGTCCTCGGCGAGGCGGGCGGCGGTCCGGGCCTGGGACTCCCCCGGGCGGGGGGATCCGTCGCGGATTTCCAGCTCGGCGGCGGCCAGCGGGGTGTCCAGCGCCCTGAGGACGGACGCGGGCAGGACTCCCGCGTCCACGAGCTGTGCGGCCCTCGCCGACAGCGGGGTGCCGACGACGTCGTGGCCGCCGAACACCAGGTCGGCGAGAGCCGGGAGGGGCGCGTCCGCGAAAGGGCGAGTTTCGGTGACGCACCCGACGGGGGAGGCGGCACCCGCCACGATGGCGGCGGCGCCGGCGATGGCGGCCGTGGCGACCGAGCCTCGCGCGCCGACCATCCAGACTCCGATTCGGGGTGCGGATCCGGTCGTGTGTCGCATGGTGTGCCATTCCTCCTGAGTCTTACGGGATGTGGGGGGGTCCGGGGCCCGTCCGGCGGACGGGCCCCGGCGAGCGGTCACTTGCCCATGTCGGCCGGGTAGGGCCACACGTCGAAGGCCGAGGTGACCTTGGCGTCGGAGCGGCACAGCCACTTGGCGGTGACCTTGTTGACCACGTGCTTGGGCAGGTGCTTGTTGTCGTTGGCGTCGTTGACCGGCTTGCCGATCGACTGGAGCTCCCAGGCCATGCCGGTGAGGCGGTTGATGTGCGCCCAGAAGCGGCGGTCGATGTTCAGCAGCTGGAAGGACTGCAGGTAGGCGTGCCAGCGGTGGTAGGCCTGGGTGGGGGTGGGCGGCGTGTAGTTCATCATGTGGACCTTGTTGCCGGCGGGGCGGCGCGGGTCGAAGAGCGTGCCCTGGCCGAACTCCTGGAAGGCGAAGACGAGGCCCTTGGGGTCACGGCCGTACCACTTGTCGTAGACCTTCCGCTGCTCGCGGGAGAGGAGCTCGAAGTGGGCGCGGTTCGGCTGGATGATCTCCATCCAGCTGCGCGGGTAGCGGCCGCCCTGGCGGGTGGCGACCCAGGCGTCGTACGACTTGGTGAACCCGCCGAAGGGGGCGGTGATCGCCCCGACCGCGGCCTTCATCTCCGCGGAGGGGTTGTAGTACGACATTTCGTCGTAGTCGTACCAGAACTCGCTCGCCCAGCGGTCGCCGACGAGGCCCTCGACCTTGGGCAGCTCCGGGCGGCGGCGGCCGTGGGCGGCGGCCGGCGTCGCACCGACGATTCCGACGGTGGCGGCGGCCCCGGCAACGCCGAGGGCGGTCCGCAGGACGCTCCTCCGGTCCATGGAGTTGAGCGGCATGGGCGTGCTCCTTCAGGGTCTGGCGCGGATGCGGACGGGCATTCGGGGGACTGCGATGACCTGTACTTTTCCGTGGCCCGCTATGGCCGCTCTATACGTCCCGTACGTCCGCGCGGGCCCCGGGAACGCAGCCCGCGCGGACCCCCTGGGCAGGGGTCCGCGCGGGCTGCGGGACGAGGTGCGGGCGGGCGGTGCTACGCGTCGAGCGGGTTGCGGCGCAGGGCGGGCGAGAGCAGCGCGGCGAGCGCGGTGAGGCCCATGGCGGCGCTGAGTCCGAGGACCGTGGGGGTGGGCCCGTACGCCTCGAGGGCGAAGCCGGCGGCGACGGGTCCGGCGGCCATGGCTCCGCCGCCCACCAGCATGGCGAGGGAGTTCGCCCTCCCCCGCATCCGGTCGGGGGCGACGCGGACCATGAAGACCCCGCCGGCGACGTTGAAGACGCCGCCGACGTAGCCGCTGGCCGCGAACAGGGCGCCCAGGGCGAACGGGTCGCGCAGGAACGCGACGGGCACCATGAGGGCGGTCCAGACGGCCAGTCCGCCGAGGACCAGGGTCCGCAGGGAGAACCGGGTGGCCCACCAGCCGCCGCTGATGGCTCCGACGAGACCGCCGGCTCCGCTCAGGGAGAGGACGAGACCGATCTGGAACTGTGAGCCGTGGTTCTCCTGGATCCCGGTCATGACCGCCAGGTTGAGGCCCTGGAAGAGCAGGTTCGAGACGGCCACGGCGGCCATGACGGCGCGCAGGAAGTGCTGGCGCCACATCCAGAGGAGGCCTTCCTTGACGTCCGCGACCAGGTCGGGACGCGGTCCGGTGCGCTCGCTCTGGAGCTTGCCCCGGACCCCGAACAGCAGGGCCAGCGAGGCGAGCTGGCCGACGAGTGCCGCCACGTAGGGGAGGGAGGCGCCGAGGGCGACCAGGCCGCTGCCGAGGGGCTGGCCGGCGATGGCCGCGCCGCGGGTCCGTGCCTCGTTCCCGGTGAGGGCGGCGGGCAGCTGTGCGGCGGGGACGACGGCCGGGACCGCGGCCCGCTCGGCGAGCTGGTGCAGGACGCCGAGGGTGCCTTCCACGAAGGCGGCGGCGAGCAGCGCCCACAGCCAGACGTGTCCGGTGAGCAGCAGCGCCGCCACCGCTCCGGCGACCAGGGCCTGGCCGAGGCCGGCGCCGAGCATGATCCGGCGCCGGTCCCAGCGGTCGACGAGGGCGCCGCCGGGGAGCTGGACGAGGAGCTGCGGGAGGAGGAGGGCGGTGCCGACCAGGCCGGCGTCGCCGGGCGAGCCGGTGAGCCACAGCACGGTGAGCGGGTAGGCGACCGCGGTGGCCCGGCCGGCGAGGAGCGACAGTCCGGCGCCGCCCCAGAGGAGGGTGAAGTCCCGGTTGCGGCGAAGTGGTACGTCCTTCGGCGCGCCCGGCGCGTCCTCGGCCCCGGTCTCGGCTCCGGCTCCGGCTCCGGCTCCGGCCCCGGCCCCGGCCCCGGCGGCCTTGACCCCGGCCTCGACCTTCGCGGCCTCGGCTGCGGTCCCGGCCTCCGTCTCGGCCCCGGGGGTGCTCCCGGCCTCGTCGGCCAGGTGCCACTGGAGGACCGCCGGGTCCGTCGCCGTCTTCGGCGGCGGCGTCACCGTACGGCCAGTGCGGGACGCGGCCCGGCGAGCTCGTCGGCGCCCGGCTCCGGGCCGGAGTGGGTGTACTCCAGCACCGCCATCGCGCTGTGCATCTTGTTGGCGGCCTGGGCGAAGGCGATGCTCATCGGCCCGTCCAGCACCTCGGCGGTGACCTCCTCGCCCCGGTGGGCGGGCAGGTCGTGCATGAAGACGGCCCGCGGGCTGCCGTCCCACAGACGGGTGGTGACCTGGAACGGGGCGAAGATCTCCCGCCAGTTCGCGTCCGGCTTCTCGGTGCCCGTGGTCTGCCAGCGCGTCGTGTAGACCGCGTCGAAGTCCTCGGGCAGCGCGTCCATGTCGTGCCGCTCCACGAGTACCGCGCCCGTGCGCCCGGCCTGGGCCAGGGCCCGCCGCGTGATGGAGGGCAGCAGCCCGTAGCCGGGCGGGGTGCGCAGCTCGAAGTGGACGCCCGGGAAGCGGGTGAGGGCCAGGGCCAGGGCGGCGGCGGTGTTGTTCCCCTCGCCGACGTACAGGACGCGCAGTCCCTCGATCCGGCCGAAGTGGCGCAGCAGGGTGGTGAGGTCGGTGAGGGCCTGCGTGGGGTGTTCCTCGGCGCTCATCGCGTTGATGACGGCCATCCGGTCCTGGGAGGCCCAGCCGCGCAGCTCGGCCTCGGGGCCCGCGGTGCGGGCGACGAGGACGTCGAGCATCCCGGAGAGGACGCGGCCGGTGTCCTCGACGGACTCCCCGGTGTTCAGCTGGAGGTCGCCGGGGCCGTAGGCGACGATGCGGGCACCCACGCGCAGTGCCCCGGAGGAGAAGGCGGTGCGGGTGCGGGTGGAGGTCTTGGCGAAGTAGACGCCGGCGACGAGCCCTTCGAGGGCGTCGGAACCGGTGGCGGCGCCGGCCGAGAACTCGGCGCCCCGGGAGACGATCCGCCGCAGGTCCCGGTCGGTGAGGTCGTCGATGGAGATCAGGTGGCGGGCGGGGCGTCGGCCCTGCCGGTCGGTGGTGTGGCGGTCCATCGGATCAGCCCTTCCGGGGGTGGTCGGCGCCGTCCTGGCGGGCGGCGGCTTCGAGCGCGGCGGCGGTCTGGGAGACCGTGTGGTTGCGGAGCGCGGTGGCCAGGTCGAGGGCCAGTCCGTGCCGGCGGGCGGTGACGAGCAGCGGTGCCACCAGCAGCGAGTCGCCGCCGAGGTCACGGAAGTCGTCGTGCACGCCGACCTGTTCGAGGCCGAGGACCTCGCACCAGACCTCGGCGAGCACCTTCTCCAGGTCGGTGCGGGGGGCGGTGTGGGGCAGGGGGGTCGCGGTGGCCCGGCGCGAGGCCAGCGCGCCCTTGTCGCGCTTGCCGTTCGCGGTCAGGGGGAGCTGTGCGACGACGGTGACGGTGGCCGGGATGACCGCGGCGGGCAGGACGGTGCGCAGCCGGTCGCGGAGGGCGGGGACCTCCACGCGGGCCCCGTCCGCGGGGACCACCCAGGCGGCGAGCCGCTTGCCGCCGTCGGCGGCGTCCACGGGGGCGACGAGTGCCTCGCGGACGGCGGGGTCCGCGGTCAGTGCCGCTTCGGCCTCGCCCGGCTCGACGCGGTGGCCGCGGATCTTGACCTGCTCGTCGGCGCGGCCGGTGAACTCCAGCACCCCGCCGGGCAGGATGCGGGCCAGGTCGCCGGTGCGGTAGAGCCGGGTGCCGGGGAGTCCGTACGGGTCCGGCAGGAACGATTCGGCGGTCAGGGCGGGCTGTCCGGCGTACCCCCGGGCCAGCCCCTCGCCGCCGAGCCAGATCTCACCGGTGATCCCGTCGGGCACCGGCCGCAGCCGCTCGTCGAGGATCCGCAGCAGCACGCCGGGCAGGTTGGAGCCCAGCGGGACGAGGGTGCGGGCGCCGCCCTTGAGGTGGCCGCCGGGGCGCACGTACCCGAAGGTCGCGGCGACGGTGGTCTCGGTGGGGCCGTACTCGGCGCCCAGGAGCATCCGCCCGCCGGCCGCGGCGATCCGGGAGTGGACCCGCTCGGCCTGCGCGGTCGGGTAGGCGTCGCCGGCGCAGACGGCGATCCCGGCGAGCCCGCCGAGCTCGGCGTCGCTCAACTGCCCCTCCAGCAGCTGGAGGTGGCCCGGGGTCAGGCCGACGAAGGAGTACGGCGCCCCGGCCAGCAGCAGCCGCCCGAACTCCCCCGGCTGCCAGTCCTGCGGCAGCAGGCGGACCGGCTGCCCGGTCATCAGCGGCGCGTACAGGGCCGGCATGCCCAGGTCGAAGCCGACCGAGGTGAACCAGGGGGCGCCGCCGGTGCCCGCCTCCGCGTAGGCGCGTACGGCCCAGTCGAGGTAGTGGGCGAGGGCGCGGTGCGTGACCTCGACGCCCTTGGGGGTGCCGGTGGAGCCGGAGGTGTGCAGCACGTAGGCGAGCCGGTCCGGGTCCGGGTCCAGGCCCAGCGGGCCGCCGTCGCCCTCGTCGGAGACCTCCTCGGCGGCCAGGACCCGCCCCTCGGGGAGGATCCCGGCGAAGCGCCCGGTGTACGCGGCCTGCGTGAGGGCCAGGTCGAAGCCGAGCCCGGCGATCCGGGCGTCCGGGGTGCAGGGGTCGACCGGCAGCTGGGCGGCGCCGGCCTTCCACACGCCGAGCAGCGCGGCCACCAGCTCGGGCCCGCGGTCCAGCAGGACGGCGACCCGGCTCTCGGGGCCGACGCCGAGGGCGCGCAGCCTGCGGGCGATCCGGTTGGCCCGCTCGTCGAGCTCCGCGTACGAGGTTCCGGGGGTGCCCGCGCCGGTGAGGGCGGTGGCCCACGGGGTACGGGCGGCCTGCGCCTCGAAGCCGGCGAGGACGTCGGCCGGGGTCTCGGGGTGCGGCAGGGGCGGCGCGGCGAGGCGGGCCTTCTCGTAGGCGCTGGGGAAGCCTCCGGTGGCGTCGCCGTCGGCGCCGGTGCGGGCCATCTCGGTGAGGACGGCCTTGTAGAGCCCGGCGAGCCGCTCGGCGTTGGCCTTGGCGAGGGTCCGCGTACGGGAGGCGATCGACAGGTGGCCGCGTACCGGGGTGCCGACGACGAGGGGGAACTCGTTGGGGCTGTCGTCGCGGCTGGCCATGATGTCGATGAGCTCCACGTCGACCTGGTGGAAGTCGAGGTAGTGGAAGAGCACGTCGATCAGGTGGCTCTCGCCGCCGGCCACGCGCATGGCGGGCATCGGGTAGCGGCGGTGCGGCCACAGGGACACCTCGCGGGCGAACACCTCCTGGGCCAGCTCGCCCCAGGTCGCGGCGCCCTTGCGGTACGGGAAGGGCACGGAGTTGAGGTACATGCCGGAGACCCGTTCGGCGCCCGCCTCCTCGGGGCGGGCGTCGGCGACCATGCCGCCGCGGAAGGCCCCGGCGCGGGTCAGCATCGACAGGACCTTGCTGTGCGCGGCGTGCAGCACGCTCTTGTACGGGACCTGCGCGGCCGAGGCGAGGGCGCGCAGGCCCGGCTCGGCCTCGGCCAGCGCGATGTCGACGCGGTAGCGCTCGTCGATGCCGTGCGGGTCGCCGGCCCAGCCGGTGGGGATGGTGAACTTCTCGTGGCCGTCGACGAGCTCGCGCCAGTAGTCGCGGTCCTCGGCGCCGGCCAGGGACCGCAGCTCGCCGGCGATGAAGTCGGCGTAGCGCACGGCCGGTACGGGCGGTGCCGGTTCGGGCTCGCCCCCGGCGCGCATCGCGTGGTAGGCGCGGAGCATCTCCATCAGCTGGGAGTGGTAGCTCCAGCCCTCGATGACGGGGTGGCATTCGGTGATGGAGAGCCACCAGCTCTCGTCGTCGACGAGGTGCACGGCCATCCGCATGAGGGGGGCGGCGGTGAGGTCGAACAGCTCCTCGCGGTCCCGGTCGGCGAAGGACCACAGGGTGGACTCGCGTTCCTCGCGCGGCAGGTGGCGCAGGTCCTCGAAGAGGCAGGGCATCGATACCGCCGCGGCGTCGTGGACCAGCTGGAGGGGCTCGCTGTAGCCCGTCATGGCGAAGGAGGTCCGCATCACCTCGTGGCGTTCGACGATCAGGCCGGCGGCGCGCCGGAAGACCTCGGGGTCGAAGGGCAGGGCGTCGCGGATCCGGAAGGAGGTGATGTTGTGGTAACGGTTCTCGCCGCTGCGGCCGTGCATCTCGACGAGCATGCCCGCCTGGATCCGGGAGACCGGGTAGGCGTCGGTGACGCCGGCGGGCAGGGTGCGCCGGTCCTCTTCGGAGATCAGGGCAAAAGGAGCGACGGGCCCGTGCGCGCGCTCGGCGGAGCCGTCGCCTGCCTGGTCGCCGAGCGCGGCGCGCAGCCTGGCGACGGTGCGGTGCTCGAAGACGTCGCGGACGCTGGTCTCCCAGCCGGCCTCGCGCAGGGCGCCGACGAGGGAGACGGCGCGTATGGAGTCGCCGCCGAGGTCGAAGTAGTTGTCGTGGACGCCGACCTTCTCCAGGCCGAGCACCTGGGCCCAGACCGCGGCGATGGAGGCCTCGGCGGCGTCGCGGGCCTCGACGTGCTCGCCGACGGCGGTGGCCTCGCGGCCGGGGGCGGGCAGGGCGCGCCGGTCGAGCTTGCCGTTGGCGGTCAGCGGGAGGGCGTCCAGGCGCAGGTAGGCGGAGGGGATCATGTAGGCGGGCAGGGCCTCGGCCAGCGCCTCCTTGAGGGCGGCGGGGGCGAGGGCGGCCTCGTCGGCGCCGGCGGCGGGGACGACGTAGGCGACGAGCTGCTTGTCGCCGGGGGCGTCCTCGCGGACGAGGGCGACGGCCTCCCCGATCGCCTCCTGGGCGGTGAGGGCGGTCTCGATCTCGCCGAGTTCGATGCGGTAGCCGCGCAGTTTGACCTGGTGGTCGATGCGGGCGACGAAGTCGAGGCTGCCGTCGGGCAGGACCCGGGCGAGGTCGCCGGTGCGGTAGATGCGGGCGCCGGGGGCTCCGTGCGGGTCGGGCAGGAAGCGCTCGGCGGTCAGGTCGGGACGGCCGGCGTAGCCGCGGGCCAGGCCGGTGCCGCCGATCCACACCTCGCCGGGGACGCCGACGGGCAGCGGGCGCAGCCGCTCGTCGAGGACGTACATGGTGGTGTTCGGGATGGCCCGGCCGATGGAGACGAGCTCGGTGGTGACGGGGCCGCGGGGGGCGCTGTAGGCGGCGAGGAAGTGGGCGGAGTTGCCGACGGTGATCTCGGTGGGGCCGTATTCGGCGGCGAGGCGGGTGCCGCCGGGTCCCGCGGCGGCGGCCCAGCGCTCGGCGAGACGGTGGGTGAAGGAGTCTCCGGCGGCGATGACCAGTCCGGCCAGGTCGTGGACCTGCGCGGCGTCCAGCTGCTGGGAGAGCAGGTCGAGGTGGCCGGGGGTGAGCTTGATGAAGGCGTACGGTCCCCCGTCCGCGAGCAGTGCGCCGAGGTCGGCGGTGTCGAAGTCCTGGGGCAGCAGGTGCACGCTCTGCCCGGTCATCAGGGGGGCGTACAGGTCGGGGACGCCGAGGTCGAAGGCGACGGAGGAGAACAGGGGCGCGCCGCCGGTGCCGGCCGAGGCGTAGGCGCCCGCGGTCCAGGTGAGGTAGTTGGCCAGGCCGCGGTGGCCGATGAGGACGCCCTTGGGCCTGCCGGTGGAGCCGGAGGTGTAGATGACGTAGGCCAGCTGGTCGATGTCGTACGCGGCGGGCAGTTCGGCGTCGGCGGTGGCGAGCGCGGTCCGCTCGGCCGGGTCGTCGACGATCACCAGGTCCGGGCCGTCGAACCGGTCCGCGTGCCGGGCCTGGGTGACGACGAGACGGGTGCCGGTGTCGCCGAGCATGAAGGCGATGCGCTCGTCGGGGTAGCCGGGGTCGACCGGCACGTAGGCGGCGGCGGCCCGCCAGACGCCGAGGAGCGCGGCGACGAGGTCGGGGCCGCGGTCCAGGAGGACGCCGACGGTGTCGTCGGGGCGTACGCCGAGCTGGACCAGCCGGCGCGCGAACCGGTCGGCGCGGGCGTCGAGTTCGGCGTACGGGAGCTCGCCGGAGGCGTGCCGGACGGCGACCGCGCCGGGGGTGCGGGCGATCTGCGCGGCGATGGTCTCGAACACGGGCCGCAGACCGGCGGCGTCGACGGGGGCGCCGACCGGCTCGGCCGGGCCGTCGAGCAGCAGGGCGCGCTCGGCGTCGCCGATGAACTCCAGGGTGGACAGGGGGGCGCCGGGGTGCTCGGCGACGGCGTCGAGGAACGCGGCGTAGTGGCCGGTGATCCGCTCGGCGGTGGCGGCCTCGAACAGGTCGGTGGCGTACTCCAGGGCGCCGTGCAGGGAGCCGTCGGGGCGCTCGGCGAGGTGCATGGTGAGGTCGAAGCGGGCGATCCGGCCGCTGGCGGCGACGGGGCCGACCGTGAGGCCGGGCAGCTCGGGGCTGTCGGAGCCCTGGCCGGAGGCCAGGTCGAACATCACCTGGAAGAGCGGGGTGGTGGACAGGTCGCGCTCGGGCTCCAGCAGGTCGGCGATCCGGTCGAAGGGGGTGTCCTGGTGGTCGAAGGCGTCCAGGACGGCGGTGCGGTTGCCGGCGAGCAGCTCGCGGAAGGTGGGGTCGCCCTCCCAGCGGCCGCGCAGCACGAGGCTGTTGTAGGCGTAGCCGGCCATCTGCTGGAGTTCGGGGCGGGTGCGGCCGGAGACGGCGGTGCCGACGCTGACGTCCTGCTTGCCGGTGTAGCGGCCGAGCAGTGCCTGGTAGGCGCTGAGCAGGACCATGAAGAGGGTGGCGCCCTCCTGTTCGGCGAGGGTGCGCAGCCGGGTGGCGGTGGCGGCGGGCACGTCGAACTCGGCGACGGCGCCGGCCCAGCCGCGCACGGAGGGGCGGGGCCGGTCGGTGGGCAGGCCCAGCGGTTCGGTCCCGGCGAGCCGTCCGCGCCACCAGTCGAGGGCGGCCTCGGCGGCGGGGCCGCTCTGGCGGGCGTTCATCCAGGCGGCGTAGTCGGCGTACTGGACGGGCGGTTCGGGCAGGACGCCGTCGAGCCGGCCGGTGACGGTGCCCGCGGCCCGGTAGCAGGCGGCCAGGTCGGCGAGGAGCAGCGGCCGGGTCAGCGCGTCGCAGGCGATGTGGTGCATGACGACGACCAGGACATGGTCGTCGGCGGCCAGGCGCAGCAGCCGGACCCGCAGCGGGGCCTCGGTGGCCAGGTCGAACACCTCGGTGGCGCGGTCCCGGACGAAGGCGGCCGCGGCGGCGTCGCGGCCGGCCTCCGGCACCCCGGCCAGCTCGGTGACGGCGTAGTCGACGGGGCCGGCGGGGTCGATGACCTGGCGCGGCTCGGCACCGTCGAGGACGTAGCGGGTGCGCAGGATCTCGTGACGGGCGGCCAGGGCGTCGAAGGAGCGGCGCAGGGCGCTCTGGTCGAGGGTGCCGCGCAGCCGGTGGGCGAGCGGCAGGAGGTACTCGGGGCTGTCCGGGTCGAGCTGGTGCAGGAACCACAGCTGGCGCTGGCCGGCGGAGAGCGCCAGCGGCGCGTCGCGGTCGGCGCGCGGGATCCCGGTGCGGGCCGGGACGCCCGCGGCGCGGCCCGCGCGGCCGGCGAGCCGCCTGCGCAGCAGCTCCGCGCGCAGCTCGTCCTGCGTGGGTGCGGTGGGTGCGGTCACGGCTGGTACTCCCTGTGGGCGATGGCGAGTTCGGCGTGGTTGAGCGTCTCGATCTCGAGGCGTACGGCTTCCTCGACGGCGGCGGCCAGACCGGCGACGGTCGGGTGCTCGAAGACGGCGCGCAGCGGCATCTCGACGTCGAACTCCTCGTGGAGTCGGGCGATGACGCGGGCGGCGAGGACGGAGTTCCCGCCGATCCGGAAGAAGCCCTGGCGGGCGCCGATCCGACGGGTGGTGCCGTCCTCCCCCGCGAGGACCTCGGCCCAGATCTCGGCGACGATCTCCTCCACCGGGCCCTCGGGCGCGGTGTACGGCTCGTCGGAGAGGGCGGCGGCGAGGTCGGGGGCGGGCAGGGCCGCGGTGTCGACCTTGTTGTGCCGGGTGAGCGGGATCCGCGGTACGGGTACCAGCAGCGCGGGGACCATGTAGTCCGGCAGGCGGCGGGCGCAGTGGTCGAGGAGCGCGGAGTCCGCGGGCGGGTTGGCGCCCCTGGGGACCCAGTAGCCGACGAGGGCGGCGGTGGAGCCGGTGCCGTGCACGACAACGGCGCACTGGGAGACGCCGGGGTGCTCGGCGAGGACGCCCTGCACCTCTCCGGTCTCCACGCGGCGGCCGCGGATCTTGGCCTGGCCGTCGGAGCGGCCGGCGAACTCGATGGTGCCGTCGGCCGCCATCCGGGCCCGGTCTCCGGTGCGGTAGAGGCGGGCGCCGGGGGCTCCGTACGGGTCGGGGACGAAGGAGGCGGCGGTCAGGCCGGGCCGGCCGTGGTAGCCGCGGGCCAGTCCGGTTCCGCCGACGCAGAGTTCGCCGGTGGTGCCGTACGGGACGGGCTCCAGGTACTCGTCGAGGACGCGGGCGGTGACGTGCGGGTAGGCGCGGCCGACGGGGACGGCGGTGGCGGTGTCGTGGGCGTCCCAGCGGGTGGCGGCGATGGTGGTCTCGGTGAGCCCGTACTCGTTGACGAACCGCAGCAGGCGCCTCGACAGCTCCCGGGCCAGGGCGGGCGGGCAGGGCTCGCCGCCGGTCTGGCCGACGAGCGGGCGCCGGCCGAGCCCCGCGTCGATGAGCATCTGCCAGTGCGGCGGGGCGACCTGGAGGTGGCTGACGCCGTGCTCCTCCATGAGCCGCAGCTGCGCGGCGTGGTCGGCGAGGTCGCGTTCCCGGGCCAGGACGACCCGGCCGCCGGCGACGAGCGGCATCAGCAGTTCGGTGCAGGAGATGTCGAAGGTGGGCTGGGCCAGGGCGAGCCAGGCGTCGTCGGGGCCCTGGCCGAAGTCCAGGTGGGCCTGCGAGGCGCGGAGCATGGCCAGCAGGGTGCGGTGCTCGACGGCGACGCCCTTGGGGCGGCCGGTGGAGCCGGAGGTGTACATGACGTACGCCAGCCGGGCGGGATCGGCCGGGGGCTCCGGCGGGGTGGCGGGCCAGGACAGCATGCCCTCGGTCAGGTGCTCGCCCGGGCCCTCGGTACGCCTCCCCGTGCCGGGGCCGCCGGCGGCGGACGCGGGGTCGCCGGCCGCGGCGGCTCCGCCGGGCCCGACGGAGCCCAGGGCGGCGAGGCGTTCGTCGGTGTCCACCGCCAGCCAGGGCCCGTCGTGGTGGCCGCGCAGCCGGGTGGCGCCGGCCAGGTCGGAGACCAGCAGGGTGGCGCCGGCGTCCCGCAGGACGTAGGCGAGGCGCTCGTCGGGGGCCGCCGGGTCGAGCGGTACGTAAGCGGCGCCGGCCTTCCAGATGCCGAGGTGGGCGGCGATCAGGTCGGGGGTGCGGCCGAGCATGACGGCGACGGTGCTCTCGGGGCCGGCGCCCAGCTCCCGCAGCCGCTGCCCGAAGGCCTCGGCGCGGCGCTCCAGCCGGGCGTAGCTCCAGCTCTCGCCGCCGCAGACGACGGCGGTCCCGTCCGGGGAGCGGCGGGCGACGGCCGCGATCGCGGTGTGCACGGCGTCCTCGCCGGCCCGCTCCGCGCCGGGCTCCGGGGCGCCGGGGCCGAGCGCCAGGATCTCCGCGCGCAGGGCGGCCGGGAGCAGGTCGGCCCGGCCGAGGCGGACCCCGGGGTCGGCGGTGACGGACTCCAGGAGCCGGACCCAGCCGGCCGCGAACCGTTCGACGGTGACGGCGTCGAAGAGGGAGGTGGCGTACTCGACCATGCCGAGCAGGGAGCCGTCGGCCTGCCGCTGCACGACGAAGGTGAGGTCGGTCCGGGCGGAGCGCCAGGCGCCGCGGAAGGCGGCGAGGTCGTCCTCGGCGGTGGCGGTGCCGGTGCGGCCCTCCTCGTGCAGGTCGAACATGACCTGGTAGAGCGGGGTGCGGCCGGGGTCGCGGGCCTCGTCCAGCTCGCCGACGAGCCGGTCGAAGGGCAGGTCCTGGTGGGCGAAGGCGGCGCGGGCGGTGTCGCGCACCCGGACCAGCGCCTCGGTGAAGGTGGCGTCGGCGGGGGCGTCGCAGCGCATCACCAGGGTGTTGAGGAAGAAGCCGACGACGTCGGCGACCTCGGGCCGCTCGCGTCCGGCGACGGGCACCCCCACCGGCACGTCCCACTGCCCGGTGAGCCGGGCCACCAGGGTCCCGAACACGGTCAGCAGGGTCTGCTGGAGGGTGGCGCCGTGGCCGCGCCCGAGGGCGGCGGCCCGCTCGGCCAGCCCGGCGGGGACGGTGAACACGTGGGCGGCGCCGAGGCCGTCGCGGACGGCGGGCCGGGGCCGGTCGGCGGGCAGGTCGACGGGCAGGATGCCGTCCAGGGCCCGCTTCCAGTGGGCGAGTTCCCCGTCGGCGGCGGACCCGGCCAGCCGGCGCCGCTGGTGGGCGGCGTGGTCGGCGTACTGCACGGGCAGCGGGGGGAGGACGGCGGCGGTGCCGTGGTGCGCGGCCTCGGCGAGGGCCAGCAGGTCCCGTTCGAGGACGACGGAGGACCAGCCGTCGCAGGCGATGTGGTGGAGGGACAGCACGAGGTGCAGGGAGTCCGTGCCGCGCAGGCTGAGCGCACGCCAGACGGGGCCGTTCTCCAGGTCGAAGGGGCGGGTGAACTCGTCCTCGATCAGGGCGGCCCGGGCCTCGGCGGTCTCGGCGCGGGTGGTGCGCAGCTCGACGCGGGCGTCGGCGTCGGCGATCTGGACGGGCTCGGCGCCGCGCAGCACGTAGCGGGTGCGCAGGATCTCGTGGCGTTCGGCGAGTGCGGTCAGGGCGGCGGTGACGGTGTCGTCGGCGTAGGCGGGCGGCAGGGTGATGAAGACGGGCGCGTTCCACTCGGCGCTGCCGGGCCGCATCCGGTCCATCAGCCACATGCCCTGCTGGCCGGGCGACAGGGGCAGGCCCCCGTCGGGGCGCGGCACGGGCCGGACGGTCTCGTCGGCCTCGGGCCCGGCGGCGGTCAGGGCCGGGGCGTCGGCGAGCAGGGCGGCCTGGGCCTCCACGGTGGTGGCGGTGAACAGGGCGCGCAGCGGGACGCGGGTGCCGGCGGCGGCCGACAGGGCCTCGGCGAGCCTGCTGAGGAGCAGGGAGGCGCCGCCGAGCTGGAAGAAGTCGTTGGTGGCGCCGATCTGCTCGGCGGGGATCCCGAGGAGTGCGGACCACTGCTCGGCGACGACCCGCTCGGCGGGGGTGCGCACGGGGACGTGCGCGCCCTCGGCGGCGGAGGCGGCCGCGGAGGCCGGCTCGGGCAGCGCGGAGCGGTCGATCTTGCCGTTGGCGGTGAGCGTGAACTCGGCGACGGGCACGTAGACGGACGGGACCAGCGGGTCGGGCAGGGAGCGGCGCAGGAAGGTGCGCAGTTCCTCGGGGCGCAGCCGCTCGCCCCGGGACTGGACCCAGGCGACGAGCCGGTGTCCGCCGGAGCCGTCGGGGACGGCGGCGGCGACGGCCGCGCGTACCCAGGGGTGGGCGGCGAGGGCGGCCTCGACCTCGCCGGTCTCGATGCGGACGCCGTTGACCTTGACCTGGTGGTCGAGGCGGCCCAGGTACTCCAGGGTGCCGTCGGCCAGCCAGCGGACGCGGTCGCCGGTGCGGTAGAGCCGTTCGCCGGGCGGGCCGTACGGGTCGGGCACGAAGCGCTCGGCGGTCTGGTCGGGGCGGCCCTGGTAGCCGAGGGCGAGGCCGAGGCCGCCGGCGTGCAGTTCGCCGGGGACGCCGACGGGGACGGGCCGGCCGGCGGGGTCCAGGACGAGGGCCCGCATGTGGGCGATGGGCCGGCCGATGGGGACGGCGCCGGTCTGCTGGGCGGGGTCCCAGCGGTGCTCGGTGACGTCGACGGAGGCCTCGGTGGGGCCGTACGTGTTCCAGATCTCGGCGCGCGGCGCCAGCTCGGCGAGCGCCCGGCAGAGTTCGGCGTGCAGCGGCTCGCCCGCGCTGAAGATCAGCCGCAGGGCGCCGGCGTCCTCCCATCCGGACTGCTCGGCCAGGCGCCGGTACACGGAGGGCACGCCCTGGAGGACGGTGACCCCGTGCTCGGCGACGGCACGCAGCAGGGCGGCGGGGTCGCGCTCGGCGTCCTCGGGGGCGACGGCGACGGCTCCCCCGCTGATCAGCGGGGAGAAGAGTTCCAGGCCGGCGGCGTCGAAGCCGATGGTGGTCTTGAGCAGGAAGCGGTCGGCGGGGCCCAGCTTGTGGCGGTGGGCCAGCCAGCGCACCCGGTTGGCGATGCCGCCGTGCGGGACCACGACGCCCTTGGGGCGGCCGGTGGAGCCGGAGGTGTGCAGGATGTACGCGGGCCCGGCGGTGTCGGGGGCGAGCGGGAAGGCGGCGGCCTCCCCGGCCGGTACGTGCTCCGGCGCGTCGGCGACGTCCAGGACGGTGGTGCCGGCGGGCAGCCGGGCGGCGGTGCCGTGTCCGGCGAGGACGACGGCCGCGCCGGCGTCCTCCAGTACCAGGGCGAGCCTGGCCTCGGGGTAGTGCGGGTCGAGCGGGACGTACGCGGCCCCGGCGAACCAGACGCCGAGCAGCGCGGCGATCAGCTCGGGGCCGCGCGGCAGGCAGACGCCGACGAAGTCGCCGGGGGCCACTCCCCCGGCGCGCAGGGCCGCGGCGTAGCGGCCGGCGAGCCGGTCCAGGCCGGCGTAGTCGACGACGGCTCCGTCGGCGCCGAGGACGGCGGGGGCCTCGGGGGTGCGGGCGGCCTGGGCCCTGAACAGGGCGGGCAGCAGCAGACGGCCGGGGGTGGATCCCGACTGCGTACGGTCGTTCACGTTCTCTCCTTCATCGGGATCGGGTGGCGTCGGCCGTGCCCGAGGCCTTGGCGGACCGGACGGGCCCGGACCTGGTGCGGTCAGACCGCGGAGGCGGCGGACATCCGGCGGCGCAGGCTGGCGGGGCGCAGGTCGGTCCACACCTCGCTGATCCGGGCGAGGCATTCCTCGCGGGTGCCCTCGGTGCCCTCGGCCTTCCATCCGGCGGGGAGTTCGCGGCCGGCCCACCAGATCGAGTACTGCTCCTCGTCGTTGAGGACGACGCGGTAGCGGGTGTCGGACTGCCCGTCGTGCCGGGGTGCGTTCTGCTGTTCGCTCATCGCTTTTCCCTTCGCGTGATCAGATGCGGCCATCCTTGAAGAGGGCGCTATCGATGCCCTATCGGGCGCATATACGTGCCGGAACGCGGACGGGCCCCCGGCGCCGGATGGCGTCGGGGGCCCGTGGGGCGGGGCGGGCGGGTTCAGGCCGCCCGGCTGCTCGCCGGGGTGCGCAGGGCTGCCTCCGCGTCGTGGTCGAGGATCCAGCTGACGTCGGCGGCCGCGCCCCTGACGTCCCCGTCCGGCTTGCCCTGCGGCTTGCCGCCCTCGCGGGAGCCGAGCTGCACCCGGGTGGTGTGGGGGCGGCGGGCCGCTTCGTAGCGCTCCAGGGCGGCGCTGACGGCCCGCGCGTCCGCGTCCGCCTCCGCGAGGCAGACGGCGAGGGCGACGGCGTCCTCGACGGCCTGGTTGGCGCCCTGGCCGTGGTGCGGGAGCATCGGGTGCGCGGCGTCGCCGAGCAGGGTGGTGCGGGCGGTGCTCCAGCGTTCCAGCGGCGCCCGGTCGTACAGGGCCCAGCGGCGCACCTCGCCCGCCGCGGCGGCCAGTTGGCGGACCTGCGGTGCCCAGCCGGCCAGTACGGCGTCCAGGTCGGTGCGGTCGCCGGCGCTGGTCCAGGACTCGGCGTCGCCCTCGGGCGCCGGCACCACCACCACGTAGGTGAACTGCCGGCCCCCGGACACCGGGTAGCACAGCACCCGCGCCCCGGGGCCGGCGAACATGTACATCCGGGCGGGGTCGAGCGCGGGCACGTCCGCGGCGTCGACCAGTCCGCGCAGGGCGCTGTTGCCGGAGTACACGGGGGCGTCGTCGCCGGCGAGCGCGCGGCGCACCGTCGAGTGCACCCCGTCGGCTCCCACCAGTACGTCGGCCCGGTCGGTGGTGCCGTCCGCGAACTCCAGCAGCACCCCGTCGGGGCGCTCCTCGTACCGGACCAGTTCCTTGCCGGTGCGCACCCGTTCCGCCGGCACCAGGGCGGCCAGCATCCGGTGCAGGTCGCCGCGGTGGACGGTGAGGTAGGGGGCGCGGAACTGCCGCTCCCAGGCCTCGCCCATCTCCTGTACGGCCACCTGGGCGCCGTTGTGGAAGGCCCGGACCTCCAGGGCCTCGGGGCGGACGGCCAGTTCGGCCAGGCGCGGGCCGAGTCCCAGGCGCTCCAGCAGCCGGGTGCCGTTGGGGCCCAGGTGCATGCCGACGCCCTGCTCGCGCAGGGCGGTGCCGCGCTCGTAGACGGTGACGTCCAGGCCTCGGGCGTGGAGCGCGGCGGCGGCGGTCAGCCCGCCCAGTCCGGCGCCGATGACGGCGGTCTTCGGGCTCACCGGTGCTCCCAGGCGTTCTCGAAGGACTCGAACTCGTCGAAGCCGCCGAAGCCGTCGAGGCCGCCGCCGGCGGCGGTGCCCAGGGCCAGCAGGGCCTCCAGTTCGCTCGCGCCGGCCAGTTCCACGTCGGCGACGGGGGTGTCCGGGTCCTTGACGGCGGCCGCGAGCATCCGCTCGTAGCCGTCGGCGAACCGCTCGACCGTCTCGCGGTCCAGCACGTCCGTGTCGTACGAGAAGACGGCCGTGATCCCGTCGGGGGTCTGCTCGATGCGCAGCAGCAGGTCCAGCTGTCCTTCCTGCTGCGGGACGTCGATCAGGGCGATGTCCAGGCCCGCGTACGGGACGGACGGTCCCTCGCTCGCGCCGGGCGGCACGTTGGGGACCGGCGGCTCCATGCGGTCCATCTGGACCAGGAACAGCGCGGTGCGGAAGACCGTGGCGCGGGGGAAGGCCAGGGCGCAGGGGTAGCGGACGTTGACCACGCCGCGCATGACCCGTTCGCCGGCCTGGGCGGCCGCGCTGCGGAAGGTGGAGCGCTCGTCGAAGTCGGCCCGGACCGGCATGGTGTTGAGGAAGCAGCCGATGACGTCGCGCATGGCGCGGCCCATCCGGCTGGTGGCCGGGACGCCGAGGACGAAGGCGTCCTGGCCGGTCCAGCGGTGGGTGAGGGCCTGGAAGACGGAGAGCAGGTACGCGAAGGGCGTGACCCCGGCGGCCGAGGCCGCGCCGGGCAGGGCGCCCGCGGTGTCCTCGGGGAGTTCGCGTACGACTGTTGCGCCCCGGTACGAGCGCAGGGCGGGCCGGGGCCGGTCCAGGGGCAGTTCGGCGGCGGCGGCGCCGGCCACCGACTCGTGCCACAGCGCGGCGGCCCGCTGCCCCGCCTCGGAGGCGGTGTAGCGCAGCTCCTCGGCCGCGTGTCCGGCGTACGAGCCGGGGACGGGCCGCCAGGCGGGCTCGGTGCCGGCCGCGAGGCCCGCGTAGGCGTCGAGGACGTCGCGGACGAGCAGCCAGCGGGAGGTGAAGTCGCTGACGATGTGGTGGGCGGAGGTGACCAGGGCCCAGTCCTCGTCGGAGCGGCGCAGCAGCACCACCCGGAAGGCTCCGGACTCCAGCCGGAAGGGGCGGGCCCCGGCCTCCTCGGCGGCGCGGTGCAGCGCGGCCTCGTCGGCTCCGTCGAGGTCCTGGAACTCCATGCGGACCAGGGGCCGTTCGCTGACGGTGCGGCGCACCCCGGCGGCGCTCTCGGTGAAGACCGAGCGCAGCAGTTCCTGGCGGGCGCCGACGGCGGTGACGGCGGCGTCCATGGCGGCGGGGTCGACGCGGCCGCGCAGCCGCAGCGGCATGACGATGTTGTAGGCGGAGGCCTCGGGCGAGACCCGGTAGGCCGTCCACATCGACTGCTGGATCGCGGTCAGCGGCAGTGCCTCCACGGTGGTGGCGCTCATCCGCAGCCTCCCGCGTGGCTCATGTCCGTGGTGCGGCCGGCTCCGACGGCCGCGAGCTCCTTCTCGGCGGGAGCGGCCGGGGCGGCGGACGTCCCGGCGGCGGCCTCCGTGAAGGAGGCGGCGAAGGCGTCCACCCGGTCCAGGCCCCAGTACGGCTCGCTGCCGTGGATGAGGTACGGGACCCCGAAGACCCCGTCGCGGTGCACGTCCATCAGCGCGGCCGCCCCGCGGGCGCGCAGCCCGGCGTCCTCGGTGGCGGCGGCCACCGCGGCCGCGTCCAGGCCGGTCTCCGCGGCCAGTTCGACGACGGTCGCCGGATCGCAGATGTCGCGGCCCTCCAGCCAGCGGGCCCGCCCGGCGCGCGCCACCCACTCCCGGCCCAGGCCCGCGTCGTCCGCGAGGAACCAGGTCAGGTGCGCCGGCTCCCACCAGGGGGTGCGGTCGGCCGGCCAGGTCAGCGGCAGGCCCCGGTCGGCGGCGAGCCGGCGTACGTCGCGCAGGATGTAGAACTGCTTGGCCCGGCTCATCGGCGTGTACGGGAACTGCCCGCCCGCCTCGTCCAGCAGCCGGGCGCTGGTCTCGTCCGGCTCCCAGAAGGGGCGCCATTCGACCCGGTCGAGGAGCCCGGGGTGCCGGCGCTCGATGTCGTGCAGGGCGAAGAAGTTGTAGGGGCTGCGCAGGTTGAAGTAGAACCGGGGCGGTTTGGCGGCACGGCCGGCCATGTCGAACTCCTCTGTGAATCAGGCTGGTCCCGGTGGTCGGGCGGGTCAGACGACCAGACCGCCGTCGATGTGGAAGACCTGTCCGGTGATGTAGGAGGCGCGGTCGGAGGCGAGGAAGGACACCAGCTCGGCGACCTCGTGCGGCTCCCCGAAGCGGCCCAGCGGGATGCGGGCCGTCATCTCCTTCGCGTGCTTCTCGGACAGGCCGCCGACCATGTCGGTGGAGATGAAGCCGGGGGCCACTGCGTTGGCCCGCAGGCCGCTGCGGCCGGATTCCTTGGCCAGGGCCTTGGTGAAGCCGATGATCCCGGCCTTGGTGGCCGAGTAGTTGCTCTGGGTGGCGTTGCCGGCCGCGGCGACCGAGGACAGGGTGATGATGGTGCCGCGCCGGCGCTTCATCATCGGGAAGGCCAGCGCCTTGGCGAAGTTGAAGGTGCCGTCGAGGTTGGTGCGGACCACCGCGTCCCAGTCCTCGTCCTTCATCATCGCCAGGTGGCCGTCGCGGACGATGCCGGCGGCGGTGACCAGCACCTCCACCGGGCCGAGCTCCGCCTCGGCCTCCGCGGTGAAGGCCCGGACCCGGTCGCGGTCCGTGACGTCCACCTGGCGTGCGAGCACCCGCGCCCCCAGCGCCTCGGCGGACTTCGCGGCGAGCCGGGCGGCCTCTTCGTTGGACTGGTAGCAGAACGCCACGTCGTGGCCGTCCCGCGCCAGGATCTCCACCACGGCCCGGCCGATGCCGCGGGAGCCGCCGGTGACGAGGGCTACCGGCCTCGGTGTCTCGGACATGGATAGATGCCTTTCTCTTCGGGACGCGGGTGCGTGTGGGTGCGGGGGGCCGGGGGCTTCGGGGTGCGCCCCCGGCGGGTTCAGCCGAGCCGCAGCAGGGTGGCTCCGACGGTGCCGTCCCGGTCGATGGCGGTGACCAGGGCGAGCCGGTCGACCAGGGCGGGTTCGGCGCCGGCGTGGGCGAGGACGGCGGCCAGCTGGAAGGCGGCCGACGCGGCTGTGGCGTCGCCGACCAGCTCGCGCACGGTGATCCGCTCGCCGGCGACGGCCTCGAGCGCCGACTCCTCCTGCTTGCCGAGCAGCCCGGGCGGGGTGCCCGGCGCCACCAGGGCGACGTCCTCGGGGGCGGAGCCCGCGTCGGCGAGCACCTCCGCCACGCAGCGGGCCAGCGCGGAGCCGGCCCGCCCGCTCTCCGGGAAGGCCCGGAAGCGCGAGCCGAGCACGGTGGCGAGCACCTGGCGGCCCCCGTCGCGGGCGGCGGCCCCGCTCTCCAGCAGGAACAGCGCGGCGCCCTCGCCGAGCGGATCGGGCTGGGCCCCGCCGTGGTCGGCGACCCGCTCCAGCCGGGCCCGCTGGACGGAGAACTCCTCGGCCGCCCCGGCCAGCAGCGCGTTGGCGTGGCCGCCGCGCAGCAGCCGGGAGGCGTAGTTCAGGGCGAGCAGGCCCGTGGCGGAGCCGCCGGAGACGGTGACGTTGGGGCCCTTGAGGGTGTGCCGGATGGCGCTCTGGCCGGTCGGGCAGTTCATCACCGTGTTCGGGAACCGGGCCGGGTCGACGAGGTAGGGCTTGTCCCCCGTCAGGGCGTCCTTGGTGAAGTCCATGATGGACTGGACGCTGCCGGAGGTGCCGAGGACCAGTCCGGTCTTCTCCGGGTCGGCGGCCAGGCCCCGCCCGAAGTCCTCCAGGAGCTCCCCGACGGTGACGACGGCGATCCCGGTGGCGCGGTCCATGGAACGGGTGCCCTTGCGGCCGAGCACCTCCTTGATGTCGAAGCCGGGGATCAGGCCCGCGTCCTCGTACGGGACGGGCCACGTCGCGGTGTCGACGGGGGCGGTGGCCGCCGTCCGCGCGAGGAGGCCGCCTGCGAAGGCCTGCCGGCCCAGCCCGTACGGGGAGGTCACCGCCCAGCCGGAGATGACGAGCTGCCGCTCGCGGGTTTCCGCTGCCGTGCTCATGCGACGGCGCTCCTCTCGTCTTCCCAGTGGCCGAGGACCAGTACGGCGTTGTTGCCGCCGAAGGCGAGTCCGTTGTTCTGCACGACCTTGAGGTCGGCCTCGACCGCCTCGTTCGGTACGCAGTCCACGCCGCACTCGGGGTCCGTGGTGCGGTGGTTGATGGTCGGCGGGATGAACCCCTCGCGCAGGGCGAGGGCGCAGGCCGCCGAGGCCAGGGCGCTGGCGGCGCCCATGGTGTGGCCGATCATCGACTTGATGGAGACGGTGCGGGGCAGGTCCTCGCCGAACACCTGGCGGATCGCTCCGACCTCGGTGACGTCGTTGGCCTTGGTGCCCGTGCCGTGCGCGGAGATGAAGTCCACGTCGCCGGGGGTGATCCCGGCGTTGGCGTGCGCGGCGGTGATGCAGCGGGCGATCGAGTCCCGGTCGGGGGCGACCGGGTGGCTGGCGTCGCACGACAGCCCGTACCCGAGCACCTCGGCGTAGATCCGCGCGCCGCGGGCGAGGGCGGATTCCAGGGACTCCATGAGCAGGATGCCGGCGCCCTCGCCGGTGAGGATGCCCTGCCGGTCGGCGTCGAAGGGCCGGCACACGTCGGGGGCGATGGTGCCGAGCCGGTAGAAGCCGGTGAAGGTCTTGCGGCACAGGGCGTCGGCCCCGCCGCACAGGGCCATTTCCACGTCGCCGGAGCTGATGGCGTCGTAGCCGTAGCCGACGGCGTAGTTCCCGGCGGCGCAGGCGGTCGGGACGGTGACCGTCTCGACGTCCTCCAGGCCCAGTTCGCGGACGATGCCGGCGGAGAGCCGGCCCGGCCAGACGCGCCGGGCGGCCACCGGGTCGAGGGTGTCCTCTCCGTGGGCGACCTGGAGCCCGGTGAGGTGGTCCAGGTCGCGGGACTCGCCGTCGGTGGTGCCGACGGAGACCAGGGAGCGCCTGGCCCGGACGTCGGCCTCGGTGAGCCCGCCGTCGGCCACCGCCATGCGGGCCCCGGCGACCGCGAACTGGGCGGCCCGGCCGAGCTCGTCGGCCGGCAGCTCGCGCAGCCAGGCCTCCGGCTCGAAGTCGGTGATCTCGCACGCGTTGGAATGGGCGAAGCCGGTGGTGTCGAACGCGCTGATGGGCTTCGCCCCGCTGCGTCCGGCCCGCAGGCCCTCGGCGAAGGCGTCGACGCCCGTGCCGATGCTCGTCACGACACCGAGACCCGTGATCACCACCCGGTGCCGGGCGGCGGGTCGCCGCCCCGTCGCGGCCGTCTCGGTGGTCACTTGCCCTCGGCCTCCGCGATCACGGCGTACACGCCGACGAGGTTGACCATGCGGCTGAGCTCGGCCTGCTCCAGCGTGATGCCGAAGACCCGCTCCAGCGAGGCGAGGATCTCGATGGTGCGCAGGGAGTCGGCGTCGTGCTCCTCCTTGAAGAGGCTGGTCTCGGTCACCTCGTCGAGGTCGAGCTCGAGGATGTCGCAGACGATCTCCTTGATCTGCTCCTTGCGCTCGGCGTCGAGGGTGGGGATCTGGGTGGTCATCCGAATTCCTCCGTTGGGTGGGGATCGTGCGAGGGGGGCGATGGATCGATGGTGGGAGCGGCCGCTATCGGTGGCCTATATCCACGAGGTGGGGGGTGACCGCGGGCCGCGGGTCCTTCCACAGGTGCGAGACCTCGCCGAACTGGCGGTGTACCCAGGCGTCGTCGTAGATCGTCTCCAGGTAGCGGTCGCCGCCGTCGGGCAGGACGAGCACCACGTTGGAGCCCGGGATGATGTCCGGGGCGATCCGCTCCAGGGCGGCCACCACGGCCCCCGAGGAGCCTCCGGCGAGGACCGCCTCGTGGCGGACGAGCCGGCGGCAGCCCACGACGCAGTCGAGGTCGCCGACGTGGATCACCCGGTCCGCGTCCGAGGGGCGCAGCAGCCGGGGCACGACCGAGGCGCCGTGGCCCGGGATCAGCCGGGTGACGCGCTCGGGCGGGGCGAAGAGCACGCTGCCGATCGCGTCGACCGCGTTGACGGTGGTGTTCATGCCGTGCCGGCGGATGTACTCGGCGCAGCCGCCCAGGGTTCCGCTGGTGCCCGCGGCCACGATGAGCTGGTCGACGCGGCCGTCGAGGGCCTCGGCGATCTCGCGCATCGTGGTCTGGTGGGCGATCGGGTTGAGCGGGTTGGAGTACTGGTCGGGCCAGTAGGCGTCGGGGATCCCGGCGACCAGGTCGGCGACGCGTCGCAGCCGGGCGGGCAGCAGCTCGCCGGTGGCCGGGTCGGGGTCGACGACGATCTCGACCTCGGCCCCGTAGGCGCGCAGGATCGCCACGTTCTGCCGGGTCGTGCGGGCGTCCACCACGCAGATGAAGCGCAGGCCGAAATAGCCGCAGATCTGGGCGAGCCCGATCGCGAGATTGCCCGAACTCGACTCGACCACCGTGGATTTGCCGGGGACGAGTTCCCCCGACCTGATGCGCGCCAGCACCATGGAGAGTGCCGAGCGGTCCTTGATACTTCCTCCGGGATTGAACCGCTCCACCTTGGCGAACACCCGCGAGCCGAGGCCCGGCAGCAAACGCTCCAGTTCGATGAGCGGCGTTCCTCCCACAGTTGAGAGGATTCCCTTCGTCCCTTCGTCGTACGGCATCTGATGCAGCCATCCTCTGCTGGGAGTTGCGGGGTGCGGATACAACGGGACCGAGATTCGGCCAATCCGCTATACCGATGCCATACGACCGGTTATAGGTGGCGCATAGTCGGCGGCCGGAATCTCTTCCCATCGCACAACGGAACTCCCCATGCAGACGGAAGAGAGAGTCCCTACATGACCGGCACCGACTCGCGCATTCAGAAAGTCGTCATCCTGGGCGGCGGTACCGCCGGCTGGATGACCGCCGCCTATCTCGGGAAGGCGCTCCAGGGCACCGTGGACATCACCGTCCTGGAGGCGCCGGCGATTCCGCGGATCGGTGTCGGCGAGGCCACCGTCCCCAACCTCCACAAGGTCCTCTTCGACTACCTCGGCATCGCCGAGGAGGAGTGGATGCGGGAGTGCAACGCCAGCTTCAAGATGGCGGTGCGGTTCGTGAACTGGCGTACCGGCGGCCAGGGCCAGCCCGACGCCCGCGAGCTGGAGAACGGCGGCCCGGACCACTTCTACCACCCGTTCGGCATCCTGCCCGACAGCGACAACGTCCCGATGTCGCACTACTGGGCCAAGCGGAAGCTGGAGGGCCAGACCGAGGAGCCGTTCGACTACGCGTGCTTCCGCGAACCCCCGGTGATGGACGCGAAGAAGTCCCCGAAGTGGCTCGACGGCACCCCGTCAACCCGCTACGCCTGGCACTTCGACGCCGCCCTGGTCGCCGACTTCCTGCGCCGCTTCGCCACCGGCAAGCAGGGCGTCAACCACGTCCAGGACGAGATGACGCACGCCGAGAAGGACGAGCGCGGGTTCGTCAAGGCCCTGCACACCAAGGGCGGCCGGGTGCTGGACGCCGACCTGTTCGTGGACTGCTCCGGCTTCCGCGGCCTGCTCATCAACCAGGCCATGGCGGAGCCGTTCATCGACATGAGCGACCACCTGCTGTGCGACAGCGCCGTCGCCACCGCGGTGCCGCACGACGACGAGGCGAACGGCATCGAGCCGTACACCTCCGCCATCGCGATGTCCTCCGGCTGGACCTGGAAGATACCGATGCTGGGCCGTTTCGGCTCCGGCTACGTCTATTCCAGCAAGTTCACGACGAAGGAGGAGGCGACCAAGGAATTCAGCGCCCTGTGGGGCCTGGACCCGGAGACGACGAAGTTCAACCACGTGAAGTTCCGGGTCGGCCGCAACCGCCGCGCCTGGGTGAACAACGTGGTGAGCATCGGTCTCTCCTCCGCCTTCCTGGAGCCGCTGGAATCGACCGGCATCTACTTCATCACCGCGGCCATCTACCAGCTCGCCAAGCACTTCCCGGACCGCACCTTCAACCCGGAACTGGCGAACAGCTTCAACCGCGAGATCGAGGTGATGTTCGACGACACCCGCGACTTCATCCAGGCGCACTTCTACTACGCGCCGCGCAACGACACGCCGTTCTGGCGGGCCAACAAGGAGCTGACGCTCCCCCAGAACATCCAGGAGAAGATCTCCGCCTACAAGGCCGGCCTGCCGATCAATTCGCCGATCGCGGACGAGTCCACGTACTACGGCAACTTCGAGGCGGAGTTCCGTAACTTCTGGACCAACGGCAGCTACTACTGCGTCTTCGCCGGCCTCGGCCTGGAGCCGGACGCCCCGCTGCCGATCCTCGCGCACAAGCCCGATTCCGTGGCCGGCGCCGAGGCCATGTTCGGCAAGGTCAAGCAGGAGCAGGACCACCTCCTCGACACCCTCCCCAGCACGTACGACTACCTGCGCAAGCTGCACGGCTAGTACGCGTCCCCTCCCTTCCGGTGCGCAGGCCCGGAGCCGGCTCCTCCCCCCGGCTTCCGGGCCCGCGCCGCACCCCCTGCGCCGGCCCCAGGCCCGGCCCGGGCCCAGCCCCCAGGAGAGTCACCACTCATGACAGCCACCTCGCAGCCGTCCCCCGCCGCCCGCGCCGCCGTGTCCGACGGCGCCGCCGAAGCCGACATCAGGCCCCTGATGTCGGCCTTCCCCTCCGGCGTCTCGGTGATCACCACGATCGGTACGGATTCCGAGCCGCGCGGCATGACGTGCAGCTCCCTCGCCAGCGTCGCCCTCTCCCCGCCCACGGTGGTGCTGTGCCTGCGCACCGAGAGCCCGACCGTGCAGGCCGTCCTGGAGACGGGGCACGTGGCGGTCAACCTGCTCCACGAGAACGCGCGCCCGGTGTCGGACCTGTTCGCCTCGGGTTCCCCGGGCCGCTTCGAGCGCGTCGAGTGGCGGCTGCCGCTGGGGGCCGGCGGCCCGCACCTCGCGGAGGCCTCGCACGCCATCGCCGACGGGGAGGTCACCCAGACCGCCGAGTTCGGCGACCACACCGCCGTGTTCGTCCGGATCAGCCGCGTCACGCTGCGCGAGGAGGAGGAGCCCCTGCTGTACGGGAAGCGCCGGTACGCGCGCTGGACCGACGCCACCGCCGTCCCGGGCCCACCCGCCGCGGCGCCGCCCCCGCCGGCGGTGCCCGCCCCGCGCGTCGCCCCTTCGGCCGCGGAGGGAACCGCCCGTGTCCGCCCGTGACCCGCTGCCCGATCTGCTGATAGCGATCCCCGCCGTCATCCTCGCGTGCAAGGCCGGCGCGATGCTCTTCCGCCGCCTGGGTCAGCCGCCGGTGGTCGGTGAGATCGCCGTGGGCATCCTGCTGGGTCCCTCGCTGCTCGGCTGGCTGTGGCCCGACGCCCAGACATGGCTGTTCCCCGGGACGGTCCTGCCGTTCACCGGGGCGTTCGGAAACATCGGTCTGCTGGCGTTCATGTTCCTGGTGGGCCTGGAACTGAACCTCTCGGCCCTGCGCGGGCACAGCCGTACGGCCATCGCCGTCAGCCAGGCGAGCATCGCGCTCCCCCTGCTCCTCGGTTCGGGGCTGGCCCTGCTGATGTACGACACGATGGCGCCGAAGGGGGTCAGCGAGCTCGCGTTCGTCCTGTTCATCGCCGTGTCCATGAGCATCACGGCCTTCCCCGTGCTCGCCCGGATCCTGACCGACCGGGGGCTCTACAACACCCGGATCGGCGCCCTGGCCATGGCCTGCGCGGCCGTGGACGACGTCACCGCCTGGTGCCTGCTCGCCGCGGTCGTCGCCGTCAGCACCAGCAGTTCCCCGGTCGAGGCGGCCACCACGGCGGCCCTGGCGGCCCTGTTCCTGGCCTTCATGATCTACGCCGTCCGGCCGCTGCTCGCCAAGTGGGCCGTACGGGCGGCCCGCACGGTGGACTCCGTGGTCCTGGTGGTGCTCTTCAGCGGGCTGTGCCTGTCCGCCTTCACCACCGACAAGATCGGCGTGCACGCCCTGTTCGGCGCCTTCGTCTTCGGGGTGATCACCCCGCGCGGCTCGCGGGTGATCGAGCTGTGCGCGGCGCGGCTGCGGGCCTTCACCATCCCGATCCTGCTGCCCCTGTTCTTCGTCAACACGGGCCTGAAGACCGATGTCGGGCTGCTCGCCGCCGATCCGATGATGTGGCTGTGGGTCCTGGCCGTCATGGTCGTCGCCTTCCTCGGCAAGTGGGGCGGCAGCACCACGGCCGCCCGCGCCACCGGCCAGTCCTGGCGGGACGCCATGTCGATCGGGGCGCTGATGAACTGCCGCGGCCTGACCGAGCTGGTGGTGCTGAACCTGGGCCTGGAGCTCGGGGTGATCGGGCCGGAGCTGTTCACGATGCTGGTGCTCATGGCCCTGCTCACCACGGCGATCACCTCGCCGGCGCTGTCCTGGATCCGACGGGGCGTACCCCGGGGCAAGGAGGCCGACGACGGGGCCGAGGGGCCGCTGGTCCACGAGCCGGTACGGCTGCCGGCGAAGGCGGCCGTCCTGTGATCCCGGACCCGTGACCGCCGCCGGTGCGGCCGGGCCGTCCCCCTCCCGGGGACCGGCCCGGCCGCACCGCGGCGCGTCCGCGCTCCGTACCGTGCGTACCGCTCACCGCCCGGCGGCGGCGAGCGGTGCCTCGGCGTGTCCGGCAGCCGCCCGCACCCAGCGCTCCAGGACCGCCTCCGCGGCCCCCGTGTCCAGGGAGGCGGCCGCCGCGGCGACCCCCTCGCGCAGCCGCTCGGTGACCGTACGGCCCCTGGACGGCTCGGCCGCGGCGAGCGCGGCGGCCGCCGAGAGCAGCACCGCGTCACGGACCGGCCCGCGCTCCCCGCCGGCGAACAGCCGCCGGGCCACGGCCGCGTTGTGCCCGGCGTCCCCGCCGCGCAGCGCGTCGACCGGGGCGGGCGCGATGCCCGCGTCGCGGGGGTCGAAGGATTCCTCCCGGACCCTTCCCCCCTCGACGCTCAGCACGGTGGACGTGGTGGTGACGCTGAGTTCGTCGAGGCCGTCGTCCCCGCGGAACACCAGGGCGCCGGCGCCCCGGCGGGCCAGTACGCCCGCGATCAGCGGCAGCAGCCGCGCGTCGGCCACGCCGACCGCCTGGGCGGTCGGACGGGCCGGGTTGGTCAGCGGCCCGAGCGCGTTGAAGACGGTGGGGATCGCCAGCTGCCTGCGGACGGCGGCGGCGTGCCGCATGGACGGGTGGAAGTCCGGGGCGAAGCAGAAGGTGATCCCCGCTTCGTCCACGAGGGCGGCCACCCTCGCCGGTTCCAGGCGCAGCCGCACGCCCAGGGCCTCCAGCACGTCCGCGGATCCCGAGGCCGAACTCGACGCCCTGTTGCCGTGCTTGACGATGCGGGCGCCGGCGCCGGCCGCGACGATCGCGGACATGGTCGAGATGTTGACCGTACGGGCCCCGTCGCCGCCCGTACCGACCACGTCGACCGTGGCGCCGGGGACGTCGAGGGGCACCGCGTGGTGGAGCATGGCCCGCACCAGGCCCTCCAGTTCGCCGACCGTCTCCCCCTTGCCGCGCAGGGCGACGAGGAAGCCGGCGAGCTGCGCGTCGGTGGCCTCGCCGCTCATCACCCGGTCCATGGCCCAGGCCGTGTCGGCGGGGGCCAGGTCACGGCCGGCGAGCAGGGCTTCCAGCAGGGCGGGCCAGCTGCGCGCCCCGCGGCCGGGTTCTGGTCTGGCGGTGGTCACTTGGTTCCCCCTCGGGGTCGTCGGATGTGGCGGCTCAGCCCCACTCGTCGATGTCCTTGGAGAAGGACGGCGACGGCGTCTGGGCCGAGGCCGGGGCCTGCGGGGTGGTGGCGTCGGCCGTCACGCTGCTGCCGCCGCCCGCGGCTCCCTCGTTCGCGATCTGCACCCCGCCCGCGATCGCCACCGCCGCGATGATCGCGACGGCGATGCGCTTGACCTGGGTGCGCCACGTGTTCTGCATCTCTGTCCTTCTCCCCGTTGAGTACCGCTTGAGCTTCGCTTTGTTCCGGTGAGAAGAACACTAGGAAGGAGCGGCTTCGAGCTGATATCGCTCCGTCTTCCGGGGCCGCGCCATTCCGATAAGGACGATATACCCGCAGGTCAGGAGGGGCCCCTAGGGCGATAAAAAACCCTTGGGACCCCTCTTGACCTCCGCTCGCGGGCCGCTTGAGCGGCCATCGGGGCGCCCTCGGGGGCGCCCGGCGATAACGGCGATAAGCGGAATTCAGCGTTCCCGGTACATCTCGGCGACCAGGAATGCCAAGTCCAGCGACTGGGTGCGGTTCAGGCGCGGGTCGCAGGTGGACTCGTAGCGCTCGCTCAGTCCGTCGAGGCTCACTTCCTCACCGCCGCCCACGCATTCGGTGACGTCGCCCCCGGTGAATTCCAGGTGCACGCCGCCGGGATGCGTCCCGAGCTCGCGGTGGACCTCGAAGAAGCCCTTCACCTCGTCGACGATGTCGTCGAAGCGGCGGGTCTTGAGGCCGGACGGCGCCTCGAAGGTGTTGCCGTGCATGGGATCGCTCACCCAGGCCACGGGCGCGCCCTCCGCGGCCGTCTTCTCCACCAGCTCGGGCAGCCGGTCGCGGACCTGTCCGGCGCCCATCCGGACGACGAAGGTGAGCCGGCCCGGCTCGCGCTCCGGGTCGAGCCGGTCGATCAGCCGCAGCACCGTGTCGGATTCCGTGGTGGGGCCGAGTTTGACCGCGACCGGGTTGGCGATCCGCGAGAAGAACTCCACGTGCGCGCCGTCCAGGTCCCGGGTGCGTTCCCCGATCCAGAGCATGTGCCCGCTGGTCGCGTAGAGCCGGCCGGTCGCCGGGTCCTCGCGGACCAGCGGTTCCTCGTACTCCAGCAGCAGGCCCTCGTGGCTGACGTAGAACTCCACGGCGTGCTGGATGCGTTCGTCCGCCCCGCAGGCCCGCATGAAGTTGAGGGCCTGGTCGATCTGGGTGGCGAGCGCCGTGTAGCGCTCCCCGACGGGCGAGCGGGCCACGAAGTCCTGGTTCCAGGCGTGCGCCTGGCGCAGGTCGGCGTAGCCGCCGGTGGTGAAGGCCCGTACGAGGTTCAGCGTGCCGGAAGCGGCCTGGTGCATCCGCAGCAGGCGGTCCGGATCGGGGGTGCGTTCGGCCTCCTCGAAGGGGAAGCCGTTGACGGCGTCGCCCCGGTAGGCGGGCAGGGTCAGCCCGCCGCGGGTCTCGGTGGGCTTGGAGCGGGGTTTGGCGTACTGGCCCGCCATCCGGCCGATCTTGACGACCGGCACGGAGGCGGCGTACTGGAGGACGAGCGCCATCTGGAGCAGGGTCTGCACCTTGCGGCGCACCGAGTCCTCGCGGACGTCCGCGAAGGTCTCGGCGCAGTCCCCGCCCTGGAGCAGGAAGGCCTCGCCCCGGGCGACGGCGCCGAGCCGGTACTTGAGCTGCTCGCACTCGGCGGCGACCACGAGCGGGACGGTGTCGCGCAGTCGTGCCCGTACCTCCGCCAGCGCGGCGGGGTCGGGCCATCCGGGCTGTTGTGCTGCGGGCCGGGCCCGCCAGGAATCCACGTGTTCCACGAGATCGCTCCTTCGTTGCTCCTTCGTCACCCGGCGAGGGTGTCCGCGGGCCGGGTCCGTGCGGTGGTGAGGAAGTTGCGCAGGAGGCGCATGCCGCCGACCGTGGTGATGGACTCGGGGTGGAACTGCACCCCTTCCACGGCGAGGGTGCGGTGGCGCAGGCCCATCACGTAGCCGTCGTCGACGGCGTGCGCGGTGGCGAGCAGCTCCTGCGGCATGGGTTCGGCGACGATCAGGGAGTGGTAGCGGGTGGCGGTCATGGTCGCGCCGAGCCCCGCGAAGACGCCGGCTCCGTCGTGGGCGACCTCGCTGGTCTTGCCGTGCTTGAGCCGTTCGGCCACCTGTACGCGGCCCCCGTACGCCAGGCCGATGGCCTGGTGGCCCAGGCAGATGCCCAGCAGGGGCACCCGTCCGGCGAAGCGGTGCACCAGCTCGACGTGCCCCGACTCGGCGGGGTGGCCCGGCCCGGGGCCGAGGACCACCGCGTCCGGCAGCCGGGCGGCGAGCGCGTCGGGGCTCTCCGTGCGGGAGCGGACGACCTCGGTGTCCGCGCCGAGGGTGCGCAGGTACTGGTCGATGATGTGGGTGAAGCTGTCGTAGGCGTCGACGAGCAGGACCTTCACGGAAGCAGCTCCTCACCGGTGAGCGCCCAGTAGGCCGCTCCCATCTTGTGCAGGGTCTCGCGCCACTCGGCGGCGGGCGAGGAGTCGGCGACGATGCCGGCGCAGCTCTGGGTGGAGTAGGCCGTTCCGTCGTGGGTGACCGTACGGATGCACAGTGCGAGGCGGGACCAGCCGCGCAGGTCGACCAGGCCGACGGCACCGGCGTACATGTCGCGCGGTTCGCACTCCAGTTCGGAGATGATCTCCATGGCGCGGATCTTGGGGGCGCCGGTGACCGTCCCGGCCGGGAAGGTCGCGGCCAGCGAGGACCAGGTGTCCTCACCGGGGGCGAGGCTCCCCTCGACGGTGGAGACCAGGTGGAAGACGTGGCTGAAGGTCTCGACCGTCATCAGCTGGGTGGCTTCGAGTGTGGTGGGCAGGCAGACCCGGCCGATGTCGTTGCGGCACAGGTCGACCAGCATCACGTGCTCGGCCTGCTCCTTCTCGCTGGCGAGCAGGGCCTCGACGCGCGGCCCGTCCACGGCGGGGTCGCCGCTGCGCGGGGTGGTGCCGGCGATGGGGCGCATCACGATGCGGTCGCCCTCGGTGCGGAAGAGCACCTCGGGGCTGGCGCCGATCAGCGTGGAGCCGTCCCGGGGGACGAGGTACATGTACGGGGACGGGTTGCGTCCGCGCAGCCGCCGGTAGACGTCGAGCGGGGTCAGGTCCGTGTCGACCTCGATGCGGTGGCCGATCTGGATCTGGTAGATGTCGCCGACGCCGATGTGCCGCAGGCAGCGTTCCACGTTGGCGAGGAAGGCTCCCTCGTCGGTGCTGTCGCGGACGGCGCGGGGCGCGGGGGCGGCCGGGACGCGCCCTGCGGGCTCGGCCATCCCGGCGGTCAGCCGCTCGACGATGCCGGCCAGGTCGGTACGGGCGGCGGGGCCGCCGTCCGGGCCGAAGGCCTCGCTGCGGGCCGCGAGGCGGACGGCCGTGCCGGCGTCCAGGTCGTACCAGACGGTGTCCTGGAACAGGGTCAGGACCAGGTCGGGCGCCCCCTCGTCGGTGTGCTCCCGGACGGGCAGGTCCTCCATGTACCAGGCGGCGCCGTAGCCGATGGTGGCGAGGAAGCCGAAGGCGTACTCGGGGCGGGGGCTGTCGACGTCGAAGCGGGCCTGCACCGCCCGCAGGACGTCCCACACCTGGCCGGGGCGTTCGAAGATCCGGTCGCCGCCGGGGCCGGCGGCCAGACCCAGTCCGTCGGCGACGCGGGACAGCTCGGCCAGTACGGCCGGCACGCCGGCGGCGGAGATCCGCCCGGCGCGGATGCGCAGCTCGGCGAGGCGGCCGAAGCCGACGACGGCGGAGTTCCCGTCGAACTCGGGGCTCTCCAGCGACTCCAGGAGGAACACGTCCTCCCCGAACCGCGCCCGCAGGGCCTCGTACAGCTCGATCGGGGGGTGCGGGTCCAGGACGGTCTCCTCGACCCGGACGGGGAGGGGGCGCCGGCCGGGTGCGGCCGGCGCCCGAGTGGCGGTGTCGAGCAGTGTGGTCACTGAATCACTTTCCTCGGATGGCTCGGGGCCGTGCGGACGGCCGGTTCGCGCCGTGCGGACGGCGCCAAGGTGGGGGGGTACGGGGCTCAGCCGTAGCGGCGCATCTCGTGGAAGAAGTCCTCCACGACCGACAGGTCACCGCGCTCGCACAGGGCGTCGTAGACGTGCCGGCCGACCGCGAGGTCGAGGACGCCCAGCCCGAAGGGCGAGAAGAAGACGGGCTTGTCCTCGGGGACGGGAAGCTGTCCGGACAGCACGTCGTAGAGGGTGCCGTCGACGAAGCCGCGGCTGCCGGTGAGCTGTTCGGCCAGGTGGGGGGAGGTGTCCGCCTTGAGGCAGTGCTCGATGTCGTCGACGACGTTGAAGCCGGAGAGGATCACCTCGGGCGACAGGTCGCGCAGCGAGACGTGCAGCACCAGCGGGTTGTGGCCGAACCAGTCGGGCTCGGTCACGTGCGGGGTGCCGGCGACGGTCGCGAAGACCACCAGGTCGCTGCCGCGGATCAGCTTCTCGGCGCTGTCGTGGACGGTGACGGGGCCCTGCTCCCCGGAGCGGGTCAGGTAGCCGGCGAAGCCGTCGGCGTGCTCGGCGGACAGGTCGTGCACGCCGATCTCGTCGAACTCCCAGCCCGTGCCCGCCAGGTACTGGTGGATGAAGCGGGCGATCAGGCCGACGCCGAAGAAGCCGATCCGGCGCGGCCGGCGGCCCGCCGGGCTGAGCCGGTCGGCCGCCAGCGCGGCGGAGGCGGCGGTGCGGGCCGCGCTGATGATCGAGGATTCCAGGCAGGCGAGCGGATATCCGGTCTCGGGATCGTTGAGGATCAGCACGGCGGAGGCACGCGGAATTCCGGCCGCCACATTTTCGGGGAAGCTGGAAATCCACTTCACTCCGTCGACCGGGGCCGCTCCCCCGATCGAAGCCGGCAGCGCGATGATCCGCGACGTGGGCCGGTCGGGAAAACGCAGGAAATAGGACGGCGGATTGACCGTGCCGCCCTCGCCGTGCACCCGATATGCGGATTCGATCAATCCGACCACCTCGGGCGCACGGCCGTCCAGGACTTCGTGCACCTGGGCGCCGGGGATCACGGCGAAAGAGGGCGCGCCGGTCGTACGTGACATCGCAGACTCCACAGCTCGGCAGTTTTCTCGTCTGCGATGACGCTAGGGAGCCGCTTTATCGCCGGGTTATTGACCGGTTACGCCTTCCGCGACACCTCCCGCAGCCGTTCCAGAGCGGCGGCCGCCTTCCCCTCCCAGGGCGGGGAGCCGATGCGCTGGAAGATGGCGAGCGATTCGGCGAGGTGCGCCCGGCCCGCGTCGCCGTCGCCCCGCTCGCCGTACGCCCGGCCCAGCGCGAGCCTGATCTGGCCCTCGATCATCGGGCTCCGGGTCCGCCGGGCCGCGTCCAGGGCCTCCAGGAAGGTCCGCTCGGCCGCCTCCGCGGCGCCGGTCTGGAGCCGGGTCTCGGCGAGTCCCAGGAGCGCGTGGGCGAGGCCGAGCAGATCGGACCTCCCGCGCACGATCTCCACGACCCGGGTGAATTCTCCCTCGGCCTCCTCCAGCTGCCCCAGTGCGAGGTGCGCGCTGGCGAGGCGGTGCACGGCCAGCGCGAGGCCGTGCTCGTCGCCCTTGCTGCTCTCGCACACGCTCAGCGCCTCGCGGCTGAGATCGGCGGCGGCCTCGGGCCGCCCCTGGTCGAGGGCGAACTGCGCCATGTTCTGCAACGCGTACGCCTCGGAGTACCGGTCGCCCGCCTCCCGGAACACGGGCAGTGCCTCCCGCAGCCGCTCCATGCCCTGATCGAGTTCTCCCCGGATCCGGTCGATGAACGCGAGGCCGCTCAGCACCAGCGCGCGCCCGAGCGAGTCGCCGGCCTCCGTGTAGAGCGCGAGCGCGGCCTCCTGCCGCGCGGTCGACTCGGCCAGTCTGCGGAGCCGCAGTTCGACCAGGCCCAGCTTGCGCTCCATGGCCGCCTGTCCGCGCAGGTTGCCCGCGCCGCGCGCCGCCCGGAGGGCGTGTTCGCTGCAATGGCGCCAGTCCTCCAGGTAGTTGCGCGACGAGAAGAGCACCTCCATGGCGATGACCAGGCCCCACGCCAGGTCGTCCATGCCCAGGGCGGCCGTCTGCTCGACGACGGTGACCAGGGAGAGCCGTTCGGCCTCGAACCACTCCAGCGGAGCCACCAGCAGCTCCTCCAGCAGCACGGAGTCGATCTCCCGGCGCGGCGTCTCGCAGTCCGCGATGCCGCCGCTGCCCCTTTCGCGCCGGTGCGCCTCTTCCGCGATGGTCAGGCACGTCCGGAACACCCGGTCGCACGCCGCCAGCCGCTCCTCCTCGCTCTCCTCCTCCCGGGCCAGCTCCTCCGCGTACAGCCGCATCAGGTTCTGGAAGCGGTAGCGCAGCTGTCCGGTGGCGTCGACGCCGACGACCTCCAGGAACTGCGCGTCCACCAGGTGCTCTATCAGCCGCTCCGCGTCCAGGACGTCCCCGTCCAGCAGCGCGGCACCCACCCACGCGGTGAAGTCGGGTACGCCGAGCAGCCCGAGGAGCCGGTACAGCCGGGCCGCGTCCTTGTGCAGGTACCGGTAGCTCAGCTCGAAGCTGGCCCGGACCTGGGACTCGCCCTGGCTGAGCTCGTCCAGCCGGCGGCGCCCGTCGCTGAGCCGGGTCACCAGGTGGCGCACCGTCCAGTGCGGCTTCGACGCCAGCCGGGCCGCGGCGATGCGCAGCGCCAGCGGCAGCCGGTCGCACAGCTCGACCAGGCGCGCGGCGTCCTCGGGAGCGGCCTGTATCCGGCCCTCGCCGACGATCCGGCCGAGCAGCTCGACCGCGTCGCCCTCGGGCAGCACGCCCAGGTGCACGCGGCCCCGCTGCGGCCAGGTCACCAGCTGCTCCAGCTGCTCCCGGCTGGTGACGAGCACGGTGCTGCCGCCGCTGCCGGGCAGCAGCGGGCGGATCTGCGCGAAGGTGCGCACGTTGTCCAGCACGATCAGAACCCGGCGTTCCGCGAGCACGCTGCGGTAGAGCGCGATCCGGTCCTCCAGGCCGTTGGGCACGTCGTCGCTGTCCACGCCGAGCGAGCGCAGGAAGCGGCTCAGTATGTCCCCGGCGGTGGTCGGTGCGTGGTGCTCGTCATAGCCGCGGAGGTCCGCGAAGAGCCGCCCGTCCGGGTACTGTTCGGTAACACGGTGCGCCCAGCGGACCGCGAGGCCGGTCTTGCCCACTCCCGCGACGCCGGTGATCAGCCCGACGGTGGATGCGCGGCTGCCCTCGCCCTGGCCGTCCACCAGCGAGTCAAGAGCGGTGAATTCGGCGCCCCGTCCAGCGAACCCCGGTACGTCGGGCGGCAGTTCGGAGGGAACGACGCGCCCGCGTGCGGCTAAGGCGTCGGCGGCGTCGGCCGCAGCATCCAGCGACTCGAAGGCCAGCGACGGGTCGTCCCGCAGGATCGCGTCGTGCAGCTCCTGGAGTTCGGGGCCGGGGTCCATGCCGAGCTCGTCGATGAACTGGCGGCGCGCCTCGCGGAAGCTCTCCATCGCCTCGGCCCGCCGTCCGGAACGGTACTGGGCGAGGATCAGGTGGTACCGGGTGCGTTCGCGCAGCGGGTGTTCCCTTACGGCGGCGGCCAGTTCGGGCAGCAGCAGCTGATGGCGCCCCAGTTCCAGCAGCACGCCCGTCATCGCCTCGTAGGCGTTGATCCGCACCTCTTCCCAGCGGGCCGCCTCGTCCTCGACGAGCTGACCGGTGACCCCGGCGAGCGCGGGTCCGCGCCACAGCGCGAGCGCCTCGGCGTAGCAGCGCGCCGCGTCGGCCGGGCGGTGGGTCCGTACCGCCTTCTCGGCCTCGGCGACGAGCTCGGTGAAGGTGACGGTGTCGAGCACGTGGCCGTCGAGGCGCAGCAGGTAACCGGGGTGCGACGTGACGATGACGTCCTCGGCCACACCCTCGCTCTTGATGGCCTTGCGCAGGGCCGCGATCACGATGGCGACCTGGGTCCGGGCGGTGGCTGGCGGACGACCGTTCCAGACCACGTCCACGAGGGTGTCAACCGGAACGATTCGCCCTGGACTCAGGAGCAGAAGGGCCAGAATCGTGCGTTGCCGGGCACCTCCTACCTGAACCGTCCGTTCTCCCGCCATCACCATGAGTGGTCCGAGAATTCCGAATCTGAGTGGCTCGCCCAATGTCTCTCCCCCCGTCACCGCCGGGCCCGGCGGCGTGATCACCCTACCTGTCTGCCGCTGACAGAAAAGGGTCAGGACACAAGGCGTGTGACTGCCGGGGCACCATGACCGAAAGCTGATTGATCATCTCGCGATTGGCCGGAATCAATCGGAATCACGGCCTCCTGTGACCGGATGCCGTGGGGGCGACATCCAGCCAAACTAGGGGAACGGGAAGGTCCCGTTCACACCCCCTCAAGGCCACCCCGCCGCCACCCCGCCGACTCCCCCGCGACCGGTGCCGGCTCCGGGGAACCGCGACGTCGCACCGCCAACCAGCCTGGCCCAGACGGCTCGTGACGTCACATCAGTCGGCCGACAGACGGGCGGCACGGACCTCTCGCGCGGCGGTCCGGAGCGCGAAGACGACGGCCGTGGTCGTCGGGTTCGCGGTCCCCGTGCGACGCGTTGCGGCGAACAGGAGGCGCAGGATCGGGACGTCCGCGACGGCCACCGCGCGGATACCGGGCGCGGACGGGTCAATGGCCGTCCGGGGGACGAGCGCGGTGGCGAGCCCGGCCCGCGCCAGGGCCGGCTGGGCGGCGATGTCCGCGGTCGCGTAGCGGGGCGTGGGCGTGGGCGTGAAAACGGCCTGTCGGCAGGCGCCCGGGATGGCCTGCCCGCAGTCCGTGGACGGCGGCGGGACGGCCAGATCGTGCGTGGCCGGCTCCCGCAGGGCGACGGGCCCTTCGCCCGCCCCGTCCGCCGCGGTGACGACGAGGCCGTCCGGACGCGGGGCCGCGCCCACACCCCGGCCGACGTCGGCGTGGAGCACTTCAACCACCTGACACAGCGGCTGGCGCGCGCGGCCCTGCCCCGCCGACGACCCGGCGGGCGCTGCCGCGCGGCGCGTACACGTCCTGCGGGAACACCGCGGCGCCTGCCACCTGGCGGCGGTGCGCCTGTCCGGGCTGAGCGCCCGTACGGCCGCGGTCGTCAACCTGGCGTCGAACGGGCAACCCGCTACGGCCTGCAGCGCCCTCCCGCCGCGACCGCGGACCAGCTCCCCCCTCATGCGGCACGCCGAGCGGCGCACCGACGAGATGCGGGCACCCCTCTACGCCACACTGACCCCCCGCCAGCGCACCGACTCCGCCCGCCTCACCCAGGCCCTGACCACCTCCCGGACGCCCTGAGGACGGGCCTCGCGTATGGAGCGCGTGAACAGTCGCCCCGTACGCGCATGGAGGCCGTCAAGGGCGCTGGTGGCCCGGGGGCGCCGCATGGACGCTGTCCTCACTTCGTCCACTCGGAGGAACGGCACCATGGCCACGCACACCCACGAGCCCGACGCGGCGGGCGACACCGCGGCGGAGCCCCCCGATACCGGCGGACAGGCCGCCGACCGGCACCGCCTCACCGCCACCCAAGGCCTGGCCGGGCTGTCCCTGGACGCCATGGCCTCGGTGGCCTACGGCCCGGAGTCGGTCGTGCTGGTCCTGGCCGCGGCCGGAGCCCACGGCCTGGGCCTCACCCTGCCCGTCACCGTGGCCCTCGCGGCCCTGCTGGCCGTACTGGTGGCCTCGTACCGCCAGGTCATCGCGGCCTTCCCGGACGGCGGCGGCTCCTACGCCGTCGCCAAGCGGCACCTCGGGCGGCGGACGAGCCTCGTGGCGGCGGCGTCGCTGATCCTCGACTACGTGCTCAACGTGGCCGTCTCCGTCACCGCCGGTGTCGCCGCGCTGACCTCGGCCTTCCCCGAGCTGTACGGCGAGCGGGTGTGGATCTGCCTGTGCGTCCTGGCCCTGGTCACGGCCGTGAACCTGCGTGGGGTCGTGGACTCCGCCAAGGCGTTCCTGGTGCCCACCGCCCTGTTCGTCGGCGCCGTCCTGACGATGATCGCCGCGGGACTGTTCCGGGACGCCCCGGTCAGCACCGCGTCCGCCGCCGGGCACGCCGGCGCGCTCGGCGAGGGCGCCACCGCCGTTGGCGCCCTGCTGCTCCTGAAGGCGTTCGCCGCCGGCTGCTCCGCCCTCACGGGCGTCGAGGCGGTCGCGAACGCCGTGCCCTCCTTCCGCGCCCCGGCCGTCCGCCGCGCCCAGCGCACCGAGGTGGCCCTGGGCGCCCTGCTCGGCGTCATGCTGATCGGCCTGTCGGTGCTGATCGGCCGCTTCCACCTCCAGCCGGTCGAGGGGGTCACCGTCCTGGCCCAGCTGGCGGACGCCTCCTTCGGCCACAACGCCGCTTTCTACGTCGTCCAGTTCGCCACCATGACGCTGCTGGCGCTCGCCGCGAACACCTCCTTCGGCGGGCTCCCGGTGCTGATGAGCCTGCTGGCCCGTGACAACCACCTGCCGCACGTCTTCGCGCTGAAGGCGGACCGGCAGGTCCACCGGCACGGTGTGGTCTGGCTGGCGCTCGTCTCCGCCGTCCTGCTGGTCCTGTCCGGCGGCGACACCAACGCCCTGGTCCCGCTGTTCGCCATCGGCGTGTTCGCCGGCTTCACCATCTGCCAGGTGGGCATGGTGCGGCACTGGTACGCGGAGCAGCCGCGGGGGTGGGGGACGAAGGCCGCGCTCAACGGCTTCGGCGCGCTGCTGACCGGCGTTTCCGCGGTCGTGGTGACCGCCACCAAATTCACCGAGGGCGCCTGGCTGATCGTCCTCGCGCTGCCGTTGCTGGTGTGGGCCATGGGGCGGGTCCGCCGCGCCTACGACGGCATCGGCGCCCGCCTGGAAATCGGACGCATCCCGCAGCCGCCGCGCCGCACGCGCTCGCTGGTCGTCGTTCCGGTCTCGGGCCTGTCCCGACTGACCTGTCAGGCGCTCACCGCCGCCCGCTCCCTCGGCGACGAGGTACGCGCCGTCACGGTCACGCACCCGGCGTCCGAGGACCGGGCCGCGGCCGAAGCGCTGCGGCGTGACTGGGAGCTGTGGAACCCCGGCGTCGAGCTCATCGACATCGCCTCCCCGACCCGCTCGCTGGGCAGGCCGGTGTCCGCATACGTCAACGCCCTCTCCCGGTCCCGGCCCGGCACCCAGGTCACCGTCCTCATCCCGGAGACCGAACCCGCCCGCCTCTGGCAGCGGCTCCTGCAGAACCAGCGGGGCGCGGTCCTCGCCCACGCCGTACGCCGGGACACCGATGCGGTGATCTGCCGGCTCCGGTTCCGGGTCTCGGGGTAGCGGCGCTGACGGCGTCCTGGCCGCGCCGACCCATGGCACCAGGTGGCACCATTTGGCACCACCCGGCGCCACACAACGCCATCCCGCAGGCCCCGGCTCGCGTGACACCACCACCGCTCAGCACATCAGACATACATTTCCGCAGGTCAGAGCGACCCCCTCGCGCCCGCATCGCCCTATGGCACCACCAAGGCTTGCGCGTGGCACCAAAGTGATGCCATGATGACGTCATGGACCTCACGCCGTATGTCGACACCCTTCGCCGCGAGCTCGCGGTGGCCGCCGAAGCCGGCGGCGAAGACGCCCGCGAGCTGGCCGAGCGGCTCACCGCTCCCCTGGAGTCGGCGACCCGGCTGACCATGCTCCACGTGCTCTCCGCCGCGATGGACGAGATCACCCGTGACATCGCCCCCGGATCGGTCGACGTACGGCTGCGCGGGCTGAACCCCGACTTCGTGGTGTCGCTGCCGCCCGCCGACCGCGGCGCCCCCGCGGAGCCGGCCGCGCCCGTCGAAGCGTTCAGGGCCGAGGCCCCGGCCGACGGCGACGAGGGCGGCACCGCCCGCGTCAACCTGCGCCTGCCGGCCCACCTCAAGGCGCGCGCCGAGGAGGCCGCGAGCCGCGAGGGCCTGTCGGTCAACGCGTGGCTGGTCCGGGCCGTGTCGACCGCGGTCGGCGGAGGTGGCGGCGGCGCCCAGCCCAGGCCGGCGGAGAAGGCCCGGACCATCGGACAGAACTTCACGGGCTGGGTGCGCTGACTTCGCCCCCCTCCCCACCCGCACGACTTCACCCACACCACGTCCCACCAGTGGGGACGACCCGAAGACCCAAGAGGACGGGACAGCCATGCCTTCTTTCGACACTCCCGAACCGATCTCGGTCACCGCACGCGTGGAGGCCGGTTCCATCCAGTTCACGGCCGGCGACGACCGCCCCGACACCGTCGTCGACGTACGGCCCCGCGACCCGAAGAAGGACCTGGACGTGCGGACGGCCGCCCAGACGGAGGTCACGTACGCCGGCGGCGCACTGACCGTCAGGACGCCCAAGTCGAACATGTTCGGCCGCACCGGCATCGTCGACGTGACGGTCGCACTGCCCACGGGCTCGGACATCGACATGACCGGCGCCTGGACCCAGGTGCTCGGCGAGGGCCGGCTCGGCGAGGTCCGCGTGAAGACCTCGTCCGGCGACGTCCGCCTCGACGCGACCGGCCCGCTCCACCTGACCGCGTCGCACGGCTCGATCACCGTGGACCGGGTCGAGGGCGCGGCCGAGATCACCACCAGCTCCGGCAGTCTGCGCATCGGCCTGCTCGACGGCCCCGCGGTCCTGAAGAACTCGCACGGCACCACGACCGTGGGCGCCGCGACCGGGGAGCTGCGGGTGAGCGGCGCGAACGGCGACATCGCGATCCAGCGCGCCGAGGACTCGGTCACCGCGACCACCGCCCACGGCACCCTGCGCGTGGGGGACGTGGCCCGTGGCACCGTCCAGCTGGAGACCTCGTACGGCGCCGTCGAGGTCGGCGTCCGCGAGGGTACGGCGGCCTGGCTCGACATCAACGCGGGCGTCGGCCAGGTGCGCAACGCGCTCACCGCGTCGCAGGCCCCGGGAGAGGCCGAGGACACCGTCAGGGTCCTCGTCCGCACCCGGCACGGCAACGTCGACATCGTGCGCGCCCGGGGCTGAGCACCGGCCCGTCCCCCGTCACTCCAGCCTCCGAAAGGGAGGACCACATGCCGAGTTCTGTCATGTCCACGACTAATCGACACCACGGCCAGGAGCCGCCCGCCGCCGTCCGGGCCTCGAACCTGCGAAAGTCCTACGGCGACAAGCTCGTCCTCGACGGGATCGACCTCCACATCCCGGCAGGCACCGTCTTCGCCCTGCTCGGCCCGAACGGCGCCGGCAAGACCACGGCCGTCAAGATCCTCTCCACCCTCGTCTCCCCCGGCGCCGGCTCCGGCGACATCCGCATCGCCGGCCACGACCTGGCCACCGACCCGCAGGCGGTACGCGCGGCGATCGGCGTCACCGGGCAGTTCTCCGCCGTCGACGGGCTGATCACCGGCGAGGAGAACATGCTCCTCATGGCGGACCTGCACCACCTCTCCCGCGGCGAGGGCAAGCGCCTCGCCGCCGAGCTGCTGGAGCGCTTCGACCTCACCGACGCCGCCAAGAAGCCCGCCTCCACCTACTCCGGCGGCATGAAGCGCCGCCTGGACATCGCCATGACGCTGGTCGGCGGGCCCAGGATCATCTTCCTCGACGAGCCGACCACCGGCCTCGACCCGCGCTCCCGCCACAACATGTGGCGCATCATCCGCGAACTCGTCAACGGCGGCGTCACCGTCTTCCTCACCACGCAGTACCTGGAGGAGGCGGACGAACTCGCCGACCGCATCGCGGTCCTCAACGACGGGAAGATCGCCGCCGAGGGCACCGCCGAGGAGCTCAAGCGGCTCGTCCCCGGCGGGCACGTCCGCCTGCGCTTCACCGACCCGGCCGCGTACCGGTCCGCCGCCCTCGCCCTGCGGGGAGCCACTCCGGACGACGAATCCCTCGCCCTGCAGATCCCCAGCGGCGGCAGCCAGCGCGAGCTGCGCTCCATCCTCGACTGGCTGGACGCGGCCGGCGTCGAGGCCGACGAACTGACCGTGCACACCCCCGACCTCGACGACGTGTTCTTCGCCCTGACCGGCGGCACCCGCGTTCCCGACCAGCCGAAGGAATCCGGCCGATGAGCTCCCTCTCCCTCGCCGTGCGCGACTCGTCCACCATGCTGCGCCGCAACCTCCTGCACGCCCGGCGCTACCCGTCCCTGACGCTGAACCTGCTGCTCACACCGGTCATGCTGCTGCTGCTCTTCGTCTACGTCTTCGGCGACGTCATGAGTGCGGGCATCGGCGGCGGCGGCGCGGACCGCTCCGAGTACATCGCGTACCTCGTCCCCGGCATCCTGCTGATGACCATCGGCGGCACCGTGGTGGGGACAGCGGTGTCCGTCTCCAACGACATGACCGAGGGCATCATCGCCCGCTTCCGCACCATGGCGATCCACCGCGGCTCGGTGCTCGTCGGACACGTCGTCGGCAGCGTGCTGCAAGCGATCGCGAGCGTGGTCCTCGTCGGCGCCGTCGCCGCGGCCATCGGCTTCCGGTCCACCGACGCCACCGCCCTGGAGTGGCTCGCGGCGTTCGGGCTGCTCGCCGCCTTCGCCCTGGCCCTCACCTGGATCGCGGTCGGCATGGGTCTGATCAGCCCGAACGCCGAGGCCGCCAGCAACAACGCCCTGCCGATGATCCTCCTGCCCCTCCTGTCCAGCGCCTTCGTCCCGGTCGACGCCATGCCGGGCTGGTTCCAGCCGGTCGCCGAGTACCAGCCGTTCACCCCGGCCATCGAAACCCTGCGCGGACTGCTGCTCGGCAGCGAGATCGGCAACAACGGCTGGCTCGCCCTCGCCTGGTGCCTGGCCCTCACGGTGCTCGGCTACCGCTGGTCGACGTCAAAGTTCAACCGCGACCCGAGGTAACCCCGAGCCGGTCCGCCCCGAGGCGGCGTACCCCGACCCCAGGTCGGCGTCCGCCGCCCGCGGGCGTTCTCGGCCCCACTGCCCTCACGCGAGGTCGGAGAGCAGCACGTCGAGTACCGTCTCCTCCTCGACGCGGACTCCCAGCTCCAAGAGGGCCTCCCGCAGAGCCGGTTCCCAGGGAGCCTCGGCCGGCGGTCCGGCGAGTGGCGGCAGGCGGTCAGGACCCGCCATCGCTGCGGCGCGGTAGTCGGCTGCCGTGTAACGCCACGGCCGCCACGGAACGCGGCGCAGCAGGGCCGAGGCGATGCGCAGGCCGCCCCAGTCGAAGTCTCCGTGGTAGTGGAGCGCCGCCCCGCCTTCGTGCAGGTGGCGCAGGAGGACGAGAGCGGCAGCGGACGGCTGCCCCTGCAGACACACCAGTGGCGCGGAGTGCGGGCCGTACGCTTCAGCGGCCGCAGCGAGTACCGCCGGGTTCTCGCAAATCCGAACGGCCGGGGCGGGCGGGGCGGGCGGGGCGGGCGGCCTGCGGATCAGCTGACGCAGGGTCAGCACGGACGGTTCGCCCGCGTCGGCCATCCAGTCCAGCGCGGGCGTGCCCCTCAGGTTCAGGGTGAGGACCGTCGAGGACAACTCGTCGCGCAGGAGACCCGCCGACGCCCACGCCTCCCGACGCCATGCGGCACCCGTCCCGTCGGGGAATCCCGTCAGCGCCCGGATGCCCGACAGGGTGATCGTCGCCAACGGTGCGCCGTCGTCCAGGGCGTGGGCACTGCCGAGCCGCCGGGCCGCGAAGGCGGGGAGCGACGAGGGCGGGTCCACGGGAAGGGAGCCGAGGGCGACGGCGGCCTGGCCGAGGAGGGCACGCGCTGCGGCGGGACTGCCGGCGAGGCGCCGTACGAGGCCGTCGCCCCGGAGCCGGGCCGCCCAGGCGGCGAGCGCCGGAACCCGGTCCGCGAGCGCGTCGATCGGGGCGTACGCCTCCTGCCAGGCCCGCTCCCGCGCCTCACGGGCCGGGCCGAGGAGGACGATCGGCCCGGTGAGGACCACCACCGCCGGGGCCAGGCCGCCGGGGCTGATACCGCTGCGGCGCAGGACGGCGTCCACCTCGTCGAGCCGGACGCTCAGGGAACGCCCGCTGCCGGGAGAGCGGCCAAGGAGCCGCTCGGCCGACGCCCTCTGGGACGCGGTGGGCGCGCCGAGGGAAACCGGACCGGTGAGAGGCTGTTCCCGCTCCAGGCGCCGGCGCGCACGGTCGACCAACCATGACAGGCCGGGGTCTCCCAGCAGGCGGCGCAGCCTGGCGTGGTCGACGGGCGCGGCGGCCGGCGTCAGCTCCACAGCGGCTCCGGCCCGGACGCCTCCGCCGCCGCGTCCACGAGATCCGGCGGCCGCACCGGGTCCTCGCGGCGGAATCGCCGCGTGCCGTCCCATTCCCAGCGGGTGACGAGTACCGCCGCCACCTCGTCGATCCGTGACAGCTGGGCGATGGCGATGCCGGGGACTTGGGGATAGCAGGCCCATTCGCGCTCGCTGGTCATGACGACGTCCAGGTCGAAGGCCTGGAGGAGACCCAGGCACTTGGCCCGCGAGTCGTCGTCGACGCCCGCGAACGCCTCGTCGAGGGTGACCAGGCGGGGCGCGTACGGACTGCCCGCGCTCGCGTAGTGCGAGGAGGCCGCGGCGAACAGCGGCACGGACACGGCGAGGACTCGCTCGCCGCCCGAGGCCGGGCCGGTGGCCGGGACCCAGCGGCCGTGCTGGTGCCGCTCGACTCCGAATTCGTGCCAGGACCGGTAGTCGAGCGCGGCTGTGAGGTATTCGAGCCAGCTGCCGGAGGTGTCGTCGGTCTGCTGCCGGGCGATCTGGGCCTGGAGGAACTCGCCGACGGCGGCACGGTCCTCCGCCGTCCAGGCGTCGGCGGACTGGCGCAGGCGCTCTCGGGCCTGGGCGAGTCCGGAGGGCGCCTTGCGGGACGCCCGCCAGACGAGCCGCAGTTTCATGCCCGTGGAGGTGGGGCGGTCCTCCAGCTCGGCGTTCATGTCACGCACCTGACGCTCGGCGGCCCCGATGAGCTCCTGGAGGGTGCCCGCGACCTCGGTGATCAGGTGGGTTTCGAGGATCTCCCGTTCGTGGGCGGACAGGATGCGGGTCAGCTCACCGACTTCGGCGGCGAGCGCCTCGGCGAGTTCGGGGACGGCCCGTTCGCGGCCCTGGTAGACGATGTCGACGACCATGCCGTCCTCCACCATGCGGGCGGAGGCGGTGTGGCCGTGCCGGGACAGTGTGTCCTGGAGGGTCTTGAGTTCCTCGCTCAGACGGCGCTGTACGCGCTCCCACGCACCGTCCGAGTCATCGGCCGACGACAGACCCGCTTCGATGGCACGGGCCAGCGCGATGGCGGGCGTTGCCGCCCAGGGGCCGTCGCCGGCGCCGGGCACCTGGAGGTCGGGCAGGGCGACCGCGATCAGTCCGGTGGTGGTGAACCGTTGCAGCCCCGCGATGGCTTCGGCGCGCGTCCGCGCCGCTTCCGCGAGGTTCTTCCCGAGCCGCTCGATGTGGCCTTCGGCCTTGCTCGCCTCCCGGTCGGCCTCGGCATGGCGCTGCCGGGTGGCCTTCTGGTCGGCCTCGCAGGCGCGCAGGGCTTCGGCCGTTTCGGTGAGCCGTTGCTGAAGTTCGGCTACGGCCGCGCCGACGGTGGAGCGCAGTGTGGTGTGCCGCTCGTCCGCCGCCGCCGCCTCCCGCCCGGCTTCTTCGGCCCTCAGGGCGAGTTCGGCGGTCCGCTCGCCCGCCCGTACGGCCTCGGCGCGTTCCTCCTCGGCCTGGCGGGTCGCCTCGGCGCGTTCACGCAGCGCCGGCCAGAGGGCGGCCAGGGCCACGGCGAGGGAGCCGTGCGCCCGGCGTACGGCGGTCAGGCCTTCCCGGTCGGCGGGCAGGCCCAGTTCGGCCGTCGTCCCGGCGAGGTCGGCCACGGCCCGCTCTGCCCGCCCGGCCGCCTCGGTGAGGTCGACGGCGCGTTCCTCGCGCCGCAGCCGGGTCCTGCGTACCGCCTCGGCGGCGGCCGTCACCTGGGCATGCGCGCGGGTGAGGGGGCTCTCGTCGGGTACGGCGGCCAGCTCACCGTCGAGGGTACGGCGACGCGCGGCCACCTCCTCCGCATCCGCCAGGGTGGCGTCCAACTCCTCCTGAAGCCAGTCGAGTTCGGCGCTCAGGTCCGCGATACGGGCCCGCCGGGCCGCCTCCCGGGCGCCCTCGCCGACGTATTCGGCGGCGGGCTTGGCCCAGCGGCCGGTGAGCGCACCGACCCGGAACCGCCCGTCGGTCGCCGCCCAGGTGGCGGCCCCGCTGTCCCCTCCCGCACCGATGGCGGCGAGCAGCCGCACCACCGTGTCCTCGCCCACCGCCGAGGCCCGCACGTCGCCGCCGTCCACGGCCGGGCGCAGCAGCCCGCCGAGCGAGGGCCCCGCCACCGGGCCGGCCGCCGGGGAGAGGAGTACGTCGTGCCCGTCCGCGGTCAGGGCCGAGCCGTCGGGCAGGATCCAGGCGTCGAGCAGCCCGGACGCTTCCAGTGCCGCCTCCAGCCCGGCGCGCTCCCGGTCCGGGAGGCCGCCGTCGAAGTCCACCAGCCGCCACAGCGGGGCCCCCGGAAGCTGCTCGCGCAGGCCCGGCGTGCGGGTGGGCGGGGGCTGGGGGGTGCGGCGGCCGCCTGCCTCCAGCGCGGTCAGCTCCGCGCGGACCCGGCCGGTGCGCTCCGTCAGCTCCGATGTCCGGCGTGCGGCTCCGGCCGCCCGGTCGGCCAGCCGCACCGAGGCTGCGCTGTGGGCGCGCGCCGCGTGTACGCGGGCCGGGTAGGGCCCGTCGAGGTGCCGCGTCCACTCCTGGAGCTCGTCGAGCAGGCCCGCCGGGTCGGGACAGGCCAGTTCGGTCCAGGTGCGTGCGTGTTCCCGTACGTCGTCCAGCAGGGCCTGCCCGGCGCGGGCCGCGGCCTCCTCCGCCCGGCCGAGTGCCGCCGTCGTCTGGTCCAGGTCGGTGTCCGCCTCGTCGAGCCGGACGGCGGCCCGGCGCCGCCCCTCGACCGCGTGCTCGGCCTCCGCCAAGAGGCCCTCCGCGTGGGCGAGCACGCGCTGGCCGCGGTCCGTCGACTCTTGGGCCGCGCGCCGCAGTTCGGGCTCGGGCAGCCGGTCGTCCGCGGGCAGGTCGATCCGCGCGGCGCCGGCCACCTCCTGCGCCTGGCGGAGGGTCTCCTCGGCCCGCCGGCCGGCAGCGTCCAGCCGGTTCTCGGCGGCGCCGAGCCGCCCGAGCGCCCGGGTGTGCAGACCTGCGGCCTGATCCCGGTCGTCGCGGGCCCGGACCAGGGCGTGGGCGGTCCGCTCGACCGCTGTCGCCGCCTGTTCCAGCTCCCGGGCGTTGCGCATCTCGGGGCCCTCGCGCAGGGCGCTGTCCTGGGCCCGCAGACGTGCTTGGGTCTCTTCCAGAGCGGCGATCCGCTGCTCTGCCTCCGCCCGCTCCTCCTCGGCCCGGGTCTGCTGGGCCTGCGCTTCGGCGAGGTCCCGCTGGAGGTGCTCGTAGCGGGAATGTTCACCGCGCGGGAGGCGGGCGCGCCTACGGGTGGCGATACGGGCGTAGCGCCGGTAGTGCTCCAGGAAGGCGGAGGCGGCCCGTTCGGCGGCGGACGCGGCGGCCAGTTCCTCCTTCTCCTCGTCCAGAGAGCGGAAGGCCTCGGCCACATCGGCGATGACCGCCTGATCCATCGGCGGCAGGGCCTCGGTGAGGGCGCGGGAGAGTGCGGCCTCGTTGGGGCGCTTGGACAGCTGGGGCTGGCGGAGCTGGATGAGCAGGTCGACCAGGGCGCCGTAACGCTGCTCGCCCAGTGCGAAGAGGGCCTCGTCGACGGCCCTGCGGTAAGTCTTGGCCTGGTCGTACACCATGCCGTGCCCGGCGACGGCCTCCGCGAGCCGGTCCCGGGACAGAGCGGTGCCCGTGGCGTCGAGCAGGCTGAGGGACCCCTCGGCGGATGCCTCCGGGCCGTGGGCGACACGCTGGCGGGTGAGCGCGTACCAGTGCCGGGCGATGCCCCGCCCGCTGACGGCCTTGAGCCCGCAGAGCAGCGTACGGAAGTGCCTTTCGCCGCTGACCTCGTCGAGCCTGCCGAACTCGATCCAGGTGTAGCCGAGCCGCTCGGAGTGCGGGTGCTCGCCGCCGAGGAGGAGGTTCCACTCCATCCTCTTGCCCGGGTCGCCGTCGGGTTCTACGCGGCGGGAGCCGAGGTCCCCGTCGAGGAGGAACGGCAGGGTCAGGGCGAGCACCTTGGACTTGCCGGTGCCGTTGTTCCCGCGCAGGAGCAGGCGCCCGTCCCGGAAGTGGAATTCCTCCACGTCGTAGTGGAAGAGGTCGACGAGTCCGATGCGCAGGGGCTGCCAGCGGGAGCGCAGCGGGTCGGGGAGGCGGGTCACGGCGTGCGGGCCTTTCGCTGCGCGGGCATACGTGCGGTGCCCGGTTCAAGGAGTACGGTCGCGCCGACCGCGTACCGGGCGAGGGCGGGACGCGGCGCCACGCCGTGGGCGGTGCGGGAGACCAGGCCGAGGGCGGCGAGCCGGGCGACGGCCTGCTCGACGAGTTCGGCCTCCATGCCCGGCTCCCGCGCGGACTTGGCCCAGAACCCGCCGTGCTCGGCGGCGAGTTCCCGGACCCGGAGCGCCAGCTGATCGGCGGTGACCGGGCCTCCCGCCGCGGCCAGGTGCTCGGCGAGCAGCAGCGTGACATGGCCGTGGGTTCCCTGCTCGGGCATCCGGACGTCGGTGAGATCGTCGTCCGGGTCCACCATGGCGATGCCCTCGGCCCGCACCTCGGGAACGAGTCCGGTCAGCTCGGTGATGCGGGAGGTGAGAAAGCCTCGCTGCCGGGTGAGATAACCGAGTTCGGCGTCGCTCAGCTCGTCGTAGTAGAGCACCGGATCGTCCAACAGTCTGCGCGTCAGCGAGCGCCGCATCGCGCGGAAGCGCAGTTCGTCGCTGTCCAGGGCGGTTTCGGCGACGAGTTCGGCCAGCCTGTCCCCGAAGGTCTCGGCGTGCACGGTGGAGGGGCCGCGGCGGGCCGCGAGCAGGCCCGCCAGCACCCTGCGTTCCACGTCGTAGAGAACATCGCCGGCTCCGCTGACGTACGCCTCCTCGTCACCGGCGACGCGTCGCAGCACTCCGAGGCTGAGCAGGAGCCGTACGACGGCGGCGAGGTCGAGCCGCTCGTCGCGGCGGTCCAGGGTGAACTGGATGCCCGCCCGGGCGAGGTGGGGGTCGGCGGCGTCGAGGACGACCTGGTCGGCGAGGCGGCCGAGGGCGATCTGCCCCTCGCCGCGTTCGAGGGCGGCCAGCGCCAGGCACAGCAGCACGTAGCGTCGGCGGGTGAAGGGGGTGGCGGCGCGGGTGGCCTCGCGCGCGGGGTGGGTGGGGTCGGTGAGGACGCCGGGGATCTTGCGCAGGCGGGCGGCCTCGGCATCCGTCTGGAGGGCCCAGCCGGTGTTGCGGTCGAACCATTCGCGGAGCTCGGAGGCGTGCCGGCGGACGAGGCGGAACTCGTCGGCGTACCGGCCGCGGGCGAGCAGGAGGGGCTGCTTGAGCAGGGCGCGGGCCGCCTTGCGGAGGTCTGCGGCGTGCTGTCCGTCGAGCACCTCTGCGAGCGGAGTGCTCATCGGTCGCCGCCTCCGTCCGTCAGGTCGAGGATCTCGATGAGGTGGTCGGGACCGCGGAAGACACCCTCAGGGGTCCGTATCTCCGCGGTTCCGCCGTCGGCGAGCGCGCTGAGCCGGATCTCCATGGAGCCGTCGTTGCTGGTCGCCACGGTGTGCCGCATGCCCGGCCGCCAGGTGGCCAGCGCGTCGCCCAGCAGCTGGAGGAAGAGCCCGAAGGACACGGGATCCAGTTCGCCGAGCCCCGAGAGCCGGGTGATCCCGCCGGTGACGAGCCGGGCGCGGGCCGCCGCGGTCTCGGCGGCCTGCTTGGCGGCCACCTCGGCGAGCCTGCGGCGCGGCTCCTCCCGGTCCTCGACCTTGCGGGGCTTGCCACGCCGCTCGTAACTGCCCGTACGGCGCAGCTGGGGGCTGATCCGCAGCGGCTCGGCCTCCGACCACGGCGTCGCGGCGGGAACCGGACGGGCCGTGCGGGCGGCCAGGGTCTCGGCGTCGACGGTGAGGTGCCGCGCGGGGTAGAGCCCGAAGGCGGTGCGCCACAGCCGGTGCCGGGAGTCGTCGTCGGGGGCCTCGGCGAACCACCGGGCGAGGGTACGGAAGTCGGCGGACCGGTCGGAGCGGCCGGCCCTGCGCTCGTTCAGCGACCGTACGACGGCCAGGAGCTGCGGGATCGCGCCGAGGGCCCGCCCGCGCAGCAGCCGGGCCTGCGACTCCCGGCCGTCCCGGCTGATGAACCACGCGGCGAGCCCGGACCAGCGCCCCGCCCACCGCTCGTACGCCTCCCGCTCCGCCTGCCCCGCCTCCTCCGGCGACGCGTCGGCGGCCTCACGCCGTGCGGCAGCCCGCAGCAGCGGCCCGATGCCGCCGCCCTCCTCCAGTTCCAGGATGAGCCGGGCGATGCGCCCGCCGAGGGTGATCAGGTCCTGGATGAACCTCTCCAGGTACTGGATGAGCCGGTCCTTGTAGGCGAGGAAGACTTCTTCCTCGACGTCGTGGAGGTCGATGGTCCGTTGCAGGGACCCCATGAAGGCGCGGGCGTTGTCGGCAAGAGCGGTGAACCGGCTCGCCAGCGTGTCAAGCGCCAGGTGGGTTTTGGCCTGATCCGGCCGTTCCTCGGCTGCCAGCACGAGCAGGGCCCGCAGCTGGGTGACGATGTCGTGCAGGGCGACGGCTTGCAGGGCGCCACGCCGCCCGAGCGCTTCGTCGTAGACGCCGAGGGCTTCCTCGGCGGCCTCTCCGGCGCGGGTGAGCTGGTAGATGAACCGCTTCCGGTAGAAGTCCTCGACGGCGGTGACCCGCGCGGTATCGGGATCGGCGCGCAGATTCCCCCAGCCGACGAGACTGTCCAGCGCCTTCACCACGGCATCCAGGTCGGCGGTCCGCACCTCGCCCGGCAGGGCGGCGTGCACGTCCTCGGGCCGCAGGTGCACCGCGAACCGCTCCTTGGCCGTGACGAACACCCGCATCACGTGACGGTACAGAGCCGTGTTCTGGACGGTGAGATGGGCGAAGGGCCCGTACCCGTCCGGTCGAGGCTGCGGGGTGCTGATGGTGGCGGTCATCGCCGGCCATTCTCGCGCATCAGCCGTGATCGCAGACAGTGACGAAGGCACTCGGCTGAAAACGGCCGCCGGACGGCTCGGAGCGATCACCGCCATGGCCCCTGAACACCTCTGCCGGACTCCGAGAGGGCGCAGGAAGCGGCTGGATTCTCCGTCTCCGATCGTTGCCCCGGTCGCATGACGACATGCCTCCCCCTGTGCCTGCGGTCGACTCCCCGCTCGACGTGGTCTACCGCCTGGAGCAGGCGGAACGGAAAGCCGCGCCCGCGAAGAACCGCGTGTCTCCTGACACGGGGCACCGAGTCGGTTCCTCGCGACCTGACACGGAATCCGGCCGGGCGGCGACACCGCACGTCGGGGTACCCCGGTGGCACCAGATGGGTGGAGCTGGCTGGCGGTTTCAGGCCAATGACCAGGCATTTTCCGGAAACTGGCGAGTTCACTGCCAGGCGTCTTCGGTACGCTCGCCCGTCCGTGTGTCAGCCGCACGGGGAAGACGCAGGGGGACGAAGAACGTGAGTACCACCACTGACCCGGCCGCCGCCGGCCACCGCATCGCCATCGTCGACGAGGACCCGCTGCGCGCCCGGCGCGAAGCGCGCGAGCTGCTCGCCGCCCTCGCCGAGGCCGATCCGCGGGCCGCGCTCGACATCCCGCGCCCTCGGCCCGAGGACGAGTCCGACAAGGGTGGCCCGGTCACGGACCTGGTCGGGCTGGTCTTCAGCGGGGGCTCCCTCGTCGCGGCGAGCATCCAGGTCTGGCTGGCCCGCGTACCCCAGCGGACCATCGTCATCACCCGGGCGGACGGTGCGACGCTGAGCGTGTCCGGCAAGGAGGCCCGGGCCGACAGCGAGCTGATCGACAGGTTCCTCGCCGACGGTGCGTCCGACACCCGTGACGAGGCCGCGGACGGCGGCGAGGCGGGGCCGGGCGCGCAGTGAGCGGCAACGACCGGTACGCCATGCTCATCGGCGTATCCACGTACGACAGCGAGCACTACCACGACCTGCCGCCCGTCCGGGCCGACCTGCACTACATGCGGGCGGTGCTGGAGAGCACCGAGATCGGCATGTACAACGACTGCGCGATGGTCGCCGAGCCGACCCGCGCCGAAATGCTGTACGCCGTCGAGCAGTTCCTGGAGGACCGGCAGTCCAGCGAGACGGCGCTGCTCTACTTCAGCGGACACGGCCAGTTCTGCGAGGCCGACGGGCAGCTGTACTTCCTGACCCGGGACGCCGACCCGGACGACCTGCCGGGCACGGCCGTCCCGGCCGAGTTCCTGGAGCGGATGCTCACGTCCTGCCGGGCCGCGTCCAAGCTGGTGCTGCTGGACTGCTGCTCCAGCGGGTCCGTCGTGCAGGGGTGGACAGCCAAGGGCGGCGGGGACACGGACACCGGTGACCGGCCCGCGCCCAGTACGCTGCTGCGCCCGACCGGCGTGTACTTCATCACCGCCTCCGACGCTCTCCAGGCCGCGTCCGCCATGGCGCCGAAGGGGTCTTCCCTCGGTACCTCCCGGTTCACCGGGGAGATCGTGGAAGGCCTGCGGAGCGGGCGGATCAAGGAGGGCGGCTGGATCACCCCGGACGACCTCTTCGAGTACCTGACCGCACAAATGGTGATCAAGGGCGTCCCCGAAGAACAGCGTCCGACCAAGTCCACGATCCGGGCCACCCGTTCACTGCCCTTCGCCCGCTCGGTCGCCCGTCCGGTCCGTCTTCCCGACGCGCCGCGCGACGCGGACCGGGCCGCCGCCCGGTCCGCGGTCTCCCCCGCCCTGCTGAAGGCGCGGCAGCTGGTCGCCCAGGACGCCGGAGAGGGCGTCGACCCGCAGCGGCTCCTGCGGTACTACGCGCACTGCCTCGGCGCCCAGGTGGCGTCCGGCATGCTGCCCGACCGCGACAGCGGCCGGGGCCGCGCGTACTTCCTGCTGGGCCAGGGCCCGGAGTCGATCCAGTCCGGGCTCGGGCACTCCTTCCCCGCCCCCGGGCAGCTGCCCGAGCCGAAGAGCACGGGTGCGCAAGCCGACGGGGCCGGGCTCCAGGAGTTCTGGTACGGGTATCCCGCGATCACCCTTCCCGAACGCGGCGGGGACGGCCGCCGGCGGGCCGCGGTGCGGATCGCGCCGCTGCTGGTCCAGCCGATGGAGCTGACCCCGGACGAGAACGGCCGCGACCTGCTGCGTCCGAGCGGGGTCCCGTCCCTGCACACCGGCGTGATCACCGAGCTGCTGTCCGACGACGAGGCCGGCGAGCTGCTGGCCCGCTGGCAGCCGAGCTGGCAGGAGGGCAACGGCAGCCAGATGGTCAAGGCGGTACGGGAGCTCCTGACCGAGCTCGGCGTTCCGGAGCTGGAGCCCCTCGACCTGTCCTCGCTCAGCGAGCGGTCCGTGATGGACTCGCTGCGGCCCGGCGCCCACAACGCCGCCGTGCTGCTCGCGCCTTCCGGCATGGAGCGGGTCGCGACCGAGGGCCTGGTCGACAACCTGCTCCAGATGTCCACGCGTCCCGGACAGATGGCGGGTACCGCGCTGGAAGCCCTCCTGACCGGTGGCGGCGACCGCGGTGACGGGACGGATCGTGACGGGGCGGCCGTGAGGGTGGTTTCCCCCGGCCCGTGCAACGAGAGCCAGGAGCAGGTGATCTCCTCGGCGATGACCCGCCGGCTCACCGTCGCGACCGGCCCGCCCGGTACCGGCAAGAGCGAGGTGGTCACGGCGGTGGTCGCGACCGCCGTCGCCGCCGGGCAGTCCGTACTGGTCGCGTCCACGAACAACGAGGCCGTCAACGTGGTGGCCGAGCGCTGCGACGAGATCTCGCCCGGCCTGCTCATGCGGACCGGGAACGTGGAAGCCCGGGAACGGGAGGCCGAGAAGCTGGCCGGACTGCTGGCCCGGCCGGCAGCGGCCCCGGCCCGGGGTGCCGCGACCGTGGCCGGTGAGCTGCGCAACCGTCACGCGCGTACGGCTGCGCTCCGGGCGGAGGCGGCAGGGCGGATCGGCGAGGAGGCGCGCCTGCTGGAGCTGGTCCGCGAGCGGGCCCGGCGGGCGGACGGGCTCGCGCTGCCCGTCCGGCTGCTGGAGGGCGCCTGGTCGGCGGAGGAGCCGGCCGCGCTCGCCCGCTGGGAGGAGCGCGCCCGGAGGGCCGCCGGAGCCGGATGGCTGACCTTCGGCAGGTGGCGCCGCGGGCGGGCCCTCACAGCCCTCGCGGGTTCGTCCGGCGGCGGATCCGAGGCTTCGTGGCCGTCCTGGGCCGCGGAGCGCCCTGCCCCGCCCGAGCTGCTGCTCGGCCTCGCGGAGGCCGTGGCGGTGGAGCGGGCCCTGCGGGAGCTCGTACCGGCGCATCTGGCCTGGGACGAAGAGGCGCTGAAGCAGGCCCGGCTGGACAGCGCCGCGGCGTCCTCCGCGGTGTCGGGGGAGCTGGCGCAGGCCGTGGCGGCCGAGGGCATGGCGCGGGGCCGGTCCCTGATGAACCAGCGGCTCCAGGCGCTGCGTCGGCGCTCGGGATTCCAGAAGAGCCAGCGCAATCTGATGGCGCACCTGAGGGCCTGGGCCATCAGTACGCACTCGGTGCGCCAGCTCGAACTCGCCCCGAAGCTCTTCGACCTCGTGGTGATCGACGAGGCGAGCCAGTGCTCGATCCCCTCGGTGCTGCCACTGCTGTTCCGGGCGAAGCGGGCGCTGGTCATCGGCGACCCCATGCAGCTCGGCCACATTCCCGGGATCAGCCCGGAGCAGGAGCGGCAGGCCCGAGTGCGGGCCGGCCTGACCGCCGCGCAGTTGGAGGACCACCGGCTGGCCTACCACGTGTACGCCTCGTACCACGCGGCGGCGCAGCACGGTGAGGCGGCGCTGCTGCTCGACGAGCACTACCGGTGCCATCCGCAGATCGCGGACGTGGTCAACGGCTACTGCTACGCGGGCCAGTTGCAGGTCCTCACCGATGTCCGCAGGCAGGTCCCGCCGGTCGATCCGGCGGGGGCGGCCGATCCGCCTCCGGTGCTCGGCTGGGTGGACGTGCCGTACGGCGAGTCCGCGGCCGGCAGCGGCGGCCGGTCCTGGCGCAACCGGGCCGAGGCGGACCAGGTGCGGCGGACGGTGGACGAGCTGCTGGCACGGCTGCCCGAGGACGCCACGGTCGGGGTGGTGACGCCCTTCCGCGCGCAGAAGGAGGCGCTGGCCCCGGTGTGGGCCGGTGACGACCGGGTCCGGGTCGGTACGGTGCACGCCTTCCAGGGCGGTCAGCGCGACGTCATGGTCCTGAGCCCGGTGGCCACGGACAACACCCCGCCGAAGACGACGCACTGGGTGGCGAGCCAGGTCAACCTCTGGAACGTCGCGGTCACCCGGGCCAAGTCGCAGCTGATCACGGTGGGGAGCCATCGCTTCTGGCAGGGGCAGGCGGGGCTGCCCTCCCTGCTCGCGGAACGCTCGACCGTGCTGCGCGCGGGGGCCTCCGCAGACCAGGACACGGTCGCCGGTCCCCCGGCGGCGCCCGGATTCCGCGAGGAGCTCGCCGACCGGCTCCAGGAGTATCTCGGTACCCGCGGCATCACCGACCTGGAACGCGCGGCGGTGATCGGCGGGCACACGGTGGACCTGCTGTTCACGGTGGACGGGGAGAACACGGCGGTGCTCATCGACACGGGCCCCCTGCCCGAGCAGGATCCCGCCCGCCATCTGCGGCTCGTCCAGGCGCGCGGTGACCTGCTGATCGGGCTGCCGTCCGGCGGGCGGGGGGCGAAACCCGCGCCAGTGGCCCGGACGGTGCGGCTGCCGGCCTGGCGGGTGCCGGCGGGGGAGGCGATGCTGGATCCGCTCTTCGCCTGACCGCTCCCGCACGGACGGGGGCGGTAAGCCCGGGTCATGTGCGCAGGCAGCGGACGACGTACGACATGTGCTGGACGTTTCCCACACGGAGCCAGACCGTCGCGTTGCCCGTCCCGGACGCACCCCGCCCGTCCCGGCAGTCCCGCAGCCAGCTCTCCCCCGCGCCGGCCGCCGCGCCCCGGAATTCCGGCAGCTCGGTGAGCTGCCGGGCTGCCGCCCGGTTGACCGTGGTGCGATCCTCGCCGCGGGCGAGGACCTTGGCGAGGACGAACGACTCCTCGGTGGTGTAGCGGAGCGTTCCCCAGGGCGGGCCGCCGCGACCGGCGGACGCCTCGCGGGCGAGGGCCCGGACGGGCTGGATGCCGTAGTCGCCGTAGCTCAACCAGGACACGTACCCGCGGTTGCTGTCCGACAGCTCGCGCCAGGCGTGCCAGTCCGCCCGGGGTTCGGCGCGCAGGCCGTGCTCCAGCTTGCCGGCGGTCACCTCTGGGAACGCGCCGCTGAGGACGGCGGCGGTGCGCCACGCCGTCAGCGGCATCAGGGCGTCGAGGGCGCGCAGGGCCTCCTTCGCGGCCTCAGCCCGGTCGGCCAGGACGGCGCCCAGGTCGAGCAGGAGGTCCGTCTCGACGGCCGGATCCGCCTGTGCCAGGAGACCGCGTACGGCGAGGGCGGCGGCGCCGTCCCACTCCCTGGGCACGGCAACCCGTATGCCGAGGCCGTTCCCGCTTGTCCGGGCCTGTGCCAGGGAAGCCGCCTGATGTGAAGCGGGGCGGTCGGGGCCGGTGACCGGCCGCAACGGGCCCAGTCCGCCCAGTTCCGCCAACACGGAGGCCAGTGCGGTGAGTTGGGCGGCGTCGGCGAACGGGGCGTCGAGCCAGGCAGGATGGCGGCGCTGCCTCCTGCTCACGGCGTGCGCGTCACGCCGGATCTGCACGCGGAGGGCGTCCGGCGGAAGGCCCGGTCGCGGAGGCAGGTTCCAGAGTGGTGTGACGGCCGACTGCAAAAAACGCGGACCTCGCGCGGCACCGGAAGAAGTTCCACCCCTGGCTGCCGGAGTCACCGGACGAGCTGCACGGGCCTGACCCAGGGTGTCGTGGAGCTGCCGCTGTATGTGGCCTAGTCCGGGATCACCTCATACGACCTGGGCAAGCCACTCCACGGTGCGCCCCGTTTCGGCGGGGGTTCCTTCACACGCTCATTCCCATCACCTGGCAAGCCTGCGTGAGCCGGTACACATCCTTGTCCCCTACTCCGAACTCCTGCCTGAGTCGTTCCAACACGGCCCAGGAGCGCTCGATACTCTGGAATGTCCCGTACGCCTCGAAGTGCACCAGTTCCAAGCCCGCCGCCGTGCGAGCCGTAGCGGGGTGGTCTTCACCGAACACTCCCTCTTGCAAGAGAAGTGTCTCGGCGAAGAGATCAAGTGCATCTCTAGTGTGCACTCCTGACTCGTGGTAGGCGCAGGCCAGTTCGTGGGCGGTGGAAAGGACGTCAGAATGCACCCGCCCCAGGACGTGCTGCTGGGCTTCGAGCACCTCTTCGCCCGTCGCCACAGCGTCCCGCCAACGCCCCGCGATACGTTCGACAACGGCACGACGGCTCTTCGTAAGCAAGGTGTCCCGGTGATCGGCACCGAGCTGGGTGGTCTGTGCCATGAGAGTCTCCTGAGCAAGCTCCAGAGCGTCCACGACGTGTCCGCAGCTTCCCAGCGGGATGACCACGGCCGAGGTGCACCTCAACGCGTCGATCCCCATGGGTCCCCGCACCGAGATGCGGCACTCCCGCAGCACCGCCCCCAGTTTCACCGCATCGGCATGACGGTGCGCGGACGTGTATGCGCGCAGGAGGACATCACCAACGCCCAGCACAGCCGCATCATCCTGAGTAAACAGCTCTACCCCGCGCCGGTACAGCACCTCGCCCCGCGCCAGGACCGCCTGCCAGCGTCCCAGATCGGACATGTGGTCGTACGCCGCGGCCATCACGGTCAAGGCCTCACGAGTGACGACCTCGTGGGGATGGCAGGCGAGGAAGGAAGGCAGCACGAGCTGCCATCGCTCCCTCGCGCGGTCCGGAACAGAGTCACGAGGGTCCAAGGCCACCAGCAGTACATCGGCCCAGCGGGCAGCTTGGCGCTTCTCTTCCTGTGCAAGGAGCCCGCGCACGATCGTGCAGTACACCGGGCTGACAAGCAGAAGAGCGTCATCAAACGTGCTCAGGCCGCACTTTCCCAGGACGGGAAATGCCTTGCTCAGCTCGGCTGGGTGAAGAGCGATCTCCGTACTGAGCGTGTCATCGTCGGGACGGTACAACGGGCACGTCCTGATGGAGCGGGCCGGCAGGGGGGTGGGGCCGAGCAAGGCCGCCGCGTCCAGCAGGCGGACCGTCCATCGGTCCAAAGACGCCAGGGAGCTGCGCGCCTCTTCGATATTGGCGATGAGCGATCCGGGGTAGTGGTCAGGGCCGGCTCCACCGAGGACGGCCCGCGGGTGGTCACGCAGCGCTTTCAGAAAACCATCCACTGTGCAGCCGCGCTTAAGCCACGCCTCCGCGTAGGCGAGCGCCAAGGGGAGGTTGCCGAGGGCGGCCGCGATTCGCCCGGCATCCTCGGTGCCGAGCGAGCCGATGTTCGTACGGAGATAGTCGATCGCCTCCTGCCTGTCCCAGGGGCCGACAGGCACAACCTCCGCCCACCCAGCCCACTCGGCCGCCGGACTGGAGGACGTAATCAGTACATGCCCGGCTGTATCGCCTCTCTGAAATCGGTCATAGTCGGCCCAGCTGCGCAGGCCGTCGAGCACCACCAGTGCGGGCTTCTTGTTGGCATTCGGGGCGCTCTCTGTCTCCGCCTCCGGTTCCTCACGGGCCATCCTGCCGTTCCAGGCGCTGATCCAGTGCACGGATCCGAACCGTGAGGCGTTGAGGTGCGCCCATTCAGCGGCGATGTGGCTCTTGCCGACACCGAACGGGCCGACGAGGACAGTTGTCCCCCAAGGAGCCTGGTCCACGCGCCGGTCTAGCACCGCCAAGTGGTGTTGTCGTCCCCAGAAGCGCGGGTTGCGCGGCGGTACAACGCCCAGTGCGCGCCCCGGCCCCCTCCCCGGCTCAGAAATACGTGCCCGGGGCGCGGCCGTCTCATTGCTCACTCGGGCTCCCCACAGTCATTGCATGTCCGCCAGCCAGTCGTCTGTGGAGCTCAGATGACGCAGCCCCACGCCTTCCTGCGCCCATCGCTCCCCCTTCACAAGAACGTCAACTACCGGTTCGAAGTGATGGCTTTCGCCTAGCCAATTCACCAAGGTCTCCGCCTCCTCACGCGTACGACTGCGCTCCTTGCCTGGGAGAGGAACGCCCTCCGTGATCAGGTCCCGGTAGAGCACGCGCGTGGGAACCAGCTGCATGCCCAGGCCGATGGCTGCTTCCCTCGCCTTGAGTGGGATCTCCAGACCGCTGACATCGAGGTCGCCGAAGTAGCGGATCTCGCTGAATCGCGCTCTGGCGTGTCCTGCGGCGCCATGGTGGGTCGTGATGCTGCGCACCGAGGCTGTGAAGGAGCGGCCGACTCCCCAAGCCACACAGCCAATGCTGTGCTGGTGCTCAAGCTCGCGCAGCCGACGTACGAGCGACGTGTACGTGGCCGAGTTCTCGACGACGAGCAGGATGTCACCGCTGCTCAGCGACGTACTCTGATCGCCCGGACTGAATTTGGAGAAACGGGCGTTGAGAAGAGGCGGGTCGGTCGGAAAGGCCCAGATCAACTTATAGAAGTCAGCACGCTTCTCGAACAATGGACCACCAAACCCCTTATGGTCCAGGCACTTCTCGGGCTCCGGGAACTCCGCGAAGTACTCACGCTTCCCAAAAATCTCCAGGGCACGTTCCCGCAACGGCACCTTCAGCACCGGACCACGCAACGCGTGCAGCCAGTTACTGATGGCCGTGTAAGCCACCTCCTGCCTAGGGGTGGCCTTCCGCTGTTCCTTGATCAGCGCATGGAGTGAGGGGTGATGAAGCGTCCGTCGCCTCCCTTTGGATTCCGGCGCCGCGCGTACGGGTAGCAGGTGGACCCCCGGCGGCTCGCCCGCCTTCTCGCGCATGAGCTGGACGCGTCCGGAGGAGGCGAGGAGAGCCAGACACCGGCGGAGTATCTCCTCCTCCGGGTCGCTGTCAGGCCCTGCCCGATAGGCGGTTCGAAGAGCTTCGAGCAGCTCCGGCCCTCGGACCTGCTTCGCTTGATAGCCGTTCCACCTTCTCGACTCGGCCCACCGATACAGGCTCTCCAGCAGCTCTTCGGACAAGCGCTCCAATCCCGGCTTCACTCGACCGCCGCTTCGTTGGTCGGACGCTGGAAATAGCGGACGGCTGTGATATCGCCCCCCGCTCCGTCCCGGAGGGAGGCGATCTGCCGGCCCAGGGACCGGTCCGCCACCGAGAGGTACCGCCGCCGTGCCCTGAGGTCAGCGTCGTTTCGCATCCTGATGACGAGAGGGAAGACGTCCAAGGCAGCCTTGTCGTACAGGCCTGTGGTGTAGATCAGCTGGACCCCGAGCGCCTTGGCCACCGCTTGCTGGAGGCGGAGCAGATAGAGGGCTGAGGCCCGACCGATCGGGTTGTCCAGGAAGAGCACCCCGGAGTACTGGCGGCGCACCTGTCCCCGATCGTTGGCTCGGAGCGCGGCCATCGTGCAGTACAGAACAATGGCGGCCGTGAGGATCTGTCCCCCGGAGAAGATGTCCTTGGTCTGCGCCACCCGGACCCGCTCCACGGCAAGCCCGATGTCCGGCTTGAGCACGGTCACGCGGAAGCCTTTGGGCGCGACCGCGGCCTCAACGCCCTTCAAAACAAGTTGGCGGGCATCCCTGTTCCCCCGGCGGGATTGTCCTTCCACCGCGGCGTCCTCGACGACCCGGCCCAACAGTTCCGCGAGAACCTCGTCGGTGACCTCAGGAAATCCGATTTGCAAGAACTGCTGACCAGACCAGCTGCCGAGTCCTTCCGGCAGTTGGGACAGTCTCTGCGCGCGCTTCAGGGTACGGAGCGCGTCTCGGACTTGCTGGACGAACTGAAGCACGATCTGCTTACGGTGCCGGCCGATTGAATCGAGGTCGATTTCCAGCGTCCGCAATCGGGGCCGTAGGTCCGTCGCCCATGTCCCGGCACGAACGGGCAGTTCGTCCCGCGGCGTGCTGAGCATGACGCGGCGGCTTGGAGACTGCAGTTCCTCGAACCGGGAGTCCGCCGCAAGTGCAGCGAGTCGATCGGCGAGCGTGCGCTCGTGCGCCTCCGCCTCTGCCGCGGCTCGTTGGGCCTTGTGATGCTCAGCGAGGAACAGGTCGTGACGCTCACGAGCGGTGGCCGCATCACCTTCAAATGCCGGGATCGTCCCGAACAGCTCGCCCTGCCTCTCGGAGGGATCCCCGAAGAGATCGACCAGAGTCTTGAAAGACCGCGCCGTCTGTCGCGCATCAGCCTGCTCCTGTACCAGCTTCTCCAGAAGATGTCGCAGCTCGCCGACGAGCGCAGCGCCTTCATCCCGTGCATGCTCCGCCGCCGCAACAAGTCGTTCGCCATGTGCGGCATCACGCGGTGGCCCGAACGGCGACAGATCGACGGGTCCCGCGTCGGAGGGGGCTTCGCTGATTGCATGCAGCGTGGTCCGGCACCGCACCACGACCTCGTACAACGCGTCCAGTTGGGCACGCGCGGAAACCACTTGTCGCTGAGCGCGTGCTCGGCCGGCATTCAAAGCGGCGGTGTCCACCCCGTCGGAGCCCTGGAGCAGTTCCCGCGCCATAACTCGCTCGCACTCACTGAAAGAGGCCAGCGCTTTCCCGGCGGCCCGTTCCTCCCGTTCGGCTTGGTCAAGGTCAGCCTTGAGACTTGCGCCCACCGCCACTCGGTCGTATTCATCGGCGGCCGCGCGATAGAGGCGGCGCAGCACTTCCATCGGCTGTTCCGGCATAGTGAGCTGCTCGGTCGCGTCGGATTCGAATTCCCGGATGGGCAGAGCAGCCAGTTCCTCCTCGGTACGGGCTACCGTGCCCCACAGCACGTCGACGGTGCGCCGGGCGTCGGCCGCGGCCTGTCGGGCAATCTCGGCCCTGACGCGGGCATCGGCTGCGATCTGTCGGTGTTCGCGGGCCGCACCACGCATGTGCAGCGCTTCACCTTGCCAGCCCGCGATGCGTGCCGTCGAACGGACCAGCGCCCGTAGCACTTCGACACGGCGGTCCAGACGCGACTGGTCTTCCTTCAGATCGAAAAGCTCGCCGCGTGCGGCCCGCAACTGCTGGGCCACTCCCTCCCTGAGGTCCTTCGCGGCCGCTGCCATCCCACGGGCGGAAAGGACCTTCTCCTCTGCGGTCACCATCGCGTCGTGCAGCGCGGCGAGGCGCCCCGGTGGGTATGTATCCCGCCACTGCGCGAGCCGGGCCGCAAACAGCCCATGGGTGCGTAGCGTCTCGTCCAGTTCCACCAGTTGCCGCTGGTGGTCATCCCGTCGGACTGTCAGCTCGAGACGTTCCGATTGACCGGCACGCTCGTCATACAGCGCAGGGTGGGACCGTACGACAAAGGAGGATCCCAGGGCCAGACCGCCCTCCTCATGGAGCGCGGTCGTCGTTCCCAGAGCGAGGAAGCCGGTCACCATGACACCCTCGGATCCGATGATCTCAGCGGCGAGCTCGAGCTCGTCGGCATCGTTGCAGAGCACACCCGTTACCAACTGGGGATGGCGCCGGGCGAGTTCTGCGCGGCGCTCCACATCGGGGATGGAGGCTAGGTACTCCCACCCCGTGCAGGCGGGGACCCGCCGCTCGTGCAACAGATCACAGATTCGCACTGCCTCAAGCGACGAAGGCAGCAGGTCATTCGTCTCCAATGCGGTGAGTGCGCGCTCGTCGGCCGCCATGGCGATGCGGACGTCGATTCGAGCGGTCTCGGCATCCCGCTGCGTCCGAGCCAATCGGTCCGCGAGCCCTGCTGCCTCGATGTCGAGTTCACCCGCCTCACCGCCGTAGAGACCTGCGTACTGGAGATCCTCGGCAAGCCGTCGCATGGACTCGGCGGCGGCCTGCTGCTCGCGGCGCGCGATGTCGTGTGCGTGGTCGGCTCCGGCCAGTTGGCTGCGAGCTGTCTCGTGCTCCTCTTCTGCGTGCTGGTACTCACGCTCCAGACGCTCCACCCTTCGCTCGCCTTCGACTACTCGCTCACGGTGAGCGGTGGCTGTGGACTGGGCCTGGGCAGCGGCATCCGTAACCGTCAACCCGTCGGGCACCAGCCCCTCCCGCACCGCGGCCGCGATCTCCTCCCGCACCTCGGTGACACGGCCATCCAGGAGGCCAGCCTTCGCTTCCTCCTCCGCTGCCGCCGCGACAGCCGAGTCGTGTTCTCGCTGGGCGCTTTGGGCTTCCCCGTCGCACACAGTTGCGTGCTCTCCGAGTCGGTCCGCCTCATCTGTCAAGTTGCTCACCATGCTGCGCAACGCTTGCGACAGCACACGCGAGGCCTCGTTGCGAGTGGCGAGCGCGGGTCGGGCCGCTACCTCCGATACGGTGATACGTGTCCGTAGCCGCTGGGCGACGGCCACGGCTTCCATGTCCCGGAGCACAGCAGGGACGGCCTGCCAACCCTTCTCGATCGCTCCGGCCTTCTCCCACTCCTGCTGAGCCGCGCTATGGTTCCGTTCTGCCGCCTCCAGCTTCAATTTAGCGAGCAGTCTGGATAGTTCGGCGGCGACAGTGACGGTGTGCTGGTATCTGTCCTGCGCCCTGCGGACCTCATCCTCCAGCTGTACGACAGCCTGGTCCCGGTCCGCGAGCGCCTGCTTCTCCTGCGTTGCACGCCCCCGGATCTGATGGATGAAATGGTCCAAGGCCAGCCGCGTGCCCATCTGTTTCGCATCGGCAGCGGTTCGCATCTCTCGGGCCGCGCCCAGGGGCGCCAATACCGCCAGGACTTCCTCGACGAACGTCTTCTCCAGTTCCATGAGGCCGCGGTCCGCTAGTTTGTCGGCGTACGTGCCCAGCACCTCGGCGAGGTCTCGGGCCGGCTGGAGCGGCAGTACGGCACTAAGGAGGAAATTGACGAACGCCTGGTCGCTGCCGAGTGAGAAGGCGTCGGCCGCCTCGCCCTCGTCGTTGTTCATCGCCCGCTGGTAACGGAAAAGCTCAGGATCTAGGCCCAAGGCCATGAGCCGATCCGTCCACTCTCCATGGAGCTGGAAGTTGCGATAACCGAGTGCGGGTTCTTCGATGTCGGCGAGCCTGAGCCGCTCGCAGTACTCGGCGAGGCCGAGGTAGTTGCCGTTCTCCTCGACCGGAAGGGTCTCCAGGTCGAGCGTGTGTCCCGGGCGGAAGTGGTACCAGCGCTCGACCAGATCGGACTCGTCGGATGTCCGACGGTCCTTCCACTGGCTCACCTTTCCGGTTACCAGCCGCTTGCCGCTGGCTGCATGGGTCCATTCCAAGACAACGTGCGCCACATCTCCGCGTCGTACGAAGCCTTCCAACGCGTGAGGGTTGCGGGTGCCCACGGCGTTTCGGCGCCCAGGGAGCACAACGGAGAATATGAGCTTGATCAGTACCGACTTGCCCCCGCCGTTCTCCAGGAAAAGCACACTCGCCGGCGAGGCACGGCGTGGTGGCTCTTCTTCGTCGAAGATGTTCCCCTGCCGACTATTGTCCACTGGGGCGCCGACCCCGCTGAAGTCGAGCAGGACATTCTCGTATCGAGCGGCCTGTGGCCCTACACCTCGCAGCAGGACGCGGGACAGCTCATACATGGAACAGTCCCTCGTCCGCCGCATCCAGTGTCGCTCTGTCCGTGGTCCGATCCAAGGCGTTCTGCGGGGCCGCCCGCAAGGTGCCATGTGAGGACATCGGTACGACTCCGAGAGCAAGCAGTTCCTCGAACGCGCTGGTCGCCGCCAGTTCACGGACCTGAAGTTGGTAGCGCGGCGTCGTCCGGTACCAGCCGTCCTGTCCCGCACCCACGACCGCCAGAAACCCCTGCTCGGTGAGGAAGTTAAGGGCTCTGGCAATCATGCCCTTCGTCGAATTCATCGCCAGCCTGCCGTCCTTGGTCAATGCCGCTTCAGGCCGACGGGCGTACGCGGTCCACACCTTCTCCAGCTCAGGCGAGTCGGCGGGGGTGTCCCCGCCGGCCTCCGAGGCAGCGGCCTTCTCACGCAGCCGGTCGCAAGTGTCGCGTACGGCCGTGTCGACGGCTTCGGCGCTGACACGCCCCGTGTAACCATCGTTGGCCAGATCGTCAGGGCGCGGAAACGCCAGGGCAGCAACCGCGAGATGAATGATGCCGTGCAGCAGTCTCTCCCCCTCGCCACGCTGTCTGGCAACCCGCACGTAGTCCTCGATCTTCGTCTCGAAAACCGAGTTCGGCAGCGCCGCCAAGGCCATACCGATGTCCTCGGTGGCACCTAGAATCTTGAGCCCGAGGCCCCGAGCCGTACGTTCCACCAAGCCCTGGAAGTCGCTCTCGGTTCGGTACCGGACCACCAGGTCCCGGTAGGCCCGATCTTTGGCGGGCCGCTGCCGCGGACGCATGCCGAAGGCGATGAGCTTTGCGGCGTCCTCGGCGTCATCCATCGTGATGGCCGACGTCACTCGTCAAACTCCTCGTCTCGCGAACCGTCGTCGTCCCACTCGTCCCCCGGCGCCTCCAAGCGCACCCGGGAGACCAGAAGTTCATCGCCACCCACCGAAGGTCCGTCGAGTTCACCGACCACCGGAACCGCGATCAACACACTGTTGTCGCCGCGGAGCATCGCTTCACTGAGAGCGGGACTGAACGCGTGTACGGCATCGTGCAACACAAGCCGCTCGACCATCGGTCCGTAACTACGCGCCTCGCGCAGCAGGGTGCTCAAAGGCCGGGTCTGGTCCACCGCCAGGTCAAAGAGCTTCCCCGCGATGCGCTGGTCCGCTTCGCTGAACCGCGGGGTGTCCCCGTCTCGTCTCACATCGGCTACGGGCACGGCTCCGGCGTACACACTGTCATCCGAACGCACGGTCAGCAGTCGACCCACAAGTGTGTTCAAGGAGGTCACCGCTGGCGGTGCAGGCGCCACGCCGAATCGGAAGAAGTCGGTCACCGGCGCCATGGCGGCACCGACAGGCATACCAAGGAGCGGCACCAGCAGCTGGTTGAAGACATCGACCGCCGCACGTTGGGGAGGACCGGAGAATTGCTGACGGTCCTGCTCCTCCCGGAACAGCGCTCCGGCGCCCTGCAATCTGGTCTGCAGCTGCATGTGCCGGTGGATGCAGTCCCGAACAATGTCAACAAGCCCAGCTGCTTGCTGCTTCTTCCGCGCATCACGCGCCCCGTCACGGTGTTCGGTGATGTTGGTCAGGATGGCGCTCTCGTGCCGGTACCTCGCCTCGATGTGCTCCAGTGCCTCCTCCAGCAGGGTGGGCACCTGCTGTTCCCAGTCGACTGTCCGCACATCCCGCCGGGTCGCGTCCAGGTACTGCCGCAGGTACTCCCCGTACTGAACGGTCCGGTATCTTGCCTGCTCCGCAGCGAGTTTCGCGTCTTCCAACCGGCCGCGGGTGATGAGGTGTTCAAGCTTGTACTCGGCGGCTACCTGCGCTGACTCCACATCCGTGTCAAGCGCACCCACCAGAACGTTGATGGCTTCATCTGTAACCCGTAAGTACACCTGCCCGTCGGAGGTCGAGTGCTCCACGAGCAGTTTGAAGTCGAAGTCGTAGCGGCTGTAGGCACCTTCGCCATCCAACCGTCCGTACGTCCAGGTGAACCCTCGGTCGAGGGTGCCGATGTTGATGAGTTTGTGGAGCACCCACTCGGCTACGGCTCGATGCTCGTGCCCCCGCTGCTCCGGTACCTGGACAGCAGCAAAGTGGCTGACCTGTTCGATGACCTTGGCGTGCTCCGCCCCTCTGTCGAAGTCCATGGCCATCGCGACCTGGTCAATGGTGTGCAGGGCAAGCTCCACCATGTGGTACGGGCGTGCGTCGACGCGCCCCAGGCTGCCCTTGTTGTCCTCCAGAGCCTGAAGTGGCGCAGTGCAGGCCAGTGCCTTTACCCTGCGGACGAGCCCGCCATCCGGCATGTTCACGGATGACTCCGTCGATTCACCACGCACAGCAGGCACTGTAGCTACGCGCCGACCCACTTGGGCGGGAAACGCATAGTTTCAGTCTCCCTCCAGGTGAACGACCACTTCCGCTGCTGGGCCCGGCGCGAGGCCGCGCCCGCTCACCGCCACATCACTGGTCCCGGCAAGTTCTGCAACCGAAATCCCGGCACCCCCTTGAATGGGAAAGCTGTCGGCTGACCGTGCAAGTGCCAGCGGATGACGACCCTAAGGCTCGGCTGCTTGAGGAATACGCCGGATCGGACGTCGCCGGATCGCGAGGCACCTCGACGAACCCCAGGCACCCGCTTTCGACTGACACTTAGCCAGGAAGAGCGTCACCTGAGCGTCGAGATCCCCATGGCCACGCGGTCACTGCCACCGGCTGGAGCGCCACTTCCCAATAAGCGTGCAGGTCACCCCACGTCTAGCAAGCACTCGCTCGCTCGACCTGCTGGATAGCGGAAAACAGGTCGAGCGAGATGCCAGGACTGCAGATCCCCAGGTCAACGCCTGTTACTTCGCCGGCTCCAGGATCGCCACGCACTCCACGTGGTGCGTCATCGGGAAGAGGTCGAAGGCGCGCAGCGTGCGGACCTTGTAGCCCGCTTCGCGGAAGTAGCCCAGGTCGCGTGCCAGGGCCGCCGGGTCGCAGGCCACGTAGGCGATGCGGCGGGCCGAGAGGCTCGCGATGTGGCGGACCGTCTGCTTGCCCGCGCCCGCGCGGGGCGGGTCCAGGACGACCAGGTCGCATTCGGTGATGCCGGTCTTCGGGAGGGCCGTGTCGACCTTGCCCTGTTCGATGCGGACCCGGGGGAAGTCCGCCAGGTTGTGGCGGGCGTCCTCCACCGCGCGCTTGCCCGACTCGATGCCGAGGACGGCCCCCGTCTCGCCGAGGCGCTCCGCGAGCGCGCCCGCGAAGATGCCGACGCCGCAGTAGAGGTCGAGGGCCATCTCGCCCTTGCGCGGCATCAGGCCCTGCATGACGGCCTTGATCAGGGTGTCGGCGGCCTGGGGGTGGACCTGCCAGAAGCCGCCCATGCCGACGCGGTACGTACGGCCGTCCGCGCGCTCGCGGACGAAGGGGCGGCCGTGGACGCGGTGCACCCCGCCGTCCTTCTCCTCCACGCGCAGGACGGAGACCGGCTTGTCCAGCTCGACGAGCGGGAGGCGGCCGCCGGGGCGGGGGGTGAGCACGACCTGGCGGTCGTTCGAGCCGGAGGCGGCGATGGCCTCGACGGTGGCCATCTGGGGCCAGTCCTGCTTCTCGATGCCGAGTTCCGAGACGCCCACGGCGGCGATCATGCAGTGGTCGACCGGCTCGATGTCGTGCGAGCGGTGCTTGCGCAGGCCGGCCCGGCCGGTCTCGTCGATCGCGTACTGGACGCGGGTGCGCCACTGCGGCACCTGGCCGGCCGGCAGCTTGTCGCCCTCGGCGGGCATGACGGTGCCGTCCCAGCCGGCCTCCTCGGGGGTGAGCCCGGCGAGCCGCTTCAGCTGCTCGGCGACGACCTCGCCCTTGAGCCGGCGCTGGGCGCCCGGCTTGGCGTGCTGCCAGTCGCAGCCGCCGCACTTGCCGGGGCCGGCGTACGGGCAGGGGGCCTCGACCCGGTCCTTGGAGGCGGTCAGGACCTTGACCGCGTCGGCGCGGAGGAAGCGGGAGTCCGCCTCGCCCTCCGTCACACGGGCGACGACCTTCTCGCCGGGCAGGGTGTGGCGGACGAACAGGACGCGGCCGTCCGCCGTACGGGCGATGCAGTGGCCGCCGTGCGCGACGGGGCCGACCTCGACCTCGTACTCCTCCCCGACCAGTGACTGCTTCTCGTTCTGCTCGGTCATGGTGAGGAGGCTCCAAGGAAGTGGATCGAAGAAAGGAAACGGCCGGAGGACCGACCCACCAGTTTACGTGGATCTCCTCCGGCCGTTCGCCACCGGTCCGCCACCGGTCCGCGGCGCCATCGCGGCCACTTCACCACCGGCTTCGCGACCGCTCCGACGCAGCCGCTCCGCCGCCGCTCCGACGCTACTTCGCCGGTTCCTTCGGACGCGGCCTCGGGGTGTCGACCGGGCCTCGGCGCACCGCGCCCGGGGCGTTCCACTCCTGGCGCTTCTTCGCCCGCCGCTTGGCGAGCTCCGAGGACTCCAGCTGGTAGGGCACCGAGGTGACCATCACACCGGGCGTGAACAGCAGCCGGCCCTTGAGCCGCAGCGCGCTCTGGTTGTGCAGCAGGTGCTCGTACCAGCGCCCGACGACGTACTCGGGGATGTAGACGCTGACCGCGTCGCGCGGGTTCTCGCTGCGCAGCCCCTTGACGTACTCGACCACCGGGCGGGTGATCTCGCGGTAGGGCGAGTCGAGGATCTTCAGCGGGACGTTGATCCCGCGCCGCTCCCACTCGGCCCGCAGGGCCTTGGTCTCGGTCGGGTCGACGCTGATGCTGAGCGCCTCCAGGGTGTCCGAGCGGGTCAGCTTGGCGAAGGCCAGGGCGCGCAGGGTCGGCTTGTGGACCTTGGAGACCAGGACGATCGAGTGGACCCGGGAGGGGCGCACGCTGTCGTCGCTGGGGCCGTCGTCGGCGGCGATCTCGGCGGAGACCCGGTCGTAGTGCTTCCGGATCGCGGTCATGGTGCCGTAGAAGATCAGCATGCCCAGCAGGGCGACCCAGGCCCCGTGGGTGAACTTGGTGGCGAGGACGACGACCAGCACCATGCCGGTGAAGAAGGCGCCGAAGGTGTTGATCGCCCGCGAGCGGATCATCCGGCGGCGGGCGGCCTGGTCGCGCTCGTTCTTCAGGTGGCGGTTCCAGTGCCGGACCATGCCGATCTGGCTCAGCGTGAAGGAGACGAACACGCCGACGATGTAGAGCTGGATCAGCTTGGTGGAGTCGGCGTCATAGAGCCACACCAGCAGTATGGCGGCGCCGGCGAGCAGCACGATGCCGTTGGAGAAGGCGAGCCGGTCGCCACGGGTGTGCAGCTGGCGCGGCAGGTAGCGGTCCTGGGCGAGGATCGAGCCGAGCAGCGGGAAGCCGTTGTAGGCGGTGTTCGCGGCCAGGAACAGGACGAGCGCGGTGGCCGCGGCGAGCAGGATGAAGAGGAAGCTTCCGCTGCCGAAGACGGCCTCGGCGACCTGGGAGATCACCGGGTGCTGGACGAATCCGTCGCCGACCGGTACGCCGTTGTCCAGCAGGTTGGTCGCGGGGGCCTCGGCCATCTTCACGCCGGTGACCATGGCCAGGCCGATGATCCCGCAGAACATGGTGACGGCCAGGGCGCCCATGAGGGCGAGGGTGGCGGCGGCGTTCTTGCTCTTGGGCTTGCGGAAGGCGGGTACGCCGTTGCTGATCGCCTCGACACCGGTCAGGGCGGCACAGCCCGAGGAGAAGGCCCGCAGCAGCAGGAAGACCAGCGCGAATCCGGCCAGCCCCTGGTGCTCGGCCTTGATCTCCAGGCCGGCGGTCGGGGCCTCCATCGTCTCGCCCTGCACGAGGCCGCGCCACACGCCCCAGGCGATCATCGCGAACACGGCGCCGACGAACACGTACGTCGGGATGGCGAAGAGCTTCCCGGATTCCTTCACACCGCGCAGATTCATCAGCGTGAGCAGCAGAATCATGACGATCGCCGAGAGCACCTTGTGCTCGATGACGAAATGGACGGCGGAGCCGAGATTCTCCACGCCGGAGGAAATGGATACGGCGACGGTGAGGACGTAGTCGACGAGCAGGGCGCTCGCCACGGTGAGGCCCGCCGCGGGTCCGAGGTTGGTGTTGGCCACCTCGTAGTCGCCGCCGCCGCTGGGGTAGGCGTGGACGTTCTGCCGGTAGGAGGCGACCACCGTGAACATCAGCACGACGACCGCGAGCGCGATCCAGGGGCTGAAGTGGTACGCCGACACACCCGCGATGGACAGGACCAGCAGCACCTCGCCGGGGGCATATGCCACCGAGGAGAGGGGGTCGGATGCGAACACGGGAAGGGCGATCCGCTTGGGGAGGAGCGTCTCCCCGAGGCGGTCGCTGCGCAGCGCCCGGCCGATCAGGATCCGTTTGGGCACGTCGGTCAGTTTGGACACGCAGAGGATCGTAAGCGTTCGAAATGTGGCTGACGAACCCCCTGCCCCCGATCCGCACCAATGCGCCGCCAATGAAGCACCTGTCGGACCCCAAATGGTCACACTGGTGACCGCCCGTGTGTAGCTTGGGCCATGGTCTGAGACCCTGATTAGCCAGAGCATGCAATGAGGCTGGAAACCAGCGAGCCGCTGTCAGCCGGAAGGACGGCCGTGCACATCGTCATTATGGGCTGCGGAAGAGTGGGCTCCGCCCTCGCGCAGACCCTGGAACAGCAGGGTCATACGGTCGCCGTGGTCGACCAGGACCCCACCGCATTCCGCCGGCTCGGGGCCTCCTTCGGCGGCCGCCGCGTCACCGGTGTCGGCTTCGATCAGGACACGCTCCGCGAGGCCGGGATCGAGGAGGCGGGCGCCTTCGCCGCCGTCAGCAGTGGTGACAATTCCAACATCATCGCCGCGCGCGTCGCCCGCGAGATGTTCGGTGTGGAGAACGTCGCCGCCCGCATCTACGACCCCAAGCGCGCCGAGGTGTACCAGCGTCTCGGCATCCCCACCGTCGCGACCGTACGGTGGACCGCCGACCAGATGCTGCGCCGGCTGCTCCCCTCGGGCGCGGAGCCGCTGTGGCGCGACCCGAGCGGCGGCGTGCAGCTCGCCGAGGTGCACACCTCCCCGGCATGGATCGGGCACAAGGTCAGCAAGCTGCAGGACGAGACCGGCGTCCGCGTGGCGTTCCTCACCCGCCTGGGCGAGGCCACGCTGCCGACCTCGCAGACCGTCCTCCAGGAGGGCGACCTCGTCCACGTGATGATGCGCACGGACGAGATCGACAAGGTCGAGGCGGCCTTCGCCGAGGGTCCCGAGGAGGCACACGCATGAGGGTCGCGATCGCCGGAGCCGGGGCCGTGGGCCGCTCCATCGCGGGAGAGCTGCTGGAGAACGGCCACGAGGTGCTCCTCGTGGACAAGGCGCCGACCGCCATCTCGGTGGAGCGGGTGCCGCAGGCGGAGTGGCTGCTCGCCGACGCCTGCGAGATCACCTCGCTCGACGAGGCGGCGCTGCAGCGCTGCAACGTGGTCATCGCCGCGACGGGCGACGACAAGGTCAACCTGGTCGTGTCCCTGCTCGCGAAGACCGAGTACGGGGTCCCGCGCGTGGTGGCCCGCGTGAACAACCCGAAGAACGAGTGGCTCTTCAACGAGTCCTGGGGCGTCGACGTCGCCGTCTCCACGCCGCGTCTGATGTCGGCCCTGGTCGAGGAAGCCGTCAGCGTCGGCGACCTGGTGCGGCTGCTGCGCTTCAGCCACGGCGACGCCAACCTCGTGGAGCTGACCCTGCCGCCCGACTCCTCGGTCGCGGGCACCCAGATCAGCGAGATCAGCTGGCCCGAGGACACCTCTCTGGTCACCATCATCCGCGGCAACCGCGTGCTCACCCCGCACGGCGAGGAGACCCTGGAGCCGGGCGACGAGCTCCTCTTCGTGGCCGCGCAGGCCCGCGAGGAGCAGCTGGAGGACCTCCTCCAGGCCCGGCACTGAGCGTGTAGGAGACCCTCTGCCGCCCGGGCCCGGACGGCAGAGGCGCACGCGGGAGGGGCGGGGTGACCGGATGGCCGCCCCGCCCCTCCCGCGTGCCGCGGCTCAGGCCCGCTTCTGCCGGGCGGCCAGCTCCTCGGCCTCGTACTCGGCGATCACGTCGATCGGCGGCGGCGCCTTCGCCAGGAAGACCCAGGTGAAGTACACGGCCAGCACCATGGGCGGGAGCTTCAGCGCGATCAGCACCCAGCCCAGCTGCGTCTCGTCACCCCACCAGTACAGCGGGAAGAGGATCGCGTACTTCGCCAGGAAGATGAGTCCCCAGGCCAGGCTGGCCTTGGTGTACGCCTTCTTGCGCCCGGGGTTGCGGGTGCGCCAGGAGAGGTTCTCCTTGAAGACCGGCCCCAGGATCACCCCCAGCAGCGGGAACCCCACCAGCGCCGAGACCGTGAACGCCAGGCCCAGGCCGACCCCGTAGATCATGCCGGGCAGGTAGAAGCCCTTGGCGCTGCCCGTGAAGAGGGCGAAGGCCACGCCGACGCCCACGCCGAAGACACCGCTGAAGGCGTGCTTGACGGTGTCCTTGCGCAGCAGCCGGACGACGACCAGCAGCACCGCGACGACGCCCGCCGCGATGGCGGACATCTTCACGTCCTTGTTGATCGTGTAGATCATCACGAAGAGCAGGCCGGGGAGCATCGTCTCCACGGTGCCGCGGACGCCGCCGAAGGCGTCGAAGAGCGCGGCCTGGGTGACCGCCTTCTGGTCGTCGGAGGGCACGGCGCCCGGGTCCGGCGTGGTCGGTTTGTCGAGTGACGTCACCGGTCAGTGCTCCTGTCCGAGCGGTCGGAGTTCGTACTTCGGGTTGAAGAGCACCCGGCGGCCGTGGCTCATCGAGATCCGGCCCGAGGCGATCATGCGCCGGCCGGGCTCGATTCCCACGATCGAGCGACGCCCGAGCCAGACCACGTCCAGCGCGGCCGAGCCGTCGAACAGTTCGGCCTCCAGGGCGGGGACGCCCGCGCGCGGGCGGAGGGTGACCGTGCGCAGCGTGCCGGTCACCTTCACTATCTGGCGGTCGTGGCAGTCGCAGATCCGCGTGCACCCCGCGGCTTCTGCGTCCTCCTGCAGTTCCGCCGAATGCAGCTCCTCCTGGGAGGTGGAGAGCCGCTCTATCATCCGGCGGAACCGGCCCGCCGGCCTGGCCGGTTTCGCGGGCTTCTCGGGACGCGGTTCAGCACTCATACGGGAAGCCTACCGGCGCCCCCGCCGCGTCTCGAAGCCCCGCGCTATTCCTCGAAGCGGTACCCCATGCCCGGTTCGGTGACGAAGTGCCGCGGGCGGGAGGGGTCCGCCTCCAGCTTGCGGCGCAGCTGGGCCATGTAGACCCGCAGGTAGTTGGTCTCCGTCCCGTAGGTGGGCCCCCAGACCTCCTGGAGGAGCTGCTTCTGGCTGACGAGCTTCCCGCGGTTGCGCACGAGCACTTCCAGCAGGTGCCACTCGGTGGGGGTGAGGCGTACGTCGCGCCCCTCGCGCACCGCCTTCTTGGCGGCGAGGTCCACCGTGAAGCCCTCGGTCGCGACGACCACCTCGTCCCCGCCCGTCCCGGGGGACGGCTCGGCCCGGCGGACGGCGGCGCGCAGCCGGGCCAGCAGCTCGTCCATGCCGAAGGGCTTGGTGACGTAGTCGTCGGCTCCGGCGTCGAGGGCCTCGACCTTCTCGTCGGAGCTGTGCCGGGCGGAGAGCACCAGGATCGGCACCCGCGTCCAGCCGCGCAGCCCCTTGATCACCTCGACCCCGTCCATGTCGGGCAGGCCGAGGTCGAGGACGACCACGTCGGGGTGGCGGGCGGCCGCGAGCTCCAGGGCGCCGGCCCCGTCGGCGGCCGCGTCGACCTCGTACTTGCGCGCCTTGAGGTTGATGGCGAGGGCCCGGACGATCTGCGGTTCGTCGTCCACCACGAGCACCCGGGTCATCGGGGACCTGCTTTCTGTCGGCCGGGGAGGTCCCCGGCTCCGGTCGGTTCCTGCGCGGCGGGACGTGCCCCGCGGGGCACGTCCCCGGTTCCGGCCGGGGCGGGCGGGCCGCCGCGCGGCACCGCGCGCAGGGTGAGCACCATCGTGAGTCCGCCGCCGGGGGTGTCCTCGGCGGCGAGGGTGCCGTCCATGGCCTCGGCGAAGCCCCGGGCGACCGCGAGCCCCAGGCCCACGCCGGCGCCGCGCGGGGCGTCCCCGTGGCGCTGGAACGGGGCGAATATGCGGTCCTTGGCCTCGTCGGGGACCCCGGGGCCGCGGTCGACGACGCGGAGCTCGACCCGGTCGCCGAGGAAGCTGGCGGCGACCAGGACCCGCCGGCCCGGGGGGCTGTACTTGACGGCGTTCTCCACCACGTTGGCCACGCTCCGCTCCAGCAGCCCCGGGTCCACCGCCACCATGGGCAGGGTCTCCGGCACGTCGAGCAGCACGCTGTCCTCCGGTACGCCGCCCAGTGCCATCGGGACCACCTCGTCGAGGTCGACCTCCCGGATCAGGGGTGTCACGGTGCCGGTCTGGAGCCGGGACATGTCCAGCAGGTTGCCCACCAGGTGGTGGAGCCGGTCGGCGCCCCCCTCGATGCCGGCCAGCAGCTCGGCGCGGTCCTCCTCGGACCAGTCCACGTCGTCGGAGCGCAGGGAGCTGACGGAGGCCTTGATGGACGCCAGGGGCGTACGCAGGTCGTGGCTGACGGCGGCGAGCAGCGCGGTCCGGATCCGGTTGCCCTCCGCCAGCCGCCGGGCCCCCTCGGCCTCCCCGACGAGCCGCTGGCGGTCCAGCACCACGGCCGCCTGGGCGGCGAAGGCGCCGAGCACCCGGCGGTCCTCGGCGGGCAGCACCCGCCCGGACAGGGCGAGGGCCATGTGGTCGCCGATCGGCATGTCGACGTCGGCGTCCTCGGGCCGGGCCGCCGGGCAGGGGCCGACGCTGCCGGCCGGGGTCCAGGGCTCCACCTCGCCGGCCCGTTCCAGCAGGGCCACCGACTCCATCGCGAAGGTCTCGCGCACCCGCTCCAGCAGCGCGTCGAGGGCGGTCTCGCCGCGCAGCACGCTCCCGGCGAGGGTGGACAGGATCTCGGACTCGGCCCGCAGCCGCGCGGCCTGGTGCGTGCGCCGGGCGGCGAGGTCCACCACCGAGGCCACCGAGACGGCGACGCCGAAGAACACCGCGATGGCCGTGATGTTCTTGGGGTCGGAGACGGTGAACCGGTGCAGGGGCGGGGCGAAGAAGTAGTTCAGCAGCAGGGAGCCGAAGGCCGCCGAGGCCAGCGCCGGCCACAGGCCGCCCAGCAGCGCGGCCGCGACCGTGAGCGCCAGGAAGAGGAGCATGTCGTTGGCGAGGCCGGGATCGGCGTCGATGTTGGTCAGCAGGGCGCAGAGCAGTGCGGGGAGGACCACGCCGGCCACCCAGCCGGCCACGATCCGCGGCCGCCCGAGCCGGGCCGCCGAGCGGGCCACGGGCAGGCCCCGCCCGCGGGCCACCTCCTCGTGGGTGACGATGTGCACGTCGAGGTCGGGCCCCGAGTCGCGGGCCACGGTGGCGCCCACCCCGGGCCCCAGGACGTACTGCCAGGGCTTGCGCCGGCTGGAGCCCAGCACGATCTGGGTGGCGTTGACTCCGCGGGCGAAGGCGAGGAGCGCCTCGGGGACGTTGTCGCCGATCACATGGTGAAACGTTCCTCCAAGGTCCTCGACCAGGGTCCGCTGCACCGTGAGTTCCTTGGGCGAGGCCGAGGTCAGCCCGTCGCTGCGGGCGATGTAGACGGCGAGGACCTCGCTGCCGGAGCCCTTGGCGGCGATCCGTGCGGCCCGGCGGATGAGCGTACGGCCCTCGGGCCCCCCGGTGAGGCCCACCACGATCCGCTCGCGGGCCTGCCAGGTCGAACGGATCCCGTGCTCGCCCCGGTACCGCTGGAGGTGCTCGTCGGTCCGGTCGGCGACCCACAGCAGGGCCAGCTCGCGCAGCGCGGTGAGGTTGCCCGGCCGGAAGTAGTTGGAGAGGGCCGCGTCGACCTTGTCCGGCTGGTAGATGTTGCCGTGCGCCATCCGCCGGCGCAGCGCCTGCGGGGACATGTCGACCAGCTCGATCTGGTCGGCCCGCCGCACCACCTCGTCCGGCACGGTCTCGCGCTGGCGCACCCCGGTGATCGTCTCCACCACGTCCCCGAGGGATTCCAGGTGCTGGATGTTGACGGTGGTCACCACGTCGATCCCGGCGCGCAGCAGTTCCTCCACGTCCTGCCAGCGCTTCCCATTGCGCGAGCCGGGGACGTTGGTGTGCGCGAGCTCGTCCACCAGGGCCACGGCGGGACGGCGGGCGAGCACCGCGTCCACGTCCATCTCGGTGAAGGCCGCTCCCCGGTGGGACAGCTCCCGCCTGGGCACCTGTTCGAGCCCGTGCAGCATCGCCTCGGTGCGCGGCCGCCCGTGGTGCTCGACGAAGCCGACGACGCAGTCCGTGCCCCGCTCGACCCGGCGGTGGCCTTCCGCGAGCATGGCGTACGTCTTGCCCACACCGGGCGCCGCACCGAGGTGGATCCTGAGTCTGCCGCGTGCCATGCGCTCATTCTCGGGGACGTTCCCGCTGTTCACGTACCGAAAGGGCGTCCGCCGGACATCTCTGACGCGTTCCTGACGCGGCCCCGCGGGTCACGGGCACGCGAAGGCCCGCGGACCCCGCCCCCTGGGGGAACGGGGCCCGCGGGCCGGAAAACGCCCTGGTCCGGGACCGGGGTCAGCGGACCTCGGTGATCTCCGGGCCGCGCTCCAGCTGGCCCATGCCGCCGGAGAAGCGCGAACCGTCCTGCTCCTCGGCCGTCTGCACGCCGTCCGGCACCATCTGGGCGTCGTTCGGCAGCTTCAGGACGATCGGGTCGCGCGGGGCCATCGGGCCGTCGCCGCGGACGACGACGGTCTCCCGGAAGATCTGTTCCAGCACCCCGGCCGACTCGGGGCGCACCGCGCCCTGGCCGGAGATGACGCCGCGCAGGAACCAGCGCGGGCCGTCGACGCCGACGAAACGCACGAGCTGGGCGCCGGTCTGGCCGTCGGGCAGCGGTACGGGGACCTGCGCGCGCAGCTCCCAGCCCAGCGGGCCGTCGACCTCGTCGATGATGCCGCCCTGCTGCGTGATGCCCGAGGCGATCTCGTCGCGGACCTCGCCCCAGATGCCCTCCTTCTTGGGGGCGGCGAAGGCCTGCAGCTGCACGGCGCTGTCGTTCAGGACGACGGTGGCGGCCACGATCGCGTCACCCGCGACCTCGACGCGCAGCTCCATGCCCTCGACACCGGGTACGAGGATGCCGCCCAGGTCGACCCGGCCGTCCGCCGGGTTGCCGGGCACCTCGGAGACGTCCCACGGGCCGTCGGGCCGCGGGGCCGGGGGCAGGTTGAGCCTGCGCGGGGCGGCGGACTCGTCGCCGTTCCCCTCGTCGGCAGCCACGCCGTTCACGACCTGCTCGGCCGCGCCGCCGTCCTTGGCGGAGTCGTTCTTCTTGCGACGTCCGAACACGTCACTGTCCTTCCCGGTCGGATACGACCGAAGCGTAGCCATTCCCACCCTGCTGCTGACCAGCCCCGGATCCGGCCACGGCCGCATGACCGCCGGTGGAGCCGAACCCCCCGTCGGCCCGGGCCGAGCCGGGAAGCTCCGCCACCTCGTGGAAGCGCACCTTCTCGACCCGCTGGACAACCAGCTGGGCAATGCGGTCGAAGCGCTCGAACCGGACGCTCTCGCGCGGGTCGAGATTGACCACGATCACCTTGATCTCCCCACGGTACCCGGCATCCACCGTCCCCGGGGCATTCACGAGCGCGAGCCCGCAGCGAGCTGCCAGGCCCGAGCGCGGGTGCACGAAGGCCGCGTACCCGTCGGGCAGGGCGATGGAGACGCCCGTGGGCAGTACGGCCCGCTCCCCCGGCTCCAGCTCGGCGGCCACGGTGGTCACCAGGTCGCAGCCGGCGTCGCCGGGGTGTCCGTAGGCGGGAAGGGGCACCTCCGGGTCGACGCGGCGGATCAGCACGTCGACCTCATGACGGGGTGCGCGGTTGTTCTGGGACATCAGGGGTTCACCTCGAAGGCGCGTGCGCGCCTGACCTGGTCCGGGTCGGACATCGCCGCCCGGATCTCCTCGGGCCGACCGTTGTCGATGAAGTGGTCGACCTTCACCTCGATGAAGAGCGCGTCGGCGCGGACGGCGACGGGGCCGTCCGCCCCGCCTATCCGCCCCACGGCCGTGGAGTAGATCTTCCGGCCGGCGACGGCGGTGACCTCGGCCTCCAGGTACAGCACGGTGCCCACGGGCACGGGCCGTACGAAGTCGGTCTCCAGCCGGCCGGTCACCGCTATGACGCGCAGCAGCCAGTTCAGGGAGCCCAGCGTCTCGTCGAGCGCGGTGGCCAGTACGCCGCCGTGGGCGAGACCGGGTGCGCCCTGGTGGGCGGGCTTGACGGTGAACTCGGCGGAGACGCGCACGCCCTCACCCGCGCGGGCCTCCAGATGGAGCCCGTGCGGCTGGCCCCCGCCGCAGCCGAAGCAGTGGGCGTAGTGCGCGCCGAGGAGCTCCCCGGGCGCGGGGGCATCGGGGTGCCGGACCGGTGCGGAGGCATCGGCCGGAGGTGTCAACGCTGTGTCTCGTCCACTCACAGCCGCTGACCTTACCCGCGCGGCTACCCACCGGTCGCCCCGTGGGAGGCTTGGTCCCATGCAGCTCTCTCCCGCGCACCACGACGAACGCCTCTCCGCCCCCCGCTCCTGGTGGGCCATCGCCGCGCTGACCGGTCTGGCGTGCGCGCTGATGCTCCTGCCGCTCGGCGCCCTGCCGTCGCTGGCGGGCCTGGTCGGCGGCGGCGCGGCGGCGGGGATGCTGGTGAGCTCGTACGGTTCCGCGCGCGTGCGCGTGGTGAACGGCGCCCTCGCCGCCGGCGACGCCCGGATCCCGGTGACGGCCCTGGGCGAGCCCGAGGTGCTGGAGGGCGAGGAGGCCCGCGCCTGGCGCACGTACAAGGCCGACACCCGGGCCTTCATGCTGCTGCGCGGCTACGTCCCCACGGCAGTCCGGATCGAGGTCACCGACCCGGCGGACCCGACGCCGTACGTGTACCTCTCCACGCGCGAGCCCCGGGCCCTCGCGGCGGCCGTACGCGCGGCGAAGACCGCAGCCGCGGCCGCCTGACCGGGCCGGGGCGGTGCGGCTCAGCCCTCGGGGTCCGGGCGGCGGCCCTCGAGTGCGGCCCTGGTGGCCTCGGGAAGGGTCCCGGAGGGGCGCTCCAGGGGCGGCAGGGCGGGGAGGGCGTCCCAGGGCACGGCGCGGGCGCGGAGGTCCCCACGGACCTTCTCGGCGAGTTTCCTGGTGTCCCGGCGGTTCATAACGGCTCCGACGGCCGCGCCGACCATGAACGGCATGAGGTTCGGCAGGTTGCGGATCATCCGCTTCATGATCTGCTGGCGCAGTTCGCGCTTCATCTGCCCGCCGAGCGCCGCGTTCAGCGTGGTCGGCTTGGTCAGGTCGATCCCGCGCTCCTGGGTCCAGGAGGTCAGGTAGGCGAGGCTGCGGTCCTTCAGGCCGCCCGGCGGGCGCTGCCCGTAGACCTCGTGCAGCTCGGCGATGAGCTTCAGCTCGATCGCCGCGACCCCGGTGATCTCCGCGGCCAGCTCCGCCGGCATCGCGGGCGGGACGGGCAGCATGGCCGCGGCGCCGATGCCCGCGCCCACGGTGGAGGTCGCGTTGGCGGCCCCGGCGACCAGCTTGTCGGCCAGCTCCTCGGGACCGAGGTCCGGGAAATGCGCCCGCAGGGCGGCGAGGTCCCGCACCGGAACGCGCGGGGCGTTCTCGATGATCAGGTCGGTGATGTACAGGGCGGCGGCCTTCGCGCTCTCGCCGCCCTTGCGCACACCGTTCTTGACGGCTTGCATCCGACGCGTCCCGGGCCTGCCCCGGGACTCCTCGTCCGCCACTGCGGCCGACGGCACCGCCGCGGCGGTGCCGGACGGCACCGCAGTCGTCCCGGGGGCCCGGCCGCCGGCGTCCGCGGAACCCGTTTCCGGGCCCGTGGTCACCGCGCGCGCCTGCGCCTCCGGATCGCCAGATTTCCGGAAGCGTCGCTTCCGGAAGGGCGTCGAGCCGGTCACGGCCGTCCTCAGTCGCAGTCGCGGCAGATCGGCTGGCCGTTCTTCTCGCGCGCCAGCTGGCTGCGGTGGTGCACCAGGAAGCAGCTCATGCAGGTGAACTCGTCGGCCTGCTTGGGCAGCACCCGGACGGCCAGCTCCTCGTTGGAGAGGTCGGCCCCCGGGAGCTCCAGGCTCTCGGCGCCGTCGAAGTCCTCGATGTCGACGCTCGACGTGACCTTGTCACTGCGCCGGGCCTTGAGTTCTTCGATGCTGTCGTTGTCGACGTCGTCGTCGGTCTTGCGCGGAGTGTCGTAGTCCGTTGCCATTTTTTCGCTCTCCCCCTCTGGGATTTAGCGGTGTCTCAGCGCACGTAACGCGCGAGAGGCCGGACTTGTGCCCGACCTGAGGCGGAGATTTTGCCTCACATCAAGGTCTGTTACTCAATCGACACCCGGCCGCGCACCCGAAGGACTCCGTGGCCGGGATGTCGAGCGGGACCGTACACGGTCGGGGGGCCGTCCTGCACGAACGCCACCCCGTGTATTTCCCGCCATCCGGGGGGCCGGAAACCCGGACTTCCCGGGCTTTCCGGCCAGCTTGGGGTCACACAACGCGCATGACCCGACACTCGGCACTGTGATCGATCACACAGGAACCGCCCCGTGGAGGCCGCCGTTCCGTTGCGCCCAGGGCGAACAGAACCCGGGTGGTTCAAAGGGGCAACGTGACACGCATCACCAGGCCACCGCCCTCGCGGGGGGTCGCGTGGATGCGGCCGCCGTGTGCGCGCGCCACGGAGCGCGCGATCGACAGACCGAGGCCCACACCCTTGTCACTGCCCGTTCGTTCCGTACGCAGCCGTCTGAAGGGCTCGAAGAGGCTGTCCACCTCGTACGCGGGAACAACGGGACCCGTGTTCGAGACGACGAGCACCGCCTGGCCGGGCTGGGCCTCGGTCGTGACCTCCACCCAGCCGTCCGGCACGTTGTACCGGACGGCGTTCTGCACCAGGTTCAGGGCGATCCGCTCCAGCAGCACGCCGTTGCCCTGCACCACGGCCAGCGCCCGGTGACCGCGGATCTCCACGCCCTTGGCGATCGCCTCGCCGCGGGCCTGGTCGAGGGCGCGCGAGGCGACCTCGGCGAGGTCGACCGGCTTGCGCTCCACGATCTGGTTCTCGCTGCGCGCCAGCAGCAGGAGGCCCTCGACCAGCTGCTCGCTGCGCTCGTTGGTGGCCAGCAGCGTCTTGCCCAGCTGCTGGAGCTCCACCGGGGCTCCGGGATCCGAGAGGTGGACCTCCAGCAGCGTCCGGTTGATCGCCAGCGGGGTCCGCAGCTCGTGCGAGGCGTTGGCCACGAAGCGCTGCTGGGCCGTGAAGGCCCGCTCCAGGCGGTCGAGCATCTCGTCGAAGGTGTCGGCGAGCTCCTTCAGCTCGTCGTCCGGCCCGTCCAGCTCGATCCGGCGGGTCAGGTCGGACCCCACCACCCGGCGGGCGGTACGGGTGACCTTGCCCAGCGGCGAGAGCACCCGGCCGGCCATCGCGTAGCCGAAGGCGAAGGCGATGACGCTGAGGCCCAGCAGGGCCATCAGGGACCGGCTGAGCAGGTCGTCCAGGGCGTGCCTGCGCTGCTCGAGGATGCACTGCGCGATCGCGGCGTTGAACTGGTCGATCGACTGGTCGATGCCCACGCCGGAGCAGGTGGTGCTGGACACCTCGACCTTCTGGCCGCCGACGATCTTGAAGGGGAGCGCGTTGCCCTCCCTCAGGGCCTGGGCGGCCAGCAGGTAGATGATCGACAGCAGCAGGATCCCGGCGATCAGGAACATGCCGCCGTACAGCAGCGTCAGCCTTATCCGGATGGTCGGCCTCAGCCAAGGGAAAGGACCCTCGGGCTCGCCGGGGTCCCAGGTCGGTTTCGGTGGCGCCGGGGGCGGTGACGGGGTCGAGGCCACCGGGTCAGATCCGGTATCCGGAACCGGGCACCGTCACGATGACGGGCGGCTCCCCGAGCTTGCGGCGCAGGGTCATGACGGTCACCCGGACCACGTTGGTGAACGGGTCCGTGTTCTCGTCCCAGGCCTTCTCCAGCAGCTGCTCGGCGGAGACCACGGTCCCCTCGCTGCGCATGAGCACCTCCAGCACCGCGAACTCCTTCGGCGCCAGCTGCACCTCGCGGCCCTCACGGAACACCTCGCGGCGGTTCGGGTCCAGCTTGATGCCGGCCCGCTCCAGTACGGGCGGCAGCGCGACGGTGGTGCGCCGCCCGAGGGCGCGCACGCGGGCGGTCAGCTCGGTGAAGGCGAAGGGCTTGGGCAGGTAGTCGTCGGCCCCCAGCTCCAGGCCCTGGACGCGGTCGCTGACGTCACCGGAGGCGGTGAGCATGAGCACGCGGGTGGGCATGCCGAGCTCGATGATCTTCCGGCAGACGTCGTCGCCGTGCACCAGCGGAAGGTCCCGGTCGAGCACGACCACGTCGTAGTCGTTCACCCCGACGCGCTCCAGCGCCGCGGCGCCGTCGTACACGACGTCCACGGCCATGGCCTCCCGGCGCAGGCCCGTGGCCACCGCATCGGCGAGCAGCTGCTCGTCCTCGACGACGAGTACGCGCACGTCGTTTCCTTCCTTCGAGCCCCACCGGGCACACGTCTGTTGCGCCTCCATCCTGCCGGTTTCGGCCGTAAACCGGCTGTAAGGCGCCCCTGGGGCCCTCCGGAGGCGGGTGCACGGGGCGGAAGTGAGGATTCCCTCGCCTCACGAGGTTTCTGCGCCCAGGGTGCCGGGGAGGACGAGAGCACACCCCAACCACACCCTGACGCGGCGGACTGCTTCGCGCTCTCCCGCCGCCGACCCACGCAGAGGGGGCGCACCCACCATGGACGCATTCACCGCGGGTCTCCTGCAGCGCATCAAGGCCACGCAGTCGGACCTCAGCAAGGCCCGTGAGACGGGCGACGACTACCTCGCGGATGTGGAGCAGGCCGAACTGGAAGACCTCCAGCGGCTCGCCGCGGAACACGGCGTGCCGGTCTCGGCCGCCTGACCCGAAGCCACCTCCGGGCTCACGGCGCACCCACCGGGCCCCGGCCGCCTCTCGGCGGCCGGGGCCCGGTGCTGCCGCTGTGCCCCCGGTCGTGCCGGGCCGGCTCCGGGGGTGACCTCAGTCGTGCCAGGCTCCGGCTTCCTCCAGCAGCGGCTGGAGCGACGCGAAGACCGCCGGGGAGGCTGCCAGCGCCAGTTCCCCGGAGGCCGGTTCCGAAGCCCGCCCGCCGGTCCGCGCGCCCGCCTCACGGGCGATCAGTTCGCCCGCCGCGAGGTCCCAGGGGTTCAGCCCGCGCTCCCAGTAGCCGTCGAGGCGTCCGGCCGCGACGTCGCACAGGTCGAGCGCCGCCGAACCGCCGCGCCGGATGTCCCGCACCAGCGGGATGATCCGCGCGGCCACCTCGGCCTGGTGGGCCCGCCGCGTCTGGACGTACGCGAAGCCGGTGCCGATCAGCGCCTGGTCCAGGGGCGCCGCCGGCCGGCAGGCCAGCGGGGCGGTGCCCGACCAGGCCCCACCGCCCAGCACCGCGTGGTACGTCTCCCCGCGCATCGGCGCCGCCACGACGCCGACCACCGTCTCGCCCCGGTACTCGGCCGCGATGGACACGCCCCAGCTCGGGAGCCCGTAGAGGTAGTTGACGGTGCCGTCCAGCGGGTCGACGATCCAGCGCACCCCGCTCGTGCCGGGGCTGTCGGCGCCCTCCTCGCCCAGCAGCCCGTCCGCGGGCCGCCGTTCGGCGAGGACGCCTGTGATCAGCTTCTCGGCGGCGATGTCCATCTCGGTCACCACGTCGATCGGGCTGCTCTTGGTCGCGGCCACCGCCAGATCGGCCGGCCGGCCGTCGCGCAGCAGCTCCCCGGCCCGACGGGCGGCCTCCAGGGCCACGTCCAGCAGTTCGGTCTTCAGCTCTTCCGGGATCATGCTCTCCCCCTACGCGTACGGGCTGTCCGCGCCGGCGGCCGCCGGCCGGGGCGCGCGGGCCGGGCAGCAGCCCACCGCGCACAGGTCGTGGCTCTGGCCCAGGGTGCCCACCCAGCACTCCTGCGGGCGCTCCCCGCGCTCGCGGGCCGCGCGCTCCAGCACCAGCTCCCGTACCGCTGCGGCGAAGCGGGGGTCGGCGCCGACGGTCGCGGAGCGCCGGGCCGGCAGGGCCAGCTCGGCGGCCTTGGCCGTGGCCTCGGTGTCGAGGTCGTACAGGACCTCCATGTGGTCGGAGACGAAGCCGATCGGGACCATGACCACGGCGGGCGCGCCCTCGGCGTGCAGGGCCTCCAGGTGGTCGCAGATGTCCGGCTCCAGCCAGGGGATGTGCGGGGCGCCGCTGCGGGACTGGTAGACGAGCCGCCAGGGGTGCGCGGTGCCCGTCTCGACCGCGACGGCGTCCGCGATGACGCGGGCCACGTCGAGGTGCTGCTTGACGTAGGCCCCGCCCCCGCCGTCCTCGGTGTGGTCCTCGACCGGGCCGGAGGTGTCGGCCGCGGCGTTCGGGATGGAGTGGGTGGTGAAGGCCAGGTGCGCCCCGTCCCGGACCTCAGCGGGCAGGGCCGCGAGCGAGGCCAGCACCCCGTCGATCATGGGCTCCACGAAGCCGGGGTGGTTGAAGTAGTGCCGCAGCTTGTCCACGCGCGGCAGCTCCAGGCCCTCTTCCGCCAGGGTGGCGAGCGCGTCAGCGAGGTTCTCGCGGTACTGGCGGCAGCCCGAGTAGGAGGCGTAGGCGCTGGTGGCGAGGACGGCGATGCGGCGGCGCCCGTCGCGGACCATCTCCCGCATCACGTCGGTCAGGTACGGGGCCCAGTTCCGGTTGCCCCAGTAGACGGGCAGGTCCAGTCCGTGCTCGGCGAAGTCCTTGCGCAGGGCGTCCAGCAGTTCGCGGTTCTGCGCGTTGATCGGGCTGACCCCGCCGAAGCCGAAGTAGTGCTGCCCGACCTCCTTGAGCCGCTCGCGCGGGATGCCGCGGCCGCGCGTGACGTTCTCCAGGAACGGCACGACGTCGTCGGGTCCCTCGGGGCCGCCGAAGGAGAGCAGCAGCAGGGCGTCGTAGGGGGCGGCGAGGCCTTCGGCCACCGGCGCGGCGGGTGCACGGAGCTGGTCTGACATGCCTCGAATCCTGCCACCCGGGTTCCGCCGGGGAGAACCGGCCGGTCCGCATCCCGGACGCGGCGTAGGTAAGGTAACCCTAAGCCGAAGCGCTGATTTTTCCCCATGCGGGCGCCTTGCCGGCGGTCCTAACCTGTATGGGCCGATGACGTCCCTTACGGAGCGACCTTGCCCAGTCCCTACCGCGCGATCTTCGCGGCCCCCGGCACCAAGGGGTTCAGCGCCGCCGGCCTCATAGGCCGCCTGCCGATATCCATGGTGGGCGTCGGCATCCTCACGATGATCTCGGAGATGACCGGCCGCTACGCCATGGCCAGCGCCCTCACCGGCACCCTGGCCCTCGCCGCCGCCTTCGTCGGCCCCCTGGTCTCCCGGCTGGTGGACCAGTACGGGCAGCGCCGGGTGCTGCGCCCCGCGACCGCGGTCTCCGTCGCCGCCGTCACCGGACTGGTGCTGGCGGCGGCGTACGGCCTGCCCGACTGGACGCTCTTCGTGTGCGCCGCCGTCGCCGGCTGCGTACCGAGCGTCGGCTCGATGGTCCGGGCCCGGTGGACCGAGCTCTACCGCGACTCCCCGCGCGACCTGCACACCGCGTACTCATTCGAGTCCGTGATCGACGAGGTCTGCTTCATCTTCGGTCCGATCCTCGCCATCGGCCTGTCCACCACCTGGTTCCCCGAGGCCGGACCGGTGATCGCGGCCGGCTGCCTGCTCGTCGGCGTCTGGCTGCTCACCGCGCAGCGCTCCACGGAACCGGCCCCGCATCCGCGCGCCCCGGACACCGGACGCGCCTCGGCCCTGCGGTCCCCGGGACTGCAGGTGCTGACGGCCACCTTCGTGGCGACGGGCGCGATCTTCGGGTCCATCGACGTGTCCACGCTGGCCTTCGCCGACGAGCAGGGCAGCAAGTCGTCCGCCAGCTTCATCCTGGCGATCTGGGCGGCGGGGTCCTGTATCGCCGGAATCGTCTTCGGCCTGCTCCACCTCAAGGGCAAGGCCGAACGCCGTTGGGTACTGGGCATCTGTGCGATGGCCGTGAGTATGATCCCCCTCCTACTGGCCGGGAACCTTCCGTTTCTGGCCGTGGCGCTCTTCGTCTCGGGCCTCGCCATCGCTCCCACGATGATCACCACGATGGCCCTGATCGAAGCGCACGTACCACGCGCGAAGCTCACCGAGGGCATGACCTGGATCAGCACCGGCCTGGCGGTCGGGGTGGCGGTCGGCTCCTCGGCGACCGGTCTGGTGATCGACGCGGCCGGAGCCCAGCGCGGGTTCGTGGTCTCGATCTCCTCGGGAGTGGCCGCGGCGGCGGTTGCGTTCGCGGGATACCGCCGGCTGACGAGGCCGGCGCAAGGGGAGGAGCCAGTCAGCGATGGCGACGTCGGGGACAGCAGCAGCGAAGAACGCACCGGCCGCGTGGCGTAACTGGGCGGGCAACGTCCGCTCCACGCCCGCGCGCGTGGTGACTCCGGCCTCGGTCGGCGAGCTCCAGGAGGCGGTCCGCCGGGCCGCCGGGGAGGGGCTGCGGGTGAAGGCGGTCGGCACCGGCCACTCCTTCACCGCGGCGGCCGCGACCGACGGGGTGCTCGTACGGCCGCAGGCGCTCAACGGGATCCTGTCGGTCGACCGGGCGGCCGGCACCGTCACCGTGGCGGCGGGCACCGCCCTCAAGGACCTGAACCGGGACCTGGCCCGGCAGGGCCTCTCGCTCACCAATATGGGCGACATCATGGAGCAGACCGTCTCCGGCGCCACCAGCACCGGCACCCACGGCACCGGCCGTGACTCGGCCTCCATCGCCGCCCAGATCCGCGCGCTGGAGCTGGTGACGGCGGACGGCCGGCTGATGGCCTGCTCCGAGAAGGAGAACCCCGAGGTCTTCGCCGCGGCCCGGATCGGCATCGGCGCCCTGGGCATCGTCACCTCGCTCACCTTCGCGGTGGAGCCGCTCTTCCTCCTGACCGCCCGTGAGGAGCCCATGCGCTTCGAGCGGGTGGCCTCCGAGTTCGACCAGCACGTCGCGGAGAACGAGCACTTCGAGTTCTACTGGTTCCCGCACACCGGCAACTGCAACACCAAGCGCAACAACCGCAGCCAGGGCCCCGCCGCCCCGCCCGGTGCGGTCAGCGCCTGGATCGAGGACGAGCTGCTCTCCAACGGCCTCTTCCAGGCCGTCAACTCCCTGGGCCGCGCCGTCCCGGCGACGATCCCCTCGATCGCCCGCGTCGCCAGCCGCGCCCTGTCGGCGCGGACCTACACGGACATCCCGTACAAGGTGTTCACCAGCCCGCGCCGGGTGCGGTTCGTGGAGATGGAGTACGCACTTCCGCGCGAGCGGGCGGTGGAGGCGCTGCGGGAGCTCAAGGCGATGGTCGAACGCTCCCCGCTGCGGATCAGCTTCCCGGTGGAGGTGCGCACGGCCCCGGCGGACGACATCGCGCTGTCCACCGCGTCCGGGCGGGACACGGCGTACATCGCGGTGCACATGTACCGGGGCACCCCGTACCAGGCCTACTTCACCGCCGCCGAGCGGATCTTCACCGCCCACGGGGGACGGCCGCACTGGGGCAAGGTGCACACCCGGGACGCGGAGTACCTCGCCGCGGCCTACCCGCGCTTCGCCGAGTTCACCGCGCTGCGGGACCGGCTGGACCCGGACCGGCTGTTCGGCAACGACTACCTGAGGCGGGTCCTCGGGGACTGACCCCCGCTCAGGGGGCGCCGGGGGGACCGCTCCTCGGCGCCCCGAGCGAAGCGGTCCGTTCCGTTCATGCGGATCGTGTGAAGCGGGACACCCGAAAACGACCGCGTCCGCAGGTGGACCCGGCCGCGGAACCGATTCCGGGCAGGCCGGCTCCCGCCGCCCGGGACAAGTTCGGCGGCGCGGCGGTCCACCCGGGTGGCCCGAATGGAGTACTGTGGCGAGCCCTGGGGCCGTCCTTCCTCGCGGATGTCCGGACCCGGGAGAGGGGGCCGGCTGATGGAGAAGCGGCGCTCAAGACCGGTGATGCCGCGGTATCGCACGGGCTCCTGCTGCGCACAGTAACCACTCGGTCACTGTGCGTGCCCAACAGGTAACCGTGCCATAACGTCGATCAAGGGCGCATGCCCGACACGCCGGTTTAACTCGGCAAGGTTGTGGCAGGCTGCACCCGGGCAGGCCACACTCGACTAGCGGAAGCAGCGACGCACGTGACGTCGGCAGGCACCACCCGGGAGGTCCCCATGCCCGAACTGCGTGTCGTGGCCGTCTCGAATGACGGAACACGACTGGTGCTCAAGGCTGCGGACAGCACGGAGTACACGCTTCCGATCGACGAGCGGCTGCGGGCTGCCGTGCGCAATGACCGCGCGCGCCTGAACCAGATCGAGATCGAGGTGGAGAGCCACCTCCGCCCCCGCGACATCCAGGCCCGCATACGGGCCGGTGCCTCCGCGGAGGAGGTCGCGCAGCTCGCGGGCATCCCGGTCGACCGGGTACGCCGCTTCGAGGGTCCGGTACTGGCCGAGCGCGCCTTCATGGCCGAGCGGGCCCGCAAGACCCCCGTACGCCGCCCCGGCGAGAACACCGGCCCGCAGCTCGGCGAGGCCGTGCAGGAGCGCCTCACGCTGCGCGGGGCCGACAAGGACTCCGTCCTGTGGGACTCCTGGCGCCGCGACGACGGCACCTGGGAGGTGCTGCTGGTCTACCGGGTGGCGGGCGAACCGCACTCGGCGAGCTGGTCGTACGACCCGCCGCGCCGGCTCGTCGTGGCGGTGGACGACGAGGCCCGCTCCCTGATCGGCGAGGCCGACGACCTGCCCTCCACCCCGGAGCCGAGCTTCCCCTTCGTGCCGAGGATCGCCCGGCTGCCTCGCGACCGGCCGCTGGACCGCGCGCTCGACCGGCAGCTGGAACGGCCCGAGAACCGGCCCTCCCCGCCGCCCGCGCCGGAGCCCGAGGAGGAACGGGACACCCTGACCAGCCTGCTGGAGGCGGTCCCGAGCTTCCGGGGCGACCTGGTGGTCCCGGACCGTGCGGAGACGTCCGCCGAGGAGCCGGAGGCCGAGGAGCCGCCCGCCGCGGCGGCGTCCGCCGGCGCCGGTGCGGCGTACGCGGACGTGCTGATGCCGCGCACGGTGGCGGGCCACCGCGAGCGGCTGACCGGCACCACCGACCGGCAGGCCGAGGCCGACGGGGTCCGGCCGGGGCGCCGGGCGGCCGTGCCCAGCTGGGACGAGATCGTCTTCGGGACCCGGCGCAAGAAGCAGGAGTAGCCCGGCCGGTGGCACCCCCGCGGGGGCGTCACCGGCCGCGGAACCGTCAGGGGTTGGGGCCGGTGGCCACGGGCCGCGCCGGGTCCCAGGACCACTGCGACCAGCTGCCCGCGTACAGGCTCGCCGCGATGCCGGCCACCTCCAGCGCGAGGACCTCGTGCGCCCCGGAAACCCCCGAACCGCAGTACACGCCGACCGCGGTGTCCCCCGCCACGCCGAGCGCCGCGAACCGGGCGCGGAGCTCCCCGGCCGGCAGGAACCGGCCGTCCGGGCCGACGTTCTCCGTGGTCGGGGCCGACACCGCGCCCGGAATGTGCCCGCCGACCCGGTCGATCGGCTCGACCTCGCCGCGGTAGCGCTCCCCCGCACGGGCGTCCAGCAGCAGGCCCGTGCGGGCCAGCGTGGCCGCGTCGTCGGCCTCCAGCAGTCCGAACGCCCCCGGGGTTGGCTTGAAATCGCCCTCGGCCGGTGTCACCGCCTCGGCGGTCAGGGCACCGCCGACCGCCGTCCACGCGGCCAGGCCCCCGTCAAGCACGCGCACGTTCGGGTGCCCCGTCCAGCGCAGCAGCCACCAGGCGCGGGCGGCCGCCCAGCCCAGACCGCCGTCGTACACGACCACCGGCGCGTCGGCGCGTACGCCGACCCGGCGCATCGCGGCGCCGAAGTCCTCCGGGTCCGGGAGCGGGTGGCGGCCGCCCGCCCCCGGCGGACCTGCCAGTTCGCGGTCGAGGTCGACGTAGACGGCACCGGGGATGTGCCCTGCTTCGTAGGCGGGACGCTGGTCGGGGCCGCCCAGCTGCCAGCGGACGTCCAGGAGCACCGGCGGCCGGGGCGCGGCCAGCTCGCTCTTCAGTTCGGAGGCCGAGAGAATCGCAGTCATGGGCCCATCTTCCTCCCGGTCCTCGAACCCGTGTAACAAGCCGGACACCGACGGGCCGCAGTGATTCGGTCATCTCTGTTCCGGGCCCCGGTCGTGCGGCCGGTCGGGGCGCGCCGGATGCCGCGGAGTGGAAGCATCTGCGGGGACCAGGGACACGACGGCAGGAGACGGCTGACATGACGGAGGCATCGGGAGCTTCGCGGCGCACATCCGGCACACCGTGCTGGGTGAGTCTGATGGTGCACGGCCTCGGGAGCACGGAGCACTTCTACGCCGACCTGTTCGGCTGGGAGTACGAGCCCGGCCCCACCCAGTTCGGCCCGTGCGTCCGGGCCTTCCTCGACGGCGAGGAGGTCGCCGGGATCGGCGAGATGCCGCCGGACCGCCATCTTCCGGTGGCGTGGACGACGTACTTCGCCACGGACGACGCCGACTGCACCGCCGAGTCCATCCGGTCCTGCGGCGGCACGGTGGCGGTGGGCCCGCTGGACGCCGGGGCCGCGGGACGGATGGCGATCTGCTCCGACCCGCTGGGCGCGATCTTCGGGATCTGGCAGACCGACGGGCTCCCCGGGACCCGGCGGGCGGGGGCGCCCGGCACCCCCGTGTGGAACGAGCTGGTCACCCAGGACACCTCGACGGTCGGCAAGTTCTACGAGCACGTCTTCGGCCACGACGCCGAGCGGCACCCGGACCTCTCGGCCGACTTCGACTACCTGACGCTGCGCCTGGGCGGCCGTCCGGTCGCCGCCGTCCACGGGGTCGGCCGCGCGCTTCCGCACGACCGGGGGCCGCACTGGATGACGTACTTCGAGGTGGCCGACCCCGACGCGGCCGCCGCCCGGGTGACCGAGCTGGGCGGCCGCGTCGTCGCACCGCCGCGGGACCGGATCACGGGCAGGCTGGCCATGGTCGCGGACCCGGAGGGGGCTGTCTTCGCCCTGGTGCGGACGGCTGCTCCCTAGGCGGTCCTGACGGGCAGCAGCTGCGGGCGCTTCGCGCCGCGGCCGTCGCCGGAGGAGGTGCCGCGCAGCCGGCGGCCCAGCCAGGGGCCGAGGAACCCGGCTACCCAGGCCGCCTCGGCGGCGACGGCCCGGGCGCCGGAGCGGGGCGGCCGGGGCGGCAGCGGCTCCTTCCAGGCCCCGCCGCTGCCGGGCAGCTCCAGGGCCTCGGCGAGGGCGGCGGCGATACGGGCGTGGCCGAGGGGGCTGGCGTGGAGCCGGTCGACGGTCCACAGGCGCGGATCGGTGGCGACGGCCGCCCGGCCGGTCTCGGCGACCACCACCCCGTGGCGGCCGGCGGCGGCGCGGATGCGGGTGTTGAGCTGGGTCACCCTGGGGCCCAGCGGCCTGGCCAGGGGTGCTATGCGCGCCACGTCCGGGAAGGTCACGGTGGCCACCCGGGCGCCGGCGGCCGTCAGCGCGGCGAACACCTCCTCCAGCTCCCCGGCCACCTCCGCGGCGTCGAAGCGCGGCCGGAGCAGGTCGTTGACCCCGGCGACGACGGTGGCGACGTCCGGCCGCAGCGCGAGGGCGGGCGCGAGCTGTTCCGCGCGGACCTGCCCGGCGAGCCGGCCCCGGACCGCGAGGTTCGCGTACAGCAGCCCGGGAGCGGCTGCCGCGAGGTGCCCGGCGAGCCGGTCGGCGAAGCCCCGCAGGCCCGTGGTGTCGTCACCGTCCCCGAGCCCCTCGGTCTGGCTGTCGCCCAGGGCGACGTAGCGCAGGTACTCAGTCCTCCGCACGGTTGATCCCCTCCCTCCGCCTGAGCACGTCCGCCGTACGCAGGCACCAGTCCCGGTGGCCCTCCTCGAAGGCCACCCCCCGCAGGCACGTCAGGTACCCGCCGATCCGCTCTCCCCGGAGCAGGTACGCGTCCTCGTCCATCCCGCCGCGCATGGTGCGCAGCAGCGTGCGCAGCAGCTCGATCTTGGCCTCGGCGGCGGTGGCCCGCTGCTCCAGCTGCTCGATGACCGGGGCGGTGCCGATGCGGTCGGCGCTCTGGACCTTCACCAGGAGGTCGTCGCGGATCGAGGAGGGCTTGGAGGGGGCCCCGGCGAACCGCTCCAGCTCGGCCCGCCCGGCGTCGGTGACGCGGAACAGCCGCTTGTTGGGCCGGGACTCCTGCACCACCTCCCGGCCCGCGACCAGCCCGTCCGCCTCCAGCCGCGCCAGTTCGGCGTAGAGCTGCTGGGGCAGGGCGTGCCAGAAGTTCGCGACGCTGATGTCGAACGCCTTCGCCAGCTGGTAGCCGCTGTACTCGCCGTCGAGCAGTGCCGCCAGTACCGCGTGCCGCAAGGCCATGGCCGGTATCCCTCTTCCCTTTCGGTGCCCCTACCGGCACCATACTCAAGAATATGACTACTCGCCTCGTTGAGTAATCACCGATCGGAGGAGGGGCCATGGAAACCGCCGAACGCTTCCGCGCCGCCGTGGAGAAGCGCGACCTCACCGCGCTGGACGACCTGTTCGCGGAGGACATCCGGTTCTACAGCCCGGTGAAGTTCAAACCGTTCGAGGGCAAGGCCGCCGTGCTGGGCCTCTTCGGCGTCCTGCTGCGCACCTTCGACGACCTGCGCTACCTGGGGCGGCTGGAGGGCTCGGCCGAGACCTGCACGGACGGCGAGGAGGCCCCGTCGGTGATCCTGCCCTTCCGGGCGCTGGTGGAGGGCAAGCAGATCCACGGCATCGACCTGCTCCAGTTCGACGACGCGGGCCGGGTGAAGGAGTTCACGGTGATGGTCCGCCCCCGCTCCGCGGTCGACACCCTGGGCCGGGCGGTCCTGGCCGGCCTGGTGGCCGACGGCCTCGCCCCGGAGGCGTGACGGCGTGTCGCCGTGGGTCCGCCGCGGCCCGGTACGAGGATGTGGCGGGCGTGCCCCGACCTGACGGAGCGCGCCCGCACGGCTACGCGACGCCCCGGGAAGCCGCCCGCGAGTACTGTGGAAGGGCTTCCGGGGGCGCACCGGCGGATGGGGTTCACCGTGTCGACATCGAGTCACGAAACGTTCGGCGCACCCTGCTGGGTCAGCCTCATGGCCCGCGACCTCGGTGCGGCGAAGGAGTTCTACAGCGCGGTCCTCGGATGGGAATTCGGGCCCGCCCACCTCGGCGAGGCCTTCACCGTCGGCTTCGCCACCGGGGTCCCGGTGGCCGGTCTCGGCGCCCTGCCCCCCACCCTCAGCATTCCCGTCGCCTGGACCCCGTACTTCGCGGTGGACGACGCGGACGTCACGGCGGCACGCATCCGGGAGCGCAGCGGAACGGTGGCCGTCGGCCCCCTGTCCTTCGGCACCGGCCGGGCGGCGCTCGCCTCCGACCGCGACGGGGCGGTCTTCGGCATCTGGCAGGGCGAGGCCATCCCCGACTGGGGTATGGGCGGCGACGCGGCGCCGGCCTGGCTGGAACTGCACACCAGGAACGCCTTCGACGCGGCCATCTTCTACGGCGAGGTCCTGGAGTGGGCCTGCGACCACGGGAACTGCTGCGAGGTCGCCTACGTCGAGGAGGACGACCGCATCCTGCTCCGCCGCGCGGGCCGGACCGTGGCCCGGCTGCACGGCGGAACGCTCGCGGAGGCCCCCGACCCGCACCTGAGGCCGCGCTGGCGCGTCCACTTCCGGGTCCCCGACCTCGACGCCGCCGTGGAGGCGGCCACCGAGCTGGGCGGCAGCACCGTCCCCGCCGGGGACTCCGCCGCCTACCCCGACGAACGCACCCTGCGGGACCGCGACGGCGCCGTGTTCAGCATCGTCGGCCCGGCCTCCCCTGGCCGCTTCTGACGGCGGAAGCCGGCCCGGGACGCGCGCCGGGCGTCACCGGGGCCGGTACTCGGCCCAGGTCTTGGGGGTCTCGGAGACCTTCACCGCCGCGAGCTCGGGGATCCGAAAGCCCACCGGCATAAGTGCTTCCACCGGCATGAGTGCTTCGCGCGTCACCGACCGGCCTCGCCGTCTCCGAGAATGGCACGGTTGAGCGGTACGCCTGCCAGGAAGCGTTCCCGCATCACCTGATCGGTGATCAGGTTAGCCTTGCGCAGGACCTCGCCGCGTGCACGGCCGAGCAGTGTCCGCGCCTCGTCCTCGGATCCGCGTGCCGCGAGGACGAGCGCCGAGTGGTAGAGGACCTCCTCCGTCCGCAGGGCGGGCATGTCCCCGACCTCGTCCAGGATGCGCAGGGCCTCCCGCGCGTGCTGCTCGGCTCCCTCCACGTCGCCCTTGCGCACCAGGATCCGGCTGCGCAGCGAGTGCGCGGCGATCTCGCTGCGCACCATGCCGCTGCGCCGCGTCTCGACACACGTGGCGACCGCCAGCCGTTCCGCGCCGTCGAGCTCCTCCCCGTACTCGCCCGCGTGGTCGAGCAGCACTTCCGCGTAGAGGTTCCGCACGATGGGGACCAGATTGGCCAGCCACGTCCGCTCGGTTTCCGCCCAGGCCTCGGTGATCAGCCGGCGGCTCTCGTCCGGGTTCTCGGAACGCTGCGAGACGATACGGGCCAGGAGCGCCGCGTTGTACGCGTGCCAGGCGCTGTCACCGCCACGGTCCGCCTCGAAATCGAGGGCTTCTCGCAGGGTCTCCTCCGCCTTCCCGTAGTCGCCGAGGCCCACGTGCACCTGAGCGAGGTAGTTGAGCGCCATGGGCAGCTCCGCCCGCAACGGCTCGTCGCGCAATCGCGCGACACACCGGGTGAGCCTCGTCAGCGCCTCGGTCAGGTGCCCGCTGTCGAAGAGGGTGATCCCGAGCTGCATCTCCCCCAGGTTGCGGGCGTGCTGCAGGACCGGCTCACCGCTGCCGCCCAGGCGCGGGTCCGAGGCGTACATGCGTTCCGCTTCCCGGAGCTGTGCCAGGCCGTCGGCCAGCCTGCGCTTGGAGACCTGGCGGCCGTACTCGACACGGGCGACGAAGAGGGCGACGGGGTCCCCGTGCTCCTCGGCCAGCTCCACGGCCGCGGCCAGCTTCACCAGTGAGGGGCCGAGTCCCTGCGTGGCGAGCAGTGTCTTGCCGCGCAGCAGCGTCGCGCGGACGGCCAGTTCCGGCTCCCCGCACCGGGCCGCCGCCTCCTCCGCCTCAGCCGCCAGACCGTCGATGTCCGGTCCGCCCGCGGGCCGGCTCTGCCCGCGCCAGCGCACCTCGGTCAGCGAGAGCAGCAGCTCGACCGCCTGTACGAAGCGCCGGTCCCGGCCCTCGGCGGCCGCGGGCAGCTCCCGGGTGGCCCTGATCACCTCTTCACAGTGCCGCTCGGCCTCGGCGAAGGACAGCCCTTCCGTGGCCGCGTCGCGCGCGAGTGCCAAATGGGCGTCGGCCGACGCCGCGAGACAGGCGGGGCCGCCCTCCCTCAGATGGCGCGCGATCTCCAGCCGCCGCTCCATCGACGTGGTCTCCGGCCCCGTCTGGCCGAGCGCCACCGCGATCCGTGCGTGCCGCGAGCGCATCTGCTCGGCGCTCTGCTGTCCGTAGACGACCTTCCACAGCGCGCGGTGCTCGAAGCGGTAGCAGTCCGCCGCTTCCCAGCGCGCCCACGCGGGAGGCGCCTCGGGGACGATCAGGCGGTGGTCGCGCGCGATCAGCCGGAGCCGCTCCATCACCACGTCGTGCGCCACACCCGTGACCGCCGCGACCGTGCCGGACAGGAACACCTCTCCTTGGGCGGCGCCGGTGGCGAGCAGGACACGGTCCTGCTCGGTCAGCGTGCGCAGCCGCTCCTCCACCACCCGCGCCAGGGTGGGCGGCAGGGCCACATGGGCCCCGTGGTCGGGGCTCCACTCGTCCAGGCAGAGCGTCACGAAGATGGCATGGCCGCCCGTCAGCTCCGCCAGCCGGTGAGAGAGGGCGGGCGGAGCCGCCGGATGCCGCTGTGCGACGAGTTCGGCGATCGCGTCCTGCGGCAGCCCCCTCATCGTCCTGCGGCGCAACAGCCCTTCGGTGGCCCAGCGGTGCAGCAGCGCCTCGACCTTGGACTCCCGGCCGTCCGCGTACGCTCCATCACTGGTGTGACCGAGCACGATGGCGAGCTGCTCCTGCGGCAGTCTGCGCATCAGCTGGTCGAGGACGAACTGGCTGCTCTCGTCGATGTGCTGGACGTCGTCGATCACGAGCGCGGTGGGCGGGCCCTGCCTGACCACCTCCAGCAGACCGTCGACGATCCTGAGCGCCGCCGCGTGCCGGAAGGGCAACAGGCTGTCGAAGGGCATCGATCCGGAGTCAAGCGAAGCCTCGGTGATCTCCCGGCCCAGCGTGAACACCGCGCCGAGCCCGGGAACGATCGCCGACAGCACCTCCGGCGCCGAGCGGACCATCCCCTGCCCGGTGGCGCCGAGCATCCTCCTGAAGACACCGCGCCGCCGGGGCTCCTGGTCCTCACCGAGCCGGAGGAGCAGATCGAGCACCGGCCCGTACATCAGGTCCGGCCCGATGCCGGGCTGACACCTGGCGGACACGATGCGGCACCTCGCGGGGCCCGGCGACACGACCGCCTCGGCCTCGAACGCCCTCAGCAGCGCGGACTTGCCTATTCCCGACACGCCGTCGAAGACGACCGCCTGACCGCCCCGGCCCTCCGTGAGCCCGGCCAGGACCGCGCGCAGTTCCTCCATGTGCTCCACGCGATCGACGAATCCGATCGGCACTACACGTCCCCCGTCCCACGGCTTTCGGCGCTGCACGGCCCACATCGGCACGCGCCGCCCACGGTAGGACATCCGCGTCCGGTCCGCCCGTGACTCTGCGAGATGCCCTCCTCCGGACAGTGAGCGTCCGCAGGCTTGAAGTCGCTGGTCGATGAGCCGTCAGCAGCCCCGGCTCCCCAGCGCCAGGTCCGCCATCTCCTGCCGGCGGACCACATCCAGCACTCCGCGACCACGTAGTCGACCTTGCCGTGCCCGCGACAGGCACTCCACCACACGTGCGGAGGGGTCCAGCGCCGGGGTTGCCTCCAGGCTCACGGAGGCGGAGGGGAGGTCTCTTTGCGGAGGGGGTCCGGGACCGGGTCGCCGGAGAGGCGGACCGTGCTGAGGATGCGCATGACCAGGTCGTCGCGGACGGCCCCCTGGACGCCCGACCGGCCGTAGAAGTCCCAGGCGACGAAGTCGCCCTTGGAGTTCTTGAAGCCGAAGGCGATCGCCCAGCCGTCCCCCGCGCACTTGTGGTCCTTCTTGGCGCCCTCGGTGCGGGCCTTCACGTAACTCCCCTTGATCCCGGCCTTGGTTGTGTACGCCACCGGCTTGTCCCACTTGACGACCTCCTTGTCCGGGGATGCGAACGCGGAGTACGCCCAGGCCGTCGCCGTCTTCTCGGCGACCTCGTCGGTGGTCTTCGCGCCGTCGGCGCCCTTGGTACCGGTGGACGCGAGCGCGATGTCGTTGACGTAGCCGTCGCCGTTGGCATCCAGACTGCACCACTTCTTCTTGAAGAAGGCGGGCGCGGTGTGCCCGATCACCGGCTTGTCGGGGTCCTTGTCGTCCGTGAAGCCGCTGAAGATCTGCGGCTCCAGGACCTCCCAGTCCGGCGGTACGTCGAAGGCGGTGCCGTGCGCCGGATTCACCACGACCTTCCAGCCCTTGACCGTCGGCTTCACGGTGCCCGGGGCGCCCGGGGACACGGAGCCGGACGGGGAACCGGAGGCGGGTGCGGAGGAAGCCGGCCCCCCGGCGCCGTCCGCCCTGTCGCCGTCCCGGAAGAGGACCGCGGCGGTCACCGCGACGGCCACCCCCGCAGCCACCGTCACCGATATCGCCACGGCGGCCTTACGCCGGGGCGCGGAACGCGGCGCCGGTCCGGGAGGCGGAGTCGGCGCGCCGGACGGGTGCTGCTGGTGCGTACCGGGCGGGGCGCCCTGCCAAGGTTGGCCGAATACGCCGGGTCCGTAGGGGCCGGTCTGGGCGCCCTGCTGTCCGGGAACCGGCTGCCGGTAAGGGTTCTGCCCCGGGTTCTGCCTGCTCTGGTCCCCATCGGGCGTCTGCTGTCCTGGCCACATGGCGCGCAACAATAGGGCGGTGGCCGCCGCTCGTCACGCTTCGGGGGCGGGGAGGGCGCGGATCCGGCCACCCTTCCCGCCGGGGTCCCGCGACCTACTTCCCGAAGGACAGCAGGGAGTGGTCCACCTTCTTCGGCTCCGGGCTGCGTACGGACCCGTTGAGCAGGAAGACGCGTCCCTCGACCCAGGCCAGCCGGACGCTGGAGATGTAGAAGGCGGATTCGGGCCCCTTGGCGTTCTTCGGGCTCTGCAGGAATATCTGGGGCCGGCCTCCGCCCGTCGGGATGGCCGCCATCGCCGCGGACAGGCCCTTGTCCGTGTCCACGTAGACGACGACCTTCCCCTCCTCGATGGCCAGCGGGAACATGACGCGGCCGTCGGGGCCCGTCGTGCGCCACTTCACCTGGCCGGTGTTGAGGTCGACCGCGATCACCTCGTCGGGCTTGTCGACGTGCAGCGGGTACTTGGCGTCGGGTGTGCCGCCCGCGATGTAGAGGGTGTCCGCGTCGGCCACCGCCGCGTTGCAGTCGTGCAGGTCGCCGCTGCCGCTGCCCCAGCCGTTGCACCGCTTGCTGACCCCGAAGGCGGCATTGGTCTGCGAGCGGACCTTGCCGTCGGCGGCGAAGGCCGTGATGTTCCAGACCTTCTCCTGCGTGTTGTAGGTGCTGACGACGAGCGGGTCAACGGACAGGATCTGGCCGAGGTTCGAGCCCTTCGCGTACTGGTGGCTCCACTTGGCAGCGCCAGTCGCCGGGTCGATCTCCTCGATCACCGACTGCCGGTCGGCCGAGCTCTGGCCGAAGCAGTCGCGTACGAGCAACAGCCTGGCGGCGCCGCCGCCGACCGTCGTGGGGACGCAGCCGCTGCTCGGCGTACCGAAGAGTTTGTGCCCGTCGGTGACCGAGAAACCGCTCACGACCGCGGCACGCGCCACCGCGACGGTGTCCCCTGAGATGGCCAGCCGCAACTCCGGAGCCTGGTCGGAGATCTTCTCCTTCGGTATCTCCACCTTCCAGCCCGCCTGGCCCGTGGCGAGGTCGACCTGCTGGAGGTGGGTGCACTGGGAGGTCGCACTGTCCTTCTCCCGGACCCCGACGACGATCTTCCCGTTCGGGGCGGGACTCTCCGGGATCCCGCACAGCGGCGTGGCGAGGGGAAGCCTCCACTTCTCCTTGCCGTCGGTCGCGGTGTAGGCGGTGACCTCCTTGTACATCGCCTTGATCACGGCGTCCCCCACGCGCCAGGGGCCGTGCTGCGAGGCACCGGAGCCGGCCAGTTCGGTCCGGTTCGAAACCAGCCAGACCCGGCCCTCGCCCGGCTGAATCCCGGCGTTGGGGTCGAAGACGAACGGGGGGCCGCCGGGACCCTGCCCGTCTCCCTGGTCCACGGACGCGGACGCGGCGGGAGCGGCGGGGGCGGCGGCGCCGTCCCCGGCATCACCGGAGCCGTCGCGCAGGAGGATGTACGAGCCGCCGCCGAGGGCTAGCAGGGCCGCGGCCAGGGCCGCCACCAGCACGCCGGTCCTGCCCCGCGGACCGCGGCGGGGCGGGCGTACGAAGTCCGCCGCCTGCACCGGCGGTTGCGCGTAGGGATTGCCCGGCGCGGGCCCCGATCCGGGCCGTGGCGTCGGGTAGGCCGAGCCGTAGCCCGGCTGAACTGCCTGTGGTTGCCGATCAGGGCCCGGCAGTTCGTCGAAGTCGCGACGGGTCATGGGATCAGTGTGGCTGGCGGGACGGCCGAACTGGGATACTTTTTTAGACTACTTCCCGTCACCGTGCCCGGTTCCGGCCCTGGTTGCCCGCCGCGTGTACCCGCCAGGTGCGGGCGGGCTGACCCAAGTCGACGGCGTCTCCCCCGCGCCCGCCGCGTTCGGGCCCGCCCTCTCAAGCGTGGTTGACCGGGAGGACGTCCGGGGAGAGGGCGCCGGCGTGGGCCGCGGCCGAGGTCATGCGCCTGCGGTGGTGACGGCGGCAGAGGACCTCGTAGCCGATCTCCTCCGCCGGGCGGTTCACGTCCCCGACCACCACCTGGGCGCCCTCGACCACCATCTCCCCGCCCACCGTCCGGGCGTTGTGCGTGGCGCGGGCGCCGCACCAGCACAGGGCCTCGACCTGGAGCTGCTCCAGGCGGTCCGCCAGCTCGATCAGGCGCTGGGAGCCGGGAAAGAGCTTCGTCCGGAAGTCCGTCGTGATGCCGAAGGCGAAGACGTCCATGCCGAGGTCGTCCACGATGCGCGCCAACTGGTCGATCTGCTCGGGCGCGAGGAACTGGGCCTCGTCCACGATCACGTAGTCCGCCTTGCCGCCCTTGGAGAGCTGGGCGACCACGTACGCGTACAGGTCCATGCCCTCCGGCGCCTCCACCGCCTCCGTCACCAGTCCCAGGCGGGAGGACAGCTTGCCCTCCCCCGCCCGGTCGTCCCGGGTGAAGATCACGCCCTGCAGACCGCGAGCGTCGCGGTTGTGGGCGATCTGGAGCGCCAGCGTGCTCTTTCCGCAGTCCATCGTTCCGGAGAAGAACACCAGCTCGGGCATGGGAAGTACGGGACCTTTCGGGTCAGCGCGGGAGAAGGACGAACAGGGTCGGTCAGGTGCGGACTTCGAGCAGCGGGACCAGCTGCTCGGCCGGGGTCATGGAGCCGTGCATGCCGGTGAGCGCCGACTCGTTGGGCTCGTTGCGGGAGGCGGTGATCGCGGCGTCGGCCTGGGCCGCGGCGATCACGTCGCCGATCCGCCCGAGGACCCGCTCGTCGCATTCGCCCGGCGTCCCGAACCAGCCCAGTTCCAGGGCCTCTTCGCGGCTCGCGACCCAGAAGCGGTCCCCGAGCACCTCGCGCCACACGGTCAGTACGTCGGCCTCCGCGCCCGGCACCGCGTAGACGTGCCGGGCCCGGCCCTCGCCGCCGAGCAGGGCCACGCCCGCGCCCAGCTCCCAGTCCTCGTCGAAGTCGATCCGGGAGTCCTCGTCGAAGGGGACGTCGACCATGCCGTGGTCCGAGGTGACGTACAGGGCGGAGCGCGGCGGCAGCTGCTCCGCGAGGCGCTGCACGAGCCGGTCGACGTACATGAGCTGGCCGCGCCAGGCGTCGGAGTCGACGCCGTGCCGGTGGCCGGCCCCGTCGAGTTCGCTGAAGTACGTGTACACGAGCGAGCGCTCGCCCTCCGCGAGCTGGATCGCCGCGAGGTCCATGCGTTCCTCGCCGGTCATCCGGCCGTGGAAGGTGCCGCCGCTGAGCGCGACCTGGGTGAGCGGGGTGGTCTGGAAGTGCGGCGCGGACACCTGCGCGGTGTGCACCCCGGCCGCGTCCGCGAGCTGGAAGACGGTCGGGTACGGCTGCCAGGCCTTGGGCGGGGTCCAGGGCTGCCAGCGGAGCTGGTTCATCAGCTGGCCGGAGGCCGGGTTGCGCACGGCGTAGCCGGGCAGGCCGTGCCGGGCGGGCGGCAGGCCGGTGCCGACGGAGGCCAGGGAGGTGGCGGTCGTCGCCGGGAAACCGGACGTGATCGGCAGGCCCGTGCCGCCGCGCGAGCTCGCGAGCAGGGAGGTGAGGAACGGGGCCTCGCCCGGGTGCGCCCTGATCTGCTCCCAGCCCATGCCGTCGACCAGGAACACGCAGTTCCGGTCGGCCGGGGCCAGCTCGGTGATCCCGGCGGTGAGGCCGGGTACGCCCTGGCCGGAGGCGAGGGTGGGCAGCAGGTCGGCGAGGGAGCCGGAGCCGTACTGCGGGACCGGGGCGCCCGCGAGGTCGAGCAGTTCCGGTTCGTCCTGCCAGTTCGAGGGCACGGAGTACGACATCAGCGGGCGGGACCGGAGGTCGCCGCCGTCGCCTCGCTGAGCGCCTGCGCGAAGACCAGCGCCTGGCGGACCGTCTCGGGGCCGTCGCCGGCCTCGCTGACGCGCAGGCTGAGGTCGTCGGCGGTGGAGTTGCCGGTGTAGCCGTGATCGGAGTCGCAGTTCGGGTCGCCGCAGGCGGCGGGCTCCAGGTCGATGCGCGAGACCGCGCCCCAGCCGATGGTCAGGACGACCTCGCGGGGCAGCTGGCCGGGCGTGTACGACTCCGGGTTGGCCACGACGCGGCTGAGCACCACGGAGGAGATGCTGGAGAGCTTGACCGACTCGGTGGAGGTGGTCGCGTACGGGGACGGCGACCCGGCGTCGGCGGCCTGCTCGTCGGTGTGGCTGACGATGAACCGGTTGCCGGTCAGGACCAGCACGGTGACGTGCCGGCGCACCTCGTTGGAGTCGAAGGTGGTCTCCTGGTGGACCAGGTACGACGAGATCGGCTCGCCGCCCACGGCGGCCTCCACCGCCTCGGCCACGAGGGCCGGGTAGTAGCCGCTGCGCTCGATGGCCGCGCGCAGCCCCTGGGTCGTCGTACCGGATTTCGCCATGAGGTCCATCCTAAGGCCCCTACGGGCTGCCCCTGCCTGCCGTGCGCTCAGTAGCTCGGCAGGGTGCGGGGCCCGAGGTCGGTCCGCGCGGGCGGGTGGGCCACGCGGACGGTGGCGCTGAGCACGGAGAGCCCCTCGGTGGCCACGACGACCGGCTCCAGCGAGACCCCGGTGACCTCGGGGTGGTCGTCCACCAGCCGGGACAGCCGCAGCAGCAGTTCCTCCAGGGCGGGGGTGTCGACGGGGTCGCTGCCGCGCCAGCCGAAGAGCAGCGGCGCGGTGCGGATGGAGCGGATCAGGGCGGCCGCGTCCCGGTCGGTGGCGGGGATCAGGCCGTGCCCGGTGTCGCCGAGCAGCTCGGAGGCGACTCCGGCGAGCCCGAAGGACAGGACGGCTCCGGCGGCGGGGTCGACGGTGGCGCGGACGACGGTGTCCACCCCGCGCGGAGCCATCGTCTGCACCACGGGCTGGAGCTCGGCCGGCTTGCCGAGGGCGTCGGTGAGCTCCTCGTACGAGCGCCTGAGCTCGGCCTCGGTGGTGAGGTCGAGGCGTACGCCGCCCAGGTCGGCGCGGTGGCGCAGGTGCGGGGCGGTGGTCTTGAGGGCGACCGGGTAGCCGAGGACCCGGGCCGCGCGGACGGCGGCGTCGGGGCTGGGGGCGGGGAGGGTGGGCAGGACCCGGATGCCGTAGCGGCCGAGCAGCTCGCGGGCGCCGTCCTCGTCCAGGGTCAGCGCGGTCCCCTCTTCGACGCCGGCCAGCAAGGTGGCGAGCCGGGCGGCGGCGCCGGCCTCGTCGATGTCCTCGTACTCGGGGACCTGCCCGGTCCGGGCGTTGTCCCGGCGCCAGCGGGCGTACCGCACGGCTTCGGCGACGGCCTTCACGGCGCGCTCGGCGGCGGGGTAGGCGGGGATGCGGCCGGCGCCTTCGAGTCCGGGTTCGTCACCGCCGGGCCCGTCGCCGGCGGCCGCGGGACCCCCGACCGCCGGCTCGCCGGCCGCGGGCACGGCGGGCGGGAACGGCGCCGCGGGGGGCTCGGCGCGGGACGTGTCGCCGGCGGCGGACAGGGCTTCGACGAGGTCGCCGAGTTCCACGTGCACGACGGCCACGGGCTTGCCCGGGACCTCGGCGACGGCCTGCCGCAGTGCCCGCGCGAGGTCGTCGGCCAGCTCGCGGTCGCTCACGGACGGGATGGCGGTGACGACGACGGCGTCGCAGTCCTCGGAGGCGAGGGCGGCGCACAGGGCCGTACGGAAGTCGGCGGGACCGGCGGCGGTCGTCAGGTCCAGCGGGGGCAGCGGGCGCAGCCCCTCGGTCAGACAGGCGTCGTAGGTGAGCACGCCGAGGGACTCGGAGTTGCCGAGGATCGCCACCCTGGGTCCGGCCGGCAGGGGCTGGCCGGCCAGCAGCAGGCCGACGTCGACCAGCTCGGTGACGGTGTCGACGCGGATGACGCCGGCCTGGCGGAGCAGCTCGGAGACGGTGGCCTCGGGGAGCCGGGTGCCGGGGACGACGTGTCCGGCGGGGGTGTGGCGGCCGCCGCGGGCGACGACCACCGGCTTGGCGGCGGCCGTGCGGCGGGCGAGGCGGGTGAACTTGCGGGGGTTGCCGAGGGTCTCCAGGTACATGAGGGCCACGTCGGTGGCCTCGTCCTCGTACCAGTACTGGAGGATGTCGTTACCGGAGACGTCGGCCCGGTTCCCGGCCGACACGAAGGACGACAGTCCCTCTCCGCGCCGCAGCAGGGCCGACAGCAGGGCGATGCCGATGGCTCCGGACTGGGTGAACAGGCCGATCCTGCCGCGCGCGCCGGCGGGGACCGGGGCGAGCGAGGCGTTCAGCTCCACCTCCGGGGCCGTGTTGATCACCCCGAAGGCGTTGGGCCCGATGAGGCGCATCCCGTACGAGCGGACCTGCCGCACCAGTTCTCGCTGGCGGGCGAGTCCGGCCGGGCCGCTCTCGCCGTACCCGGCGGACAGGACCACCAGCCCCTGCACCCCGTGCTCCCCGCAGGCGGCGACGGCGTCGGGGACGCGTGCGGCGGGGACGGCGATCACGGCGAGGTCGACGGGGGCTCCGATGTCGGCGAGGCCGCGGTAGGCGCGTACGCCTTCCAGGAGGTCCCCCTCCATACCGGGGGCGCGGGCTTCGTTGACGGCGTAGAGGTGTCCGCGGAAGCCGCCGTCGCGCAGGTTGCGCAGGGCGGTGGCGCCCACGCCCGCGCCGGAGCGGCTGACTCCGATCACCGCGACGGAGCCGGGGGCGAGGAGCCGCTGCACGGAGCGGGCCTCGGCGCGCTGTTCGCGGGCGCGCTGGACGGCGAGGGACTCGGCGGTGGGTTCGAGGTCGAGGGTGAGGTGGACGGAGCCGTCCTCGAAGCTGCGCTTCTGCTGGTAGCCGACGTCCGTGAACACCTTGATCATTTTGGTGTTGGCGGGGAGCACCTCGGCCGCGAACCGGCGGATGCCCCGCTCCCGGGCCACCGCGCCGATGTGCTCCAGGAGGGCGGAGGCGACCCCGCGGCCCTGGTGGGCGTCCTGGACGAGGAAGGCGACCTCGGCCTCGTCCGCGGGGGCGGAGGCGGGCCGTCCGTCGGGGCCGATGCGGTCGAAGCGGACGGTGCCGATGAACTCCCCGCCGATGGTCGCGGCCAGGCCGACCCGGTCCACGTAGTCGTGGTGCGTGAAGCGGCGGACGTCGCGGTCCGAGAGGCGGGGGTAGGGGGCGAAGAAGCGGTAGTACTTCGACTCGTCCGAGACCTGCTCGTAGAAGCTGACCAGGCGGCCCGCGTCCTCGGTGGTGATGGGGCGGATCCGGGCGGTGCCGCCGTCGCGCAGCACGACGTCCGCTTCCCAGTGGGCCGGGTACGAGGGGTCCGACGCGGTGGTCATGGGGTCACCTTAAGGGGCGGCCCGGGCTGGTGTACGGGTGCGGTGGGCGGGCCGTTTGGCGAGGGCGCGGCGAATGCGGCAGACCGGGGCGAACCAGTGCAAGCTGGGGAGGGTCGAACGGCGGTGGATCCGGGCCGAAGGGCGGGCCCGAGCATTCCGGACGGCGTGAGAGACTGGTCTAGACAACCGCAAGAACCTGAAGGGCATCACCATGGCAGAGCGCCGCGTCAACGTCGGTTGGGCCGAGGGCCTGCACGCTCGTCCCGCCTCGATCTTCGTCCGGGCGACGACCGCCTCCGGCGTCCCGGTGACCATCGCGAAGGCGGGCGGCGACCCCGTCAACGCCGCGTCGATGCTGGCGGTCCTGGGCCTGGGCGCCCAGGGCGGCGAGGAGATCGTCCTGGCTTCCGACGCCGAGGGCGCTGACGTCGCGCTCGACCGCCTCGCGAAGCTGGTCGCCGAGGGTCTCGAGGAGCTCCCCGAGACCGTCTGACCCCTTCGGGTCCGGTACGCCGGAAGCCGCGGTCCCCACCCACCACCCCGGGGACCGCGGCTTCCGCGCTTTCCGGCGCCGCCCGGACGACGGGCGACGGGCGACGGGCGGACGGAAGAGCGGGACGGCGGAAGAGCAGGGGCCCTTTCTGCACCTCCGGTAAATTCCGAATTCCGCGCAGGGGAACCGGAGCAGGGCACGGTAATGCCGGACGGGAAATCGAGGGAAACCCGGCCCGCTCGGATATTCCTCCGTTGTATACGAGACGTGTTAATGCGGAGCGCTCGCCGTGTTTACGGCAGGTTGCGGATTCCTCACCCTCGGCCGGTGCGCCTCGGCCGCCCGCTGCGCGTGCAGCGCGGTCAGGGCCCTGGCCCGCTCCGCGTCCCCGCGCGCGACCGCGTCCACGATCGCGCCGTGCTCCGCCCAGCACTCCACGGGCTGCGCGGGGGCCTGCACCACGTACATCCAGGCAATCTTGTGCCGGGTCTGCGTCAGCAGGGCGATCAGCCCCGGGCTGGCCGAGGCCTGGGCCAGCGTCTCGTGGAACCAGCTCCCCAGGGCGCGCAGGTCCTCCCCCTGGGCCCGTCCGGCCCTCTCCCGGCCCAGCCTGACCAGCCCCCGCAGCACCTTCAGGTGGCCGTCGGTGCGCCGGCGGGCGGCCCGGGAGGCGGCGAGCGGCTCCAGCAGCATCCGCAGCTCCAGCAGGTCGGCGGCCTCCTGCTCGGTCGGCTCGGCCACACAGGCTCCGGCGTGCCTCCGGGTGACGACGAAGCCCTCGGACTCCAGGGTCCGCAGCGCCTCGCGGACCGGGACGCGCGAGACCCCGTAGCGGCGGGCGAGCACCTCCTCGGTCAGCCGGCCGCCCGGCCCGAAGAATCCGGAGACGATATCGTCGCGAATCGCTGTGCACACCGCGTGCGCCGGAATACGCAAGGCCGGACCTCCGCTGGGTTTCGGTTCGGTTTATCGTGGCCGTGCTGCGACTCTATTGCAACACGCGATATTTTCCGAGGAAAGTACGGAAATCCGGAACGAAGAAGGCCCCGGCTCTGGGAGCCGGGGCCTTCTTCGTTGAAGCGTGAAACGTGAAACGTGACGCGTACTGAGGGTCAGATGCCGACGCCGCGGTTGCGCAGGTACGTCAGCGGGTTGATGTCCGAGCCGTACGAGGCGCCCGTGCGGGCCTCGAAGTGCAGGTGCGCGCCGCTGGAGTTGCCGGTGTTGCCCGACAGGCCGATGACCGTTCCGGCGCCGACCTGCTCGCCGACGGAGACGTTCAGCGAGGACATGTGCCCGTACTGGGTGTAGGTGCCGTCGTTGTGGCGGATGACGACGTTGTTGCCGTACGCGCCACCCCAGCCGGCCTCGACGACGGTGCCCGCGCCAACGGCGTGCACGGAGGTGCCCTGGCCGACGGCGAAGTCGATGCCCGTGTGGCTGCCGGAGGACCACATGCCGCCGCCCGCGCCGTACTGGGTGGTGACGGAGGCGCTGACCGGGGCCACGAAGGCGTTGGAGCGCTTGCGCTCCTCCTCCTTGGCCTTGGCCTCGGCGGCCTCACGCTCGGCCTTGGCCTTGGCCTCGGCGGCCTCGGCGGCACGCTTGGCCTCGGCGGCCCGCTGCTTCGCCTCGGCCTCGGCCTGCGCCTGGGCGGCGACGGCCTCGGCGGCACGCTGCTGGGACTCGGCCTGGACCTCGATGTCGTCCTGGAGACCGTCGGCGACGACGATCGAGTTCTGACCGGTGTCCTCCATGGACGGAGCGCCGCTGTTGTCCGCCGCGAAGGCCGGAGCGGCCAGGGTGCCGACCACGCCCGTGGTGGCGAGGGCGGCGATGCCGGCGTAGCCGGCGGTCTTGCGGCTCAGACGGCTGGAACCACGGTGCTTACCAGAACCGGCGGCACGACTGCCAAACGCCATGAAGGGGGTGATCCTTTCCTTCCCTCTCGCCTACCGGGTTAGCTGACGGGTTCGGAGCAGGAAGGTCTCCTACGGGCCTCCTCTTGCGAGGGGGTCCGATTCACCCCAGGGACGCATGTGGGTCCCCGGCTCCCCAGGCTCGCGCCTGACGGGGACTCGGCGATCGCTGTCCGGTGCCGCGGGTGCGGCGGGTACGAACTGACGAACAGCACGGCCGACGCTAGGCGGATCGTCAGTCAATCGCCAAACAGACGAGCGCTTTTGTTGCGTACGCCACACCGCATACACGCAGCCACTCCACCAAACGGACAAAGGGGGCTTCGGCGGATGTTCCGCCGAAGCCCCCTGGAAACGGGGCCGGTTGCCGGCCCGTCTCAGACGGTGCGCCGCTCAGTTGGAGACGACGGTGACCTCGCCGATCCCGAGGGCCAGGACGGGCTCCTCGATCTGCGCGGCGTCGCCCACCAGGATGGTGACCAGACGGTCCACCGGGAAGGCGCTCACCACGGCCGAAGTGGCTTCCGCCGTACCGGTTTCGGCCAGCCGCGCGTACAGCCGCGCCTGGTAGTCGTCCGGCAGCTCCTGCTCCACCTGGTCGGCGAGCGTGCCGGCGACCGAAGCGGCCGTCTCGAACTTCAGCGGGGCCACGCCCACCAGGTTCTGCACCGCCACGTCCCGCTCGGCGTCGGTCAGTCCGCCCTCCGCGAGGGTGCGCAGCACCTTCCAGAGGTCCTCCAGCGCGGGACCCGTGTTGGGGGTGTCCACCGAACCGCTGATGGCGAGCATCGAGGCGCCCTTGCCGTCGGCGGTCGAACGCAGGACCTGCCCGAAGGCCCGCACGCCGTACGTGTAGCCCTTCTCCTCGCGCAGCACCTTGTCCAGGCGGGAGGTGAGGGTGCCGCCGAGGCAGTAGGTGCCGAGCACCTGCGGGGCCCAGACGATGTCGTGCCGGTCCGGGCCGATCCGGCCGATCAGCAACTGCGTCTGGACGGCACCCGGCCGGTCCACGATGACCACGCGGCCCCGGTCGTCGGCCGTCACCGGCGGGACGGGGCGGGGCGCGGCCGTGTCGCCCGTCCACGTACCCAGGGTGTCCGCCAGCAGGGCGTCCAGGTCGATGCCGGTCAGGTCGCCGACCACCACCGCGGTGGTGGTGGAGGGGCGTACGTGCGCCTCGTAGAAGGCGCGTACGGCCCCGGCGTCGATCCGCGCGACCGTCTCCTCGGTGCCCTGGCGCGGGCGGGACATGCGCAGCGTCGCGGGGAACAGCTCCTTGGAGAGCTCCTTGGCGGCGCGGCGCTGCGGGTTGGCCAGCTCGTGCGGGATCTCGTCGAGCCGGTTGCGCACCAGTCGGTCGACCTCGCTGTCGGCGAAGGCGGGCGCGCTCAGGGCCTCGGCGAGCAGCGCGAGCGCCTTGGGCAGCCGGGAGGCCGGGACCTCCAGGGAGACCCGCAGGCCGGGGTGGTCGGCGTGGGCGTCGAGCGTGGCGCCGCAGCGCTCCAGCTCGGCGGCGAACTCCTCGGCGGAGTGCTTGTCTGTGCCCTCCGACAGGGCGCGGGCCATGATGGTGGCCACCCCGTCGAGACCCTCGGGCTCGGCGTCCAGTGGGGCCGCGAGGTTGACCTCGACCGCCACCACCTGCTGGCCGGGGCGGTGGCAGCGCAGCAGGGTCAGGCCGTTGGGGAGCGTGGAACGCTCGGGGGCCGGGAAGGCCCACGGCTTCGCCTCGCCGGCCTGCGGCCGCGGGTGGAAGGTCATCGTGACGGCTGCGGTGTCGCTCACTGCTCCGCCCCCTCGTTCTCGTCGTGCTGCTCGGTCTCGTGGGCCTCGGCGCCGGCCAGCGGCTCGTAGACCAGTACCGCGCGGTTGTCGGGGCGCAGCCGGGCCGCGGCCACGGCCTGCACCTCCTCGGCGGTGACGTCCAGCACCCGCTGGACGGCGGTCAGGGCCAGCTGCGGGTCGCCGAACAGCACCGCGAAGCGGCACAGTTCGTCGGCCCGTCCGGCCACCGTGCTCAGCCGGTCCAGCCACTCGCGCTCCAGCTGCGCCTGCGCCCGCTCCATCTCCTCGGCCGTCGGGCCCTCGGCGGCGAACCGCGCGAGCTCCTCGTCCACGGCCGCCTCGATGGCGGGCACCTCGACGCCGCTGGAGGTCTTGACGTCCAGCCAGCCCAGCGAGGGCGCGCCGGCCAGGCGCAGCATGCCGAAGCCGGCCGCGACGGCCGTCTGGTCGCGGCGTACCAGGCGGTTGTGCAGGCGGGAGGACTCGCCGCCGCCCAGCACGGTCAGTGCCACGTCGGCGGCGTCGCACTCGCGGGTGCCGTCGTGCGGCAGGCGGTAGGCGGCCATCAGCGCGCGCGCCGGGACCTCCTCGACGATCTCCTCGCGCAGCTGCCCGCCCATGATCTCGGGGAGCGTGCCGTCGCGCGGCGGCTGCTTGCCGTCGTGCGCCGGGATGGTGCCGAAGTACTTCTCGATCCAGGCGAGGGTCCGCTCGGGGTCGATGTCGCCCACGACCGACAGCACGGCGTTGTTGGGCGCGTAGTACGTACGGAAGAAGTCGCGCGCGTCCTCCAGGGAGGCGGCGTCCAGGTCGGCCATCGAGCCGATCGGGGTGTGGTGGTACGGGTGGCCCTCCGGGTAGGCGAGGGCGGTCAGCTTCTCGAACGCGGTGCCGTACGGAACGTTGTCGTAGCGCTGGCGGCGCTCGTTCTTGACGACGTCGCGCTGGTTCTCCATGGACTCCTCGTCCAGGGCGGCCAGCAGCGAGCCCATGCGGTCCGCCTCCAGCCACAGGGCGAGTTCCAGCTGGTGCGCCGGCATCGTCTCGAAGTAATTGGTGCGCTCGAAGCTGGTGGTGCCGTTCAGGGAGCCGCCGGCGCCCTGGACGAGCTCGAAGTGGCCGTTGCCCGGTACGCTCGCCGAACCCTGGAACATCAGGTGCTCGAAGAGGTGAGCCAGACCGGTCCGCCCCTTGACTTCATGGCGCGAGCCGACGTCGTACCAGAGGCAGACGGCGGCGACCGGAGTGAGGTGGTCCTCGGACAGCACCACGCGCAGGCCGTTGGCCAGCCGGTGCTCGGTCGCTGTCAGGCTGCCGGAGCCGGCCTGAGCTGTGGCCGTGTGACCCATGGGCATGTGGTCCCTTCGATCGCGATGCAGAGATTTCTGTCAGACCTGCCACTGTATGCAAGCGCACCGACGGCCGGAGAAGTTCCCGGGTCACTCCCCCGACTCCGTAAGGGGGGACCCCCGGGGTCGGAGTCCGCGTTGTCGGTGCGTCGGGCCACAATGGTCCGCGTCAACCCCGCCAGATCCACCCAGTACACCCGAACCTTGGTTAAGGAGCCGCGCAGCGATGGCCCGCCGCAGCACGAAGACCCCGCCGCCGGAGGACTTCGAGGAGAGGATCCTCGACATCGACGTCGTCGATGAGATGCAGGGCTCCTTCCTTGAGTACGCCTACTCCGTGATCTACTCCCGCGCCCTGCCGGACGCGCGGGACGGGATGAAGCCGGTGCACCGGCGCATCGTCTACCAGATGAACGAGATGGGCCTGCGGCCCGACCGGGGGTACGTGAAGTGCGCCCGCGTCGTCGGCGAGGTGATGGGCAAGCTGCACCCGCACGGCGACGCGTCGATCTACGACGCCCTCGTGCGCATGGCCCAGCCCTTCTCGATGCGGCTGCCGCTGGTCGACGGCCACGGCAACTTCGGCTCGCTCGGAAACGACGACCCGCCGGCCGCGATGCGTTACACCGAGTGCCGGATGGCCGACGCCACGTCGCTGATGACGGAGTCGATCGACGAGGACACGGTCGACTTCACCGCCAACTATGACGGTCAGGAGCGCGAGCCCGTCGCGCTGCCCGCCGCCTACCCGAACCTGCTGGTCAACGGCGCGTCCGGGATCGCGGTCGGCATGGCCACGAACATGCCCCCGCACAATCTGGGCGAGGTCATCGCGGCCGCCCGCCACCTGATCCGCCACCCGCAGGCGGACCTGGAGGCGCTCATGCGCTTCGTGCCGGGCCCGGACCTGCCCACGGGCGGCCGGATCGTGGGACTGTCCGGGATCAAGGACGCGTACGAGAACGGCCGCGGCACGTTCAAGATCCGCGCGACGGTGGCCGTGGAGAACGTGACGGCGCGCCGCAAGGGCCTGGTCGTCACCGAACTGCCCTTCAGCGTGGGCCCCGAGAAGGTCATCGCGAAGATCAAGGACCTGGTCGGCTCGAAGAAGCTCCAGGGGATCGCCGACGTCAAGGACCTCACGGACCGCTCGCACGGCCTGCGCCTGGTCATCGAGATCAAGAACGGCTTCCACCCGGAGGCGGTGCTGGAGCAGCTCTACAAGCTGACGCCGATGGAGGAGTCCTTCGGCATCAACAACGTGGCGCTGGTGGACGGCCAGCCGCTGACGCTCGGCCTCAAGGAGCTGCTCGAGGTCTACCTCGACCACCGCTTCGAGGTCGTCCGGCGGCGCAGCGAGTTCCGCCGCACCAAGCGCCGCGACCGCCTGCACCTGGTCGAGGGCCTGCTGGTCGCGCTCATCGACATCGACGAGGTCATCCGGCTCATCCGGGACAGCGAGAACTCGGCGCAGGCCAAGGCCCGGCTGATGGAGCGGTTCTCGCTCAGCGAGATCCAGACCCAGTACATCCTGGACACCCCGCTGCGCCGGCTCACCAAGTTCGACCGGATCGAGCTGGAGTCCGAGCGCGACCGGCTGACCGGCGAGATCGACGAGCTGACCGGGATCCTGGAGTCCGACAGCGAGCTGCGCAAGCTGGTCTCCAGCGAACTGGCAGCGGTGGCGAAGAAGTTCGGCACCGAGCGCCGTACGGTCCTGCTGGAGTCGGCGGCCACGGCGGTCGGCACGGTTCCGCTGGAGGTCGCGGACGACCCGTGCCGGGTGCTGCTGTCCTCGACGGGCCTGCTGGCGCGCACCGTGACGGGCGAGCCGCTTCCCGAGCAGGAGGGCGGGCCCCGGGCCAAGCACGACGTGATCGTGTCGCAGGTCGCGGCGACCGCCCGGGCCGAGGTGGGCGTGGTCACCTCGTACGGGCGGCTGCTGCGGCTCTCGGTGATCGACCTGCCGCAGCTGCCGGACACGCACGCCGCGCCGAACCTGGCGGGCGGCGCCCCGGTCGCGGAGTTCCTCTCCGGGCTGGAGGCCGACGAGACGGTGGTCTGCCTGCTCTCGCTCGACGAGTCCTCGCAGGGCCTGGCCCTGGGCACCGAACAGGGCGTGGTCAAGCGGGTCGTGCCCGACTACCCGGCGAACAAGGACGAGCTGGAGGTGATCACCCTCAAGGAGGGCGACCGCGTCGTCGGCGCGGTCGAGCTGCGCACGGGTGAGGAGGACCTGGTCTTCATCACCGACGACGCCCAGCTGCTGCGCTACCCGGCGGGCCAGGTGCGCCCCCAGGGCCGCCCGGCGGGCGGTATGGCGGGCATCAAGCTCTCGGAGAACGCCAAGGTGATCCACTTCTCGGCGGTGGACCCGGCCCGGGACGCCCTGGTGTTCACCGTGGCGGGCTCGCACGGCACGCTGGACGACTCGGTGCGCTCCGGCAAGGTGACCCCCTTCGACCAGTACCCGCGCAAGGGCCGGGCCACCGGCGGCGTGCGCTGCCAGCGGTTCCTGAAGGGCGAGGACACGCTGACGCTGGCCTGGGCGGGCAACGCCCCGGTCCGGGCGGCCTCGAAGAACGGCTCCCCGGCCGCCCTGCCGGCCCCGGACCCGCGACGCGACGGCTCGGGGACGGCGCTTCCGGCCGACGTCGGGTCGCTGGCGGGGGCCGCGCTGTAGCCGTGTGACAGGGGCGGGCGGAGCGGGTGGACGTCGGCGTTCGCCGGGCCGCCCGCCCCTCCCGCCCACTACTGTTTTCCCGGTACACGCGGGTGGGGGGAGAGCAGAGCCGATGAGTCGTCGGTCCAGCGGGATGATCGGGGTCTGGGCCGAGGCCCAGCGACAGCAGCAGCAGACGCAGCTGATCCAGATGCGCGAGGCGGAGCGCCGGCAGCGGGCGTACGAGCGTGAGGCGGCCCGGGACCGGCGCGAGCAGCAGGCCGCCTACCGGCAGCACCGCGAGGCCGAGGCGCGGCGTCGTACCGAGCAGTTGGACGCGCGGGTGGAGGTGCTGCGGGGGCTGCTGGCCTCGGGCTGCCGGGCACCGGCGTTCCGGATGGCCTCCCTGGTGCGGGCCGAGCAGCTCCAGCCCTTCGACCCCGGTGCCCTCGCGCACCCCGTGCCCATGCCGCAGCTGGCGCAGTTCCAGCAGCAGGGCGGCGGCTGGACCCTCGGCTCGCGCGGCCGGGCCCAGGCGGAGCGGGAGGCCCACGACCGGTACACGCGGGCCTGGCAGGCCGCGCACGCCGCCGAACAGGACCGCCTGCGCCGGCTGGCGGCGTACCGGGAGCAGTACGACCGGTGGGCGGCGGAGCAGCTCGACGGTATCCGCCGGCACAACGACGGCCTCACCGATCTGGCCGGCGCCCTGCGCGCGGGAGAGCCCGACGCGGTGGTGGAGTACTTCTCCGCGGCCCTGTACGCCTCGACCGCCTGGCCCGGCGAGCTGCCCCGCCAGGTGTCGGCGGCGTACGACCCCGCGGCGCGCCAGCTCGTACTGGACTGGGAGCTGCCCCGGTACGAGGTGGTGCCGGAGGTGAAGTCCGTGCGGTACGTGCCGAGCACGGACCAGGACAGGGAGACGGCCCGTCCGGCCACGCAGCGCCGGGCGCTGTACCGGGACGTGCTCGCCCAGTGCCTGCTGCTGGTACCGCGCGAGCTGTACGCGGCGGACGAGTTCGGCGCCCTGGACTCGGTGGTGGTCAACGGCTTCGTGGACGACCACGATCCGGTGACGGGCCGGGAGGCCCAGATCGTACTGGCGGCCGTGCAGGCGGCGCGTACGGCCTTCTCCGGGCTGCGGCTGGAGCAGGTGAGCGCGGTGGACTGCCTGACCGAGGGGCTGCGGGGGCAGCTGTCGGCGCGGCCGGACCAGCTGACGGCCGTCCGGGCGGGCCGCCGGCCGGACGAGGTCGGCGGGGGCGTCGTCAGCCACGGCGGGCACACCGGGGGCGGCGAGGAGGAACCCGACCTCTTCCAGATGGACCCGATCGCCTTCGAGAACCTGGTCGCCGAACTCTTCCGGGCGATGGGCATGGAGGCGGTGACCACACAGCGGTCCGGCGACGGCGGTGTGGACGTCGAGGCGCTGGACCCGGCCCCGATCCGGGGCGGGCGGATCGTGGTGCAGGTCAAGCGCTACCGCAACACCGTGCCGCCGACGGCGGTACGGGACCTGTACGGCACGGTCCAGGACGCGGGGGCGAACAAGGGGGTGCTGGTCACCACCTCGTCCTTCGGACCCGGGTCGTACACCTTTGCCAACGGCAAGCCGCTGGAGTTGGTTCCCGGCGCGGACCTGGTGGAGCTGCTGCACCGGTACGGCCTGCGGGGGCGCCTCGGCGGCGGCTCCGTCCCGGCGCAGCGGAGCGCCGGTTCCTCGCCGGAGGCCGGCGCCGGAGGCCCGGCCGCCACGCCCACCGCGGCCGGGCCGGCCGCCGGGGCCGAGCTGCCTCCCGTCCCCGCCGACCGCAACCTGCTGGGCATGACCTGGTCGGGCGGCGTGGCACTGGACGTGTGCGCGCTGGTCTGCGAGGGCGGCCGGGTGCTGAGCGAGGACCACTTCGTCTTCTTCAACAACCCCGGGACCCCGGACGGTTCGGTGCGCTCGCGCCCGCACTCCGCCCCGGACAAGGCGGCCGTCGAGGTCGGCTTCGACGCCCTCCCGCCGCGCGCCGACCGACTGGTCCTGGTCGCCGCGGTCGACCCCCAGGTGAATCCGGACGCCGACCTGGCCGGCTTCACCGACGCCCGGATCCGGCTGCTGGACGCGACGGGTGCGGAGATCGACCGGCTGGAGGTCTCCGACGGCCGGGCGGGCGAGACGGCCCTGGTGCTGGGCTCCTTCCGGCGCCGCCCCAACGGCGACTGGAAGTTCGTCATCGGCGGCAAGGGCTACCGGGGCGGCCTCGCGGACCTGCTGCGGGAGTACGGCGTCGAGGTGGCCTGAGCGCCGGGCCTGAGGCCTGGGCTCACGGCTCCTGTGCGAAGTCCGGCGCGAGCGGGCCCTCGGAGCCGAGCGTATCCTCCGGCCCATGGGCGTCCTCCGGCGCGAAGGGGTCCGAGGGCTCGGCCGGCGCCGGCCGGGGGACGTAGCGCAGGACCGCCCACATGCTCTCGGGGCGGACCTCGTGCGGGGCCGGTTCGCGGCAGGCCTCCAGCTCGCGCAGCAGGCCCGGCCCGTCGATGCCGGCGCCGATCAGGACGAGCTGCGTGCGGCGCGGTTCCCCCCGTCCCCAGGGGCCGGGGCCGAACCGCAGGAAGCGGCCGACCGCGTGGACCTCGTACCGTTCCTCGTGGCCGGGCACGCCGAACCAGACGAACCCCTTGATCCGGTAGAGGCCGGCCGGGCGCCGGTCGAGGAAGTCGATGAGCCGGCGCGGGGAGAGGGCCTGGTCGGAGGTGAACTCGACGCCCTCGTAGCGGGCGTGCGCGTGCCCGGCGTGGGCGCCCCCGTCGTGGTCCTGGGCCGCCTCCGCGATCAGGTCCTCGAAGGAGAGCTGCCCGCGCGTCTCGGCCCAGGGGCGGCGGTCGAACAGCATCTCCGGGTCGATGCGCCCGTGGTCGGCGCCGACCACGGGCGTCCCCGGGGCGCAGAGCGCGGCGAGTTCCCCCTCGATCCGGGAACGTTCGGCGGGGTCCACCCGGTCGGTCTTGTTGAGCACCACCAGGTCGGCGACGGCGAGGTGACGATCGGTCTCGGGGTGCGCGGCCCGGGTCCGGTCGAACTCCGCCGCGTCGACGACCTGCACCAGACCGCCGTAGCGGATCGCCGGGTTCTCGTTGGCGATCAGCATCCGGATCATCTCCTGGGGCTCGGCGAGCCCGCTGGCCTCGATGACGATCACGTCGATCCGGTGGACGGGCGCGGCGAGCTTGTCCAGGTACGCGTCCAGTTCGCTGCCGTCGACCGCACAGCACAGGCAGCCGCCGCCGAGGGAGACCATCGAGTCGCCGACCTGTCCGGCCACCGACATCGCGTCGATCTCGATCGAGCCGAAGTCGTTGACGACGACGCCGATCCGGGTGCCGCCCCGGTTGGCGAGGAGGTGGTTGAGGACGGTGGTCTTGCCGGAACCGAGGAATCCGGCGAGGACCACGACGGGAATGGGCTGGACGCTGTTCATCCGGACGATCGTAGCCAGCCGGGGCCGGCCTCAGGCGGGCACGGGTACCGGCTGCGGCGGGGTCGGGCCGGTGTAGTGCGCGGCCGGGCGGATGATCTTCGAGTCGGCGGCCTGCTCCAGGAGGTTGGCGCTCCAGCCGATCACCCTCGCCGCGCAGAAGGTCGGGGTGAACATCTCGCGCGGCAGCCCGCACAGCTCCATGACCACGCCCGCGTAGAACTCCACGTTGGTGTGCAGCTCACGGCCCGGCTTGAGCTCGGCGAGGATCTCCTCCACCTGCCGCTCGACCTCGACGGCGAAGTCCACGAGCGGCCCGCCGAACTGCCGGGCGATCTCCCGCAGCATCCGCGAACGCGGGTCCTCGGTGCGGTACACGGGGTGGCCGAAGCCCATGATCCGGTCCCCGGCCAGCACCCGCTCCCGGATCCAGGGGCCGATGCGCTCCACCGTGCCGATGGCGTCCAGGGTGTCCAGGGCCCGGCTCGGCGCGCCGCCGTGCAGGGGGCCGGAGAGCGCGCCGATCGCCCCGGTGAGGCAGGCCGCGACGTCGGCACCGGTGGAGGCGATGACGCGGGCGGTGAAGGTGGAGGCGTTGAAGCCGTGGTCGACGGTGGAGATCAGGTACCGCTCGACGGCGCGGGCGCGGACCGGGTCGGGTTCCGTGCCGGTCAGCATCCACAGGTAGTTGGCGGCGTACGGGAGGTCGTCGCGCGGTCCGACCGGCTCCAGGCCCCGGCCCAGCCGGTGCAGGGCGGTGAGCAGGGTGGGCACGGCGGCGCAGGCGGCGAGGGCGTCGGCGGCCCGGCGGCCGGGGTCGAGGTCGTAGACCGGCCGGAAGCCGGAGCGGGCGCCGAGCAGCGAGAGCGCGGTGCGCAGTCCGGAGAGCGGCCCGGAGGGGGCGGTGGCACGGGCGAGGGCCGGGAGGGCGTCCCGCACCTCGACGGGCAGGTGCCGCAGCGTGGCGGTCTCGGCGGCGAAGGCGTCCCGCTCGGCGAGGTCCGCGGGGAGCGTGCCGCGGAACATCAGGTGCCACACGTCCTCGAAGGTGCGGCTCGCGGCGAGTTCGACGGCCGAGTACTGGCGGTAGTGGTAGAAGCCCTCACGGCCCCGGACGTCACCGAGCTGGGTCTCGGTGACCACGACTCCCGCGAGACCGCGGGGTACTTCGACGGTGGTGTTCATGGATCGACCATCCGTCCTTGACTCAATCGATGTCAATATTGATTGAATCAATATATGTAGGCTGTGTGTCATGAGCGACGACCACGGCGACGACCGGCCCCGCGAGACCGGTACCGAGAGACGGCTGACCACCCGCGAGGCCGCGCAGCTCCTCGGGGTGAAGCCCGCGACCGTGTACGCGTACGTCAGCCGCGGCCAGCTCGGCAGCCGCCGCGACGCGGTCGGGCGGGGCAGCACCTTCGACGCCCGTGAGGTGGAGGCCCTGGCGAGGCGCAGCCGGCGGGAGGCCGCGGTCCCCGCCGGGGAGCTCTCCGTGCGCACCTCGCTCACCCTCATCGAGGACGACCGGTACTTCTTCCGGGGCGTCGACGCCGTGGAACTGGCCTCCGCGTACGCCTTCGAGGAGGTCGCCGAATGGCTCTGGACGGGCGCCCTGCCGCGGGGCGCCCGGTTCACCGCTCCCCCGGAGGCGCTCGCCGCCGCCCGGCGGGCGGTGGCCGCGCTGCCCGAGCACAGCGGGCCCCTCGACCGGCTGCGGGTCGCGGTCGCCGCCGCGGCGGTGGTGGACCCGCTGCGCTTCGACCTGTCCGAGGAGGCGGTACTGGGCTCCGCGCGCTGCCTGATCCCGACGCTGGTCGGCGCCCTGCCCGGGCCGTCACCCCGGGAGGCCGGCGGGGACGCCGACGGGCCGCTCGCCCGGGCCCTGTGGCCCCGCCTGACCGGGCGGGAGCCGGACCCCGCGGCAGTCGGCACCCTGGACCTGGCCCTGGCCCTGCTGGCCGACCACGACCTGGCCGCCTCCACCCTGGCGGTACGGGTGGCCGCCTCGGCGCGGGCCCATCCGTACGCGGTCGTCTCGGCCGGGCTCGGCGCGCTGGAGGGTCCCCTGCACGGGGCGGCCGGGCGGCTCGCGCACCGGATGCTGGCGGAGGTGCTGGAGCGGGGCGGTGCCGCGCCGGTGGTGGCGGAGCACCTGCGCGCGGGTCGCCGGGTGCCCGGGCTCGGCCACCGGCTCTACCGGGGCGAGGACCCGAGGGCCCGCGCCCTGTTCGCGCGCCTGGAGGCGCTCCCGCAGGCCGCCCCGGCACTCGGCGCGGCACGTGACGTGGCGGCGGTGACGGCCCGGCACGGGCTGCACGCCAATGTGGACCTGGCGCTGGCGGTACTGACGGTGTCCTGCGGGATGACCGCCGAGGCGGGCGAGACGGTCTTCGCGGTCGCCCGGACGTCGGGCTGGATCGCGCACGCGCTGGAGGAGTACCAGGAACGCCCCCTGCGCATGCGCCCGAGCGGCCACTACACGGGCCCCCGGCCTCCCCGCCCGCTGCCCTGATACCCGCCGCGCCCCCAGGGCGCCGTCCGGAACGGCCGCCATCCGGCCGGCCGGGCCCGGCCGGGCGGTCGCGACGCACCGCCTGCGGGTGGGCCTTCTCATAGACGGGGGAAATTCCGCTTCCTCTCCTGCCCGCCTACGGTGCTAGTCATGCGGTTCCTCCCCACGGGCTCTCGGCGCCTCGGGCTGCCCAGACGGGCCGTCTCACAGATCCTGCTGACGCAGCTGGCGATCGCGGCGGGCGTCGCCGTCCTGGCGACCGGTCTCTTCCTGGCCCCGCTGAGCGGCCAGCTGGACGACCAGGCGATGCGGCGGGCCCTGGCCATCGCCCAGAGCGCGGCGGCGGACCCGTCCCTGGCCGCCGACCTCCTGCGGTCGCGGCCCTCCGCGGACAGCCCCGTGCAGTCCGCCGCCGAGCGGATTCGCCGGGCGACCGGGGCCGAGTACGTCGTCGTCATCGACCTCGACGGCATCCGCCGCTCGCACCCGAGCCCCGACCGCATCGGACGGCCCGTTTCCACCGACCCCGGCGACGCCCTCGCGGGCCACGAGGTGATGGAGATCGACGAGGGCACCCTGGGCCGCTCCGCCCGGGGCAAGGTCCCCCTGGTCGCCGCCGACGGGGAGGTCGTCGGCGCCGTCTCCGTCGGCATCGCCTACGACAGCGTCCGCGACCGGCTGCTCGGTGCCATCCCCGGACTGCTCGCCCATGCGGGCGGCGCCCTGGCCGCCGGTGCGCTGGCCGCCTACCTGCTCTCGCGCCGGATCCAGCGGCAGACCCGCGACCTGGCCTTCTCCGATATCGCGGGCCTCCTCGCAGAGCGCGAGGCCATGCTGCACTCCATCCGAGAAGGGGTGATCGCCCTCGATCCGGACGGCCGGGTCCGCCTCGTCAACGACGAGGCCGCCCGGCTGCTGGGACTCCCCGAGGACAGCGCGGACACCCTCGCCGGCCGGCCCCTGGACGAGGTGCTGGGCACGGGCCGCACCAGCGACGTCCTGACCGGCCGGGTCACCGGCCGTGACCTGCTGACCGTCCAGGGCCCGCGGGTCCTGGTCGCCAACCGCATGCCCACCGCGGACGGCGGAGCCGTCGCCACCCTCCGCGACCGCACCGAGGTGGAGCGCCTGGGCCGCGAACTGGACTCCACCAAAGGCCTCATCGACGCCCTGCGCGCACAGGACCACGAGCACGCCAACCGTCTCCACACCCTGCTCGGCCTGCTCGAACTGGAACTGCACGAGGAAGCCGTCGCCTTCGTCACCGAGGTCGTCGGCGTGCACCGGACCACGGCCGAGCAGGTCACCGAGAAGGTCCACGACCCCCTGCTCGCCGCCCTGCTGGTGGGCAAGGCCACCGTCGCCGCCGAGCGCGGCGTCACGCTGCGCCTCTCCCCGGCCGCCCTCCTCCCCGACCGCCTGGTGGACCCGGGCGGCCTCGTCACGATCCTCGGCAATCTCGTGGACAACGCCATGGACGCGGCCGCCGGCTCGGCCTCGCCCCTGGTCGAGGTCGACATCCGCGCGGAGGGACGCACCGCCGTCCTGCGGGTGCGCGACAGCGGTCCCGGGATCCCCGCCGGCCGGCGCGAGGACGTCTTCACCGAGGGCTGGTCGACCAAGCAGCCCAAGGCCCACCGCGAGCGCGGGCTGGGTCTGGCCCTCGTACGCCGCCTCGCGGAGCGGCAGGGCGGCAGCGCCCGGGCCGGTGAAGCAGCGGACGGAGGGGCGGAGTTCTCCGTCGTACTCCCGGAGGCCCTGCGATGAACGAGACCCCGATCCACGTATTGGTCGTCGACGACGACATGCGTGTTGCCAGGATCAACGCGGCGTACGTGGCGAAGGTTCCCGGATTCCAGGTGTCCGGCGAGGTCCATTCGGCGGCCGAGGCCCTCGGCTTCCTCACCGCCCGCCCGGTGGACCTGGTCCTCCTCGACCACTACCTCCCGGACGGGAACGGCCTCGACCTGGTGCGCCGCCTGCGCCAGCTGGGCCACCACACCGACGTGATCATGGTCACGGCCGCCCGGGACCTGGCCACCGTCCAGGCGGCCATGCGGCTCGGCGCCCTCCAGTACCTGGTCAAGCCGTTCACCTACGCCGGCCTGCGCGCCAAGCTGGAGGCCTACGCCTCCCTGCGCCGCTCCCTCTCCGGCGGCGGCGAGGCCGAACAGGCGGAGGTCGACCGGATCTTCGGCGCCCTCGCCGCGGCCGACACCCCGAACGAGCTGCCCAAGGGCCACTCCCCCACCACCGCGGAGCTGGTCCGCCAGGTGCTGCGCGCCGCCGAAGGCCCCCTGTCCACCCAGCAGATCGCCGACCGCGCCGGCGTCAGCCGGCAGACCGCGCAGCGCTACCTGAAGCTGCTGGACCGCGCCGGCCGCGTCACCCTGGCCCTGCGCTACGGCGAGACCGGCCGCCCCGAACACCGCTACGCCTGGCGCCCGTCGGACACCGCTTAGGAACCGGGCGGCTCACACCGCACCGGCCCCGGTCAGGGAGCGGACCTCCGTCTCGGCGTGCTTGCGCTCGTCCGCCTCCTCCGCCGAGGTGACGGTGCCCAGCCAGCCGGCCAGGAAACCGAGCGGGATCGAGACGATCCCCGGGTTCTGCAGCGGGAAGTACTGGAAGTCCACCCCCGGGAAGAGGGACTCGGGGCTCCCGGAGACGACGGGTGACAGGACGACCAGCAGCACCGCCGGAACCAGCCCGCCGTACACCGACCAGACCGCCCCCCGTGTGGTGAAGCCCCGCCAGAACAGCGAGTACAGCAGCACCGGCAGGTTGGCGGAGGCCGCCACGGCGAAGGCCAGCCCCACCAGGAAGGCCACGTTCAGGTCCTGCGCCAGCAGCCCCAGGGCGATGGCCACCGCCCCGATCCCCACGGCCGCGACCCGGGCCACGGCCACCTCGCTGCGCTGCCTGGCGTGGCGGCGCCTGAGGGAGGCGTACAGATCGTGCGCGACGGAGGCCGACGAGGCCAGGGTGATCCCGGCGACCACGGCGAGGATGGTCGCGAAGGCGATGGCCGACACGATCGCGAACAGGACCGCGCCCCCGGTGGACTCGGCGCCCCCGCCGAGGAAGGCCGCCAGCAGCGGTACGGCCGTGTTCCCGGAGGCGTTCGAGGCCCGCACCTCGTCGGGGCCCACCAGCGCGGCCGCCCCGAATCCGAGGACGACGGTCATCAGGTAGAAGCCGCCGATCAGCGCGATCGCCCACACCACCGACCGGCGGGCGGCCCGCGCGGTCGGCACGGTGTAGAAGCGCGACAGGATGTGGGGCAGCCCGGCGGTGCCCAGGACCAGGGCGAGACCGAGGCTCATGAAGTCGATCCGGGCGGTCCAGTCCCCTCCGTACTTCAGGCCGGGACTCAGGAAGCGGGCCCCGTGCCCGCTGCGCTCCGCGGCGCCGGTCAGGAGCTGGTCGACGTTCCCGTGGAAGCGGAGCAGGACGAGCACGGTCAGGGCGAGGGCCCCGCCCATCAGCAGCACCGCCTTGACGATCTGGATCCAGGTGGTGGCACGCATCCCGCCGAAGGTCACGTAGACCACCATCAGCGCGCCCACGCCGATCACGGTGAGGGTCCGGGCGGCGGGGCCCGCGTCCGAGAGCAGCAGGCCCACCAGGGTGCCCGCCCCGACCATCTGCGCGACCAGGTACAGCACCGAGACGACCACCGAGGAGGTTCCGGCGGCGATCCGGACGGGCCGCTCGCTCATCCGCGCGGCGACCACGTCGGCGAGGGTGAACCGCCCGCAGTTGCGGACCAGTTCGGCGACCAGGAACAGGACCACCAGCCAGGCGACGAGGAAGCCGACGGAGTAGAGCAGGCCGTCGTAGCCGAAGAGGGCGATCAGCCCGGAGATCCCGAGGAAGGAGGCGGCCGACATGTAGTCGCCGGCGATGGCGAAACCGTTCTCCAGCGGTGAGAAGAGCCGCCCGCCCGCGTAGAACTCCTCGGCCGAACCGTGCCGGTTGCGGCTGACCCAGGTCGTGATGCCGAGGGTGACCGCGATGAAGGCGCTGAAGAGGATCAGCGCGAGCGTCTGGTGCTCGGTGGTCACGCGTCCTCCCCGGGGCCGGTCGCCGTCCGCGGCTGCCCGTGCTGCTGCTCGCGGGCGGGCGCCCGTCCCTGTGCGCGCTCCTGGCCCCGTCCCTGTGCGCGTTCCTGTACGCGTTCCTGCTCGAAGACGGTCCAGCGCAGGTCGAGCGCCGCCCGGTCGCGGCGCAGCCGCGCGTGCCGGGCGTAGGCCCAGGTCAGCAGGAAGGTGCTGAGGAACTGTCCGAGGCCGGCCAGCAGGGCCACGTTGACCGCGCCGGCCACGGGCCGGGCCATGAACCCGGGTGCCGCGGTGGCGGCGACCACGTAGGCGACGTACCAGAGGAAGAAGCCGGCGGTCGCGGGGACGACGAACCCGCGGTAGCGGCCGCGGACCTCCTGGAAGGCGGCGCTGCGCTGCACTTCCAGGTAGATGTCGGACGCGCCGGGCCCGGCCCGGCCTCCGGGAGGCGGGGCGACCTGGGCCGGGACCGTGTCCGATCCCTCGCCCCAGCCCACGGCCAGCGCGTCGTACCAGGGGTCGTCCAGCCGGACCGTTCCGGCATCACGGCCTTCGTGCTTGTCCACCGAACTCTCCTTGTCCGCTGCCGCATTGGCCGCGTGCCCACAAGGATGTGCCGGTTGGTCGGTTTCCGGACTGATGTACCGGCGCTCTTCACCCCTTCAGGTGATGGAGCGAGCGGCACCGGTGTGCCGGAACGAAGTTTCCGCATCCGCGGTACCGGCCGCCACCGGCCGGTACCGCGCGCGGGTCAGGCGTCGATGCGCGAGCGGTCCAAGGTCGCCGCGGAGCCGGTGATGAACTCCTTGCGCGGGGCCACCTCATTGCCCATGAGCAGGTCGAAGACCTGCTCGGCGGAGTCCAGGTCGCCGATGTTGATGCGCCGCAGGGTGCGGTGGCGGGGGTCCATGGTGGTCTCCGCCAGCTGGTCCGCGTCCATCTCGCCGAGGCCCTTGTAGCGCTGGATGGCGTCCTTGTACCGGATGTTCTTGCGCTGGTACTCCAGCAGGGTCTGGCGCAGCTCGTTGTCCGAATACGTGTAGACGTACTTGTCCTGGCCCTTCTTGGGCTGGACGAGCTCGATCCGGTGCAGCGGCGGCACGGCCGCGAAGACCCGGCCCGCCTCGACCATCGGGCGCATGTACCGCTGGAAGAGCGTGAGCAGCAGGCATCGGATGTGCGCGCCGTCCACGTCGGCGTCGACGAGGAGGACGATCTTCCCGTAGCGGGCGGCGTCGATGTCGAAGGTGCGGCCGGAGCCGGCTCCTATGACCTGGATGATCGCTCCGCACTCGGCGTTCTTGAGCATGTCCGAGACCGAGGACTTCTGGACGTTGAGGATCTTGCCCCGGATCGGCAGCAGCGCCTGGAACTCGGAGTTCCGCGCGAGCTTGGCCGTACCGAGCGCGGAATCGCCCTCGACGATGAAGAGCTCGCTGCGCTCCACGTCGTCGCTGCGGCAGTCGGCCAGCTTGGCGGGCAGCGAGGAGGACTCCAGCGCGGTCTTGCGGCGCTGCGCCTCCTTGTGCTGGCGGGCCGCGATCCTGGTCCGGGCGGCCGCGACGATCTTCTCCATCACGGCGCGGGCCTGCTGCTTGTCGTCGCGCTTGGTGGAGGTCAGGAAGGCCTTGAGCTCCTTGGCGACGACGGCGGCCACGATCCGGGTGGCCGCGGAGGTGCCGAGCACCTCCTTGGTCTGGCCCTCGAACTGCGGCTCGGCGAGCCGGACGGTGACGACCGCCGTCATGCCCTCCATGGCGTCGTCCTTGACCACGTCGTCCTCGGCGACGCGCAGCAGCTTCGCGGAGCGCAGCACCTCGTTCACCGTCTTGGTGACCGAGCGCTCGAATCCGGAGACATGGGTGCCGCCCTTGGGGGTGGCGATGATGTTCACGAAGGACTTGACGCCGGTCTCGTACCCCGTGCCCCAGCGCAGGGCGATGTCCACGCCGAGCTCGCGGGTGACCTCGGTGGGGGTCATGTGGCCGCGGTCGTCGAGGACCGGGACGGTCTCCTTGAAGGTGCCCGAGCCGGTCAGGCGCAGGACGTCGCAGACGGCCTTGTCCGGGGCGAGGTAGTCGCAGAACTCGCTGATGCCCCCGTCGAAGCGGAAGGTCTCCTCGGTCTTGCCCGCGCCGTCGAGGCCCCGCTCGTCGCGGACGAGGATGGTCAGGCCAGGCACGAGGAAGGCGGTCTGGCGGGCGCGCTGGTAAAGGGTCTCCAGGGAGAGCCGGGCGTCCTTGAGGAAGATCTGGCGGTCGGCCCAGTAGCGGACCCGGGTGCCCGTCCTGCCCTTGGGGATCCGCTTGACCTTGCGCAGCCCGCTCGCGGGGTCGAAGGCGCTGTCGGGGTCCTGGTCCGCGAAGACGCCGGGGACGCCGCGGCGGAAGCTGATGGCGTGGGTGGAGCTGCCCCGGTCGACCTCGACGTCCAGGCGGGACGACAGGGCGTTGACCACGGAGGCGCCGACGCCGTGCAGACCGCCGGAGGCCGCGTACGATCCCCCGCCGAACTTGCCGCCGGCGTGCAGCTTGGTCATGACGACCTCGACCCCGGACAGGCCGGTCTTGGGCTCTACGTCGACCGGGATGCCGCGGCCGTTGTCGCGGACCTCGACGGAGGCGTCGTCGTGGAGGATCACCTCGATGTGGTCGCAGTAGCCGCCCAGGGCCTCGTCGACGGAATTGTCGATGATCTCCCAGAGGCAGTGCATCAGGCCTCGGCTGTCGGTGGAGCCGATATACATACCGGGGCGCTTGCGGACGGCCTCGAGGCCTTCGAGGACGAGCAGGTGCCGCGCGGTGTAGTTGGAGCCGTCCCGGTCTGCTCCGGACAGCAGCGCGCTGGAAGGCACGGACGTGTCGGCGGTCACGCAGTTCGCTCCTCGCTGAATTTCTTTTCTGGCCCGGTCGGGCGCAGGGATGGCTCGGTCGCCGCTCGAAGGGTACCGAGGCCTGGTAGAGCCGATGCAACGCCACCCTCGTGGCTCCCACAGCGTAGTGCAGATCCGCACGGATGTTCGATCCCCCGTGGGGGTGAAGCAAACATCACGTTCCCTTCGACGCATGAACCATTTAGGGTTCGGGCACGTCCTCATGCACAACCGGCACTCACGCCGGGAGGACGAGAACTGCTACAAGCGAACGACTGACAACGCGAAACCGTAAAGCAACGCAATACGGCTCCTTCGCCGCCAACCGGCAGCAGCCGGCCAGCTTCGGAAGGAAGTTTCGAGGAAAAGCCGCGAGCGGGAACGTTTTCGGCCTGGTTGGATGTTGACCCTGGTACGACAGCTCGTCGAGCTAGAGAAGAGGCGACGTGACTACTGTTCTGACACCCGCGACCCCGCTGACGGCCGCTGACCGATGCGACCGTTGCGGCGCCCAGGCATATCTGCGCGTCGTCCTCCTGAGCGGTGGTGAACTGCTCTTCTGCGCCCACCACGGGCGTAAGTTCGAGCCGGAACTCAAGAAGATCGCCGCGGAAATACAGGATGAGACCGAGCGGCTTACGCCCGCTCCGGCCGCCGCCAGCGCGGCCGACGAGGACCGCTGACACAAGCCTGAACCTCGCATCCGACGAGCCAGGACCGGCCAGGCCGGTCGACGGGCGGCATCTCTGAGACCCAGGGATGGCCGCCCGTCCTCATGTCCGGGGCCGCCCGGACCCCGCCGCTTCCGGCCCGCGTACCCCTTCACGGGCCGTACGGACCACCTGGAGCCCCTCCGCGGCCACGGGCGGTGTCCTCAGAGCTCGCGCGGCCGTACGTCCCCCTGCGGGCCGCTCACGAAGCCGACCAACGGGGCGATCCGGGTGTACACCCCCGGACTGTCCGCGCGCCCGCAGCCCCGGCCCCAGGACACCAGCCCGATGAGCCGCCCCTGGGCCACCAGCGGCCCGCCGCTGTCACCCTGGCAGGCGTCCTTCCCGCCGGAGCGGTCGCCCGCGCACACCATGGAGTCCTCCTGGTAGCGCCCGTCCGAGTCCCCCGGGTACGCCCGGCGGCAGACGTCGTCCGCCAGTACCGTGACCCGCGCCGCCCGCAGGCCGTACGCGTAGTCGCCGAAGCCGCTGGTGTCTCCCCACCCGTACACGGCCGCCTCGGTGCCCGCTCCGTAGGCGGGGTGGCCGGCGCCGGCCATGGGGAGGACGTGGTCCGCCGGCACCGCTTCGGCCAGCTCCAGGACGGCCAGGTCCCCGGCGTTGGTCCCGGGGTCGTAGGCCGGGTTCACCCGGGCCCCCAGTACCGCGATCTCGCGGCCCTCGGGCGCGCGGAGCTCCGTACGCCCGGTGATCACGCGGAAGTCGGTGACGGATTCGACGGGCCCGCCCAGCACCTGCCGGCCCAGGCAGTGCGCCGCCGTCACCACCGTGGTGGGTGCCACGACGACACCCCCGCAGAACTGCCCGTCGCGGATACCCCCGAACCGGTCACGGCTGGCGAGGGCCACCACCCACGGACTGTCGGCGACCCGCACCGGGCTCCCGCCTATGACGATGCTGTCCGCGGCCACCCTGGGCGCCTGGGCCAGCGGCGCCGCGGCCGCTCCCGCCACGAGGGTCAGGGCGCCCACCAGGACACGGGCGAAGGGACGACGCATGAGGCCTCCTGACTCTGAGTGTGCTCGAATACACCCAGAGTGGGATGACCCGGGAACATGCGCACCTGCTGCCCGGGGCGGTGCCGGAGGCCCGCCGGAGCTGTCGAGGGCACGCCGAAGCCCGCTCGAGGGCAGCTCGGGACCCGGCCTAGCCCGGGGCCGCGCCCGCCCGCGGCCCCCGGCCCGGCTCAGTCCAGGTAGTCGCGCAGCACCTGCGAACGCGAAGGGTGGCGCAGCTTCGACATCGTCTTCGACTCGATCTGGCGGATGCGCTCGCGGGTGACCCCGTAGACCTTGCCGATCTCGTCGAGGGTCTTGGGCTGCCCGTCGGTCAGTCCGAAGCGCATCGAGACCACGCCGGCCTCGCGCTCGCTCAGCGTGTCGAGGACCGAGTGGAGCTGCTCCTGCAGGAGCGTGAAGCTCACGGCGTCGGCCGGGACGACCGCCTCGGAGTCCTCGATGAGGTCACCGAACTCGCTGTCGCCGTCCTCGCCGAGCGGGGTGTGCAGGGAGATCGGCTCACGGCCGTACTTCTGGACCTCGATGACCTTCTCGGGGGTCATGTCGAGTTCCTTGGCGAGCTCCTCCGGGGTGGGCTCGCGGCCCAGGTCCTGGAGCATCTGGCGCTGCACGCGGGCGAGCTTGTTGATCACTTCGACCATGTGCACCGGGATGCGGATGGTGCGGGCCTGGTCGGCCATGGCGCGGGTGATCGCCTGCCGGATCCACCAGGTGGCGTACGTGGAGAACTTGTAGCCCTTGGTGTAGTCGAACTTCTCGACCGCGCGGATGAGGCCCAGGTTGCCTTCCTGGATCAGGTCGAGGAAGAGCATGCCGCGGCCGGTGTAGCGCTTGGCCAGGGAGACGACGAGGCGGAGGTTGGCCTCCAGCAGGTGGTTCTTGGCGCGGCGGCCGTCCTCGGCGATGATCTCCAGCTCGCGCTTGAGCTTGGGGGCCAGCTTGTCGGAGTTCGCCAGCTTGTCCTCGGCGAACAGGCCCGCCTCGATCCGCTTGGCGAGCTCGACCTCCTGCTCGGCGTTGAGGAGGGGGACCTTGCCGATCTGCTTGAGGTAGTCCTTGACGGGGTCGGCGGTGGCACCGGCCACGACGACCTGCTGGGCGGGGGCGTCGTCCTCGTCGTCGGAGATGACGAAGCCCTTGTTCTCGCCGCCCTCGTCCTCTTCCTCTGCCTCCGCCTTCACGGCCTCGGGGCCCTCTTCCAGGGCCTCCTCTTCGCCCTCGTCGGCGGTCTTCTTGGCGGCCGTCTTCTTCGCCGCCGTCTTCTTCGCGGCGGTCTTCTTGGCGGTGGCCTTCTTGGCGGCGGTCTTCTTCGCCGCCGTCTTCTTCGCGGCGGGCTCGGGCGCGGGCTCCCCGGCGAGCGCGTCGGCGGTGCCGGGGTCCGTCGTCCCCGGCTCCGCGACGGCGTCGGCCGCTGCCGGGGCGGCCGCCGTCTTGGCCGCGACGGTCTTCGTCGTCGTCCGCTTCGCGGGAGTCTTCGCCGCGACGCTCTTGCGGGGGGTGCGCTTGGGCGACTCCGCGGCACTGACCATCAGCGTCACACCCTCTTCCTCGAGGATCTGGTTGAGGCTGCGCAGAACATTCTTCCACTGGGTCGCTGGAATCTGGTCAGCCTCGAAGGCCCGACGCACGTCATCGCCGGCGATCTGCCCCTCGGCCTTGCCCCGCTCGATGAGCGCCATCACAGACTCGGAATCGGCGATCTCCGGCGGGAGCGTACGGGATGTGCTGGCCGACACGAACAACCTCTCGGAACGATGGGAACGGCTTCCGACCCCGGCGTGGTGCTGGACCGGAGCCGACGACCACCGACTGGGGATGGGCCGGGGGCGCGGGCAGGGGCCGGGGAGCTGCACAGCATCCCCAAGGGCTGCTGTCTTCCCTCCGTCGGCCATCACCTCTTAGTTCATCGCGTGACGTCGCGGAGCGTTACGCCCAATCTTCGTGTCCCGAGTGCGCCTCTCCGTGGCTTGCGTCACACGGCGTACGCACCCGTGCCGGTCGCGCGGCCGTACGGCCCGGCCGGGGGCCGCCGCGCGGGGAGGCCCGCACGCCGATGTCGCCGGGCCCGAAGGACCCGGCGACCGGTGGTGCGCTCCCACGCCCCCGTGCGTCGGAGCGTCAGTGCTCGCGCGGTGCGGGGACCACGCGCTCTACCTCCGGGTGCACCGTCAGGAGCTGGCGCATGGCGTTCTCCGCACCCACGCTGTCGCCGGAGGCCAGGGCCTCGACCATGCGCGCGTGGTGCGCCACGCAGGTTTCGCTGGGGCGGTCGCAGGAGGTGACGGGGTTGCCGGAGACCTGGAGGGCGGCGGAGACGATGCCCGAGAGGTGCTCCAGCATGCGGTTGCCCGCGATCTGGATCAGGAGCGAGTGGAACTCGTTGTCGGCGCGCGCGAAGGTGATCGCGTCTCCCTGCCCGAGGGCGTGGCCCATGATCTCGACCATGTCGGAGAGGCGCTGCTGGACGTCGGGGCGGTCGTGGCCGGCGGCGAGGCGGGCGGCCAGCGGCTCGATCGTCCAGCGGAGCTCGTTGAGCTCGCGGCGCTGGTCGTCGCGCTGGGGACCGAAGGCGCGCCACTCGATGATGTCGGGGTCGAGGAGGTTCCAGTCGGCGACCGGCCGGACCCGGGTGCCCACGTTGGGCCGGGCGCTGACGAGGCCCTTGGCCTCCAGGACGCGCAGTGATTCGCGGACGACGGTGCGGGAGACCTCGAAGCGCTGGCCGATCTCCTCGGGCACCAGGGGCCGGTCCGCGCCGAGGTCGCCGGAGACGATCATCTGGCCGAGCTGCTGGACGAGTTGGCCGTGGAGCCCGCGGCCGCGGCTGCCGGCCGCGCGGCGGCCGACGCGGCTCAACTCGACGTCGCCGCCGTCCCAGTGGGGTGGCCCCACCCGGTCGGAGCCGGCGGCCTCCGCGTAGGGGTAGCGGTCGAGATCGCCCGGGCCGGCGAGGCCGGTGTCGGCATGGCGGGCGGCGGTCATCATGGTGTGCGCAAGGGTACTCACGAATCCTTTGTCGGCCGTGCCTCCATGACCCTTGAGGTCTTTGGTGAAAAGCACACGAAAGGGTGATCGGTGCCACCTACGCAATTGACGACTTATCGTAAGGAACCGGACCTTTTGCGGGGAGTTGCGGTCCGCTTCGCGTGACTTCGTGCGAAGCGGTCTTCACCGGTCACCCGGCAGTCGCCTCCCGCATCACAACGATCACCAACGGACTCGTGCGCGCAGTCCTGTGAACCCATAGGCGCACAACAGGACCATCAGCGACAACACCAGCGCCGTGCCGACGGGTTGGGCCATCACCCGAAGGGCCCCCAGCACGAAGCGGTCCGCCTCCGCGGGCCAGGGTGCGGAGGCCAGGGCCCGCAGCCGGGAGGCCACCCCGCCCGCCGGGTACGCGGACTGCCCCTCCAGGGCTCTGCGCACCAGCGGCACGACCGCCACCGGTACGGCGATCACGGCGGCCATGCCCGCGAGGGAGGACCGGAAGGCCCCGGAGGCGAGCACCCCGGCCCAGGCGCAGCCGACCAGCAGCCCGGCCCAACTCGCTGCGGCGGCGGGCCAGTCGGCCGGTACCCGCAGCGGTGCCGCGCCGAAGACGAGGCGCAGCGCCGCGGCGTCGGCGGTGACCACGAGGGCTCCCAGCAGGAGGGCGAGGGCGGCGCACACCCCGAGCTTGGCCGTGAGCAGCCCCAAGCGGCGCGGCACGGTGCCGCGGTCGGCCGCGAGGGCGGGGTAGCGGTACTCCTCGCCGAAGGCCAGGGCGCCCAGCAGTCCGGCGCCGAGCGCGGCCGGGGGCAGCGGGAACGGCCGCGGCCAGGCGGCGAGGATCCGGTGGAGCGGGGTGTGGCCGGTGCGGGCCAGCACGAGGGCGGTGGCGGCGGAGACGGCGACGACCAGGGCGGCCGTGAGGAAGGGGGTGGCGGTGCCGAAGACGCGGCGCAGCTCGTAGCGCAGCGGTCGCAGCGGGCCGCCCACTCGGCGCACCGGCGGGGCCGGGCGCGCGGGACGGTCGGAGCGGGCGTGCCGGGCGTGCCCGGCGAGGGCCCGCGCACGCCCGGCGGACGCGTGGGCGGGGGCGGCGGGGCCGGGTGCGGGCGGGGTTTCGGCGGGCGGTTCGGTGCGGGCCCCTCCGGCGGGGCCCGCACCGGCGGCGCCGGGTTCGCGGTGGAGGCCCGCGCCACCGCCGGCCCCGGCAACGCCCGGTCCGGTGCGGACCTGGGCGGCGGCTTCCACCCGTGCCTCCGCGCGGGCTTCCACCCGGGCGCCGGAGCCGGCTCCGGTGCGGGCCTGCGGCACGGGCGGGACGGGCGCTCCGGTGTCGCCGGTCTCGTCGGCGAGCTGGTGGACCAGTACGCCGTGACGGAACGCGGCCTCGCCCACCTCGGCGCAGTTGCTCCCGTACACCGAGAGCCGGCTGCCGCTCTCCTCGACGATCTCGACCACCCGGTGCGCGGCCCTGGCCTCCCGGCCCAGTACGTCGGCCAGCCGGGCGGCGTGCGGGGTGCGCACGGCGACGCGGGGCCGCAGCCTGGTGCGCGCGAAGTCCGCGGCGTCCTGGTCGGCGACGAGCCGGCCCGCGGCGATGGAGACGACCCGGTCCGCGCTGCGGGCGGCCTCCTTCGCGTCGCCCGTGGTGAAGAGCACGGCTCCGCCCAGGGAGGCGTGGCCGCGCAGCAGGCCGTACAGCCAGGCCCGGTCCCGGGGGGCCAGCCCCGCCGTGGGCTCGTCGAGGATCAGGGTGCAGGGATCGGCGAGCATGGCCGCGGCCAGCCCGACCCGGCGGTCCATGCCGGCCGAGAGGGAGCCGAGCCGCTGGTCGCGCAGGCCGCCGATGCCGACGACCTCCATCATGGTGTCGGCCCGGGAGGCCGGGACGCCGACGGCGGCGCAGAGCATCCGCAGCTGACCGCGGACCGTCCGCGACGGGTGTCCGGGGACGTCGCCGAGGAGGACCCCGACCTCACGGGCCGGATGCGGGATCCGGTGCAGCGGGCGGCCGCGGAAGTAGGTGACGCCGCGGCCCGGTTCGAGTTCGAGCATGAGCCGCAGTGCGGTGGTCTTGCCCGAACCCGGCTCTCCGAGCAGGGCGGTCACGCACCCCGGGCGGGCCTCGAAGGTGAGGTCGTCCACGAGGGGCGGGAGATCTCGACGGGGTGTGCTGGTAAGTCCGATGGCCTGGAGCATCGCTTCTCTCGCGGGGTGTGAGACCGCTCTGCGGCAGCGTGGGTACCGCAAGCAAGATAACGCGATATGTCCGATTTTGTGCGCAACCGCCCCGGGTCCGTGCAGATATGGCCGCAGGCAGGCCCCCGGACGGCGGAGGGCGCCGTCGGCGCGGCTCCGGCTGGTCAGACCTCGGGGCGCAGCATGGGCGGGTTGAGCAAGGTCGCGCCGCCGGCCCTGAAGAGCTGGGCGGGCCGTCCGCCCTGACGGGTCGTCGTCCCCCCGGCGGGCACCAGGAACCCGGGGGTCCCGGTGACCTTGCGGTGGAAGTTGCGCGGGTCGAGCGCCACGCCCCACACGGCCTCGTACACCCTCCGCAGCTCACCCACGGTGAACTCGGGCGGGCAGAAGGCGGTGGCCAGGGAGGAGTACTCGATCTTCGAGCGGGCCCGCTCGACGCCGTCGGCGAGGATCGTGGCGTGGTCGAAGGCGAGCCCGGCGGAGGCCCGGTCCGGGCCTTCCAGGAGTTCGTCGACGGGAGCCCAGCGGGCGCTGTTGGCGTCGCCGCCGGCCCTCGGGGCGGGCAGGTCGGGGGCGAGGACCAGGTGCGCCACGCTGACCACCCGCATCCGGGGGTCGCGCTGCGGGTCCCCGTAGGTGGCGAGCTGCTCGAGGTGCGCGCCGTTGCCCATGCCGGGTGCGGCCGGGTCGTGCGCGCACAGCCCGGTCTCCTCGGAGAGTTCCCTGGCCGCGGCACCGGCCAGGTCCTCGTCCCCGCGCACGAAGCCGCCGGGCAGCGCCCAGCGCCCTTGGAACGGCTGCTCACCCCGTCGGACGACCAGCGCGCAGAGCGCGTGGCGCCGCACGGTGAGCACGACCAGGTCGACGGTGACGGCGAAGGGCGGAAAGGCCGACGGGTCGTAGGGAGACATGCCGCGATCATAGTCGTCTGCTTGACGATAAACAGTCCTTTGGTGATCCCGAGGGCGGTGATCCGGAGCGCGGACCGGATCCTCCCCACCGCGCGGGACCGCCTCCCGGCCTTCGTCTCAGCCTCCCAGTTGCAGGCCATCGGCGGCCTCCTCCACCATGCCGACGCCGAGGCGGCTGACCCGGACGGTGAAGGCCTCCCCCGCCACCCGCAGGCCGGAGAGGCGCAGGGCGCCGAGCGGGGCGCCCGCCCGGGGGGCCACGGCGACGGTGCCCGCCGGGGCGTCGGGGCGGATGCCGGCGAGGGCGGTGAGCGCGTGGATCCCGGCGGCGGCGGCCACCGCGGCCGGCCGGCAGGCCGCGGGATGCGGCAACGGGGCACTGCCCGCCGTGCGCTGCTCGGCGGCGTACATCTCCGGCAGCCGGTATCCGAAGGCCTCGGCCGCGTCGAGCAGGCCCCGCAGCAGCCCGGCGGTCTCCTTCTCGAAGCCCGCCTGGGCCAGCCCGGCCACCGCGAGGGCGCTCTCGTGCGCCCGGACCGCTCCGGACCGGTGGCCGAAGGGGTTGTGCCCCGGCTCCCTGGTGGCCATGCTCCGCAGCCCCCACCCCGAGTCCATGGCGGGGGCTCCGAGCAGCCGGGCGAGCTGTTCGGTACGGACGACGTCCAGCAGCCCGGGGGCGAGCCGGCCCCCGCCGAGCAGGCCCGGGTCCAGCAGGTGCGCGGCGGCTCCGGTGAGCCGGGGCAGCGGCCGGCCGTCGGGGTGCAGGGCGGCGGCGGGGCGGCCCCCGTCCGGGCCGTCGATCCAGAACCGGTCCCGGAACCGCTCCCGCAGCGCGGCCGCCCACTCCCGCCACTCCCCCGCTCCGCCGCGCCCGCACCCGTCCAGCAGATCGGCGCCGAGGAGCGCGGCCCGATGGGCGTGGGCCTGGGTCTCGCAGCGCCGCGGCCCCGGATCGGGATCGGCCAGGAAGCCGTCCTCCCCGAGCGCCCCGCGCAGCCAGTCCAGGCAGCGCTCCGCGACGGGCAGCAGCCGGGCCACGTCCTCCTCGGGCAGGCCCCAGCGCCGGGCCTCCGCGAGCACCGCCGGAAAGCCGAGGGTGGCTTCGGTCCCGGTGCACCCGGGCGGCAGCTGCGGCCCGGCGGCCCGCAAGGGACCCGGGATCTTCCCCGCGTCCGGGCCCCGTCCCCCGGTCTGGGCGCGGGCCAGCGTCCGCAGCGTGGCGGCCGCCAGTCCGGTGCCGAGCGGCAGTGCCATCCGCGCGGCCCACAGCGACTCCGCCGGGGCGAGCCCGAGCCGCCACGGCACTCCTGCCGCGGCGAAGGCGTCGCCGGGTGCCGCGGGGTCCCGCAGGAGCAGGGCCCGGAGGTCCTCGACGCTGGTGCGGAACCAGGCGTCGGCCCTCGGGTCGTCCCCCTCGGCGCGGGCTGCGGCCAGCGGGTTCGCCACCTGCCCTGCGGGGACCCGCGTGAGCCGGTCGGGGGTGGTCCGCAGCTCGATGGTGCGGGATTCGCCGGGGCCCAGTTCGAGTTCCCAGCGCAGGAGCCCGGCCGAGGCGAGGGCGTCGTCGGGGGCCGGTTCGGCGGTGGTGACGGCCACGGCGTCCCCGCTGCCCCACCGCAGTCCCGCCGCGTGCACCGCGGCGGGAAGCTCCGGCCCGGCGCGCCCCGCGGCCACCGCGGCCAGGTCGGCCAGGTCGGTGCCGAGGGAGACCTCGACGGGCAGGCGCAGGGGGCGGGCGGCGAAGCTGCGCACGGTGATGCGCTCGGTGCCGTCGGCGTGGCGGACCCGTTCCACCCCGATGTCGGGGTCCGGTCCGGGTTCGACTCCGGTGCGGACGGTGGCGGTGAAGGCGGCCCGGTCGGCGCCGAGGCTGCGGCCGTGGAGGGCGACCGGGTCCCGCCCGGCGACGCGCAGCACGCAGCGGGACAGCAGCCGGCGCCCGGAGCGGTAGATCCCGTCGGTGCCCCGCCCGGTCAGCTGGCCGTGCTCGGGCGAGATGGCCAGGCAGGGGGCGGCGACGCAGACGACCGCCCCGTGCACCGGAGGCAACTCGGCCCTGCGCCCGGCGGCACCGCCGCCACCGCCACCAGCAGACGCCTGTCCGGGCAACCCGGCTCCGCCGTCTCGCCCCTGCCCGAGCGGGCCCGCGCCCGCGCCGGACGGCTGCCCCGAGGGCTGCCACGCCGACCCGACGGCCCCCGGCGGGAGACCGGCCGAGCGCTCCGGCGGGTGGCCGGGCGCCGGTTCGGGTGGACGGGGCGCCGGAGTGGGAGGGGGCCCGGGCGGGCCGCTGCGGGGTACGGAGGGAGCCATGTGCCGCCTTGTCTGCGCTCCGGCCGGTTCTGCGGGGCGGCGGCGCGGCCGGGCCCCCACCACCCTCCACCTGAACGTCCCCACCCCCACCCTGGTCACGGGCCCGGGTGGCGGCTGCGCGCGCCTGGCGGGGCGATTCCGGGGCGGGGCCGTGCCGGCCGGCCGCCGTCGGGCCCCCGCACGGACCTGGCGGGGGCTCACTGCCCGCTCCCCTCGGGGCGGCGGGAGGCGCGGCGGTGCCGCCCGGTGCGGCGGCCGGGCGGGCGGGTGGCCGCGGCCCGCCTCCTGCGGCCCGGTTCGCGGCGCCTGCGCTCCTCGCGCAGGCACTCCCGCAGGCCCTCGGGGTCGATGCCCTCGTTGCAGGCGTGGTGGAGCAGCTGGGCGAAGCGGTACTCGGCGTCGGCGCGCAGGGCCAGCCCGAAGGCGATCCGGGCGGTCGGCTCGTCACCGGTGGACCACGAGACCCAGCCGGCCAGGGTCAGCGGGGCGGCCGCGTGTTCCCCGTAGGCCCCGACGCAGCGCCGGGCGAGGGCCCGCCACAGCCTCAGGGCGGGGGCGGCCTCCTCGTCCTCCATCCACTCGGCGGCGATGTCGCGGATCTCCCGGTCCTGGAGCCCGAGGATCACGGCGGCGGCCTCGTCGTGGCCGAGCAGCGCGTCGTCCCAGTCGTCGGCGCGGGGGCCGCCCTCCACGGGCGGTGCGAGGGTCAGGCGCCGCATCAGGGTCCGGGCCAGGGCGAGGGTCTCCGCGCCGACCTCCTCCCTGGTCGCCCCGTCGAGGATCCTCGGCACGAGGGCGGTGGCGGCCCGCTCCAGGGCTTCCTCCTGCTCGACGGCCCAGGTCCCGCCGAGCGGGGTCAGCCGGCTTTCGATTTCCTTGAGGGAGCCCCGGACCTGGAGCCCCGCGAAGGTGGCCGCGGCGGCCATCACCGAGGTGCCGGGCGGGGCCAGCGGGTTTCCCTCGGCCGGGCAGCATCCGTCGTCGCCGCAGGTGTAGGACCAGTAGCGGCCGGCGGAGAGGCACAGGGCCTCCAGGACCGGTACGTCGAGGGCGCCGCAGGCGATCCGCAGCCGCTGGGCGAGCGGCCGCAGCCGGGTCATGACCCGCTGCCCGCTCTCGCCGTCCCTGGGGTCCTGGCAGAGGAAGACCACGATGCCGTCGGGCTTGTCGCCGCGCCGTTCGCTGCCGCGGATCAGGCATTCGGCGACCTGCCGGGCGGTGTCCTCCCATTCCGCGGGGGCGAGGGGGATGCCCACGCGGAGCCGGCCGCCGAAGCGTCCGTTCTCGCCGTGCACGGTGACCATGACGAGGGAGTCGGTGGGGTGGAAGCCGAGCATGTAGGGCAGCGCGTCGGCCAGTTCCGCCGGGCTGCGCAGGGTGATCTGGGATTCGGAGGGGGCTCCGGAAGGACTGAGGGAGGGCCGTCCGGACGGGCTGGGTGATTCGCTGTTCGTCGTCATGCGTCGACGGTCCCGTGCCCGGCCCGGACCGGAAACCCCTGTGGATAACTCGTCCGGTCTTGAACATCCACAGGTGCGGGGCCGCATTGGCGCGATGTCAGAGGCATCGGGTTGCATGGGGGCATGAACGCAGACCTGAGGTCCTCGGCCGATTCCGTACTCGCCCGCCTCGTGGGCGACCCCACGGGCACCGCACGGCTGCGCGAGGACCAGTGGCGGGCGATCGAGGCCCTCGTCGCGCACAAGCGGCGGGCCCTGGTCGTGCAGCGCACGGGCTGGGGCAAGTCCGCGGTCTACTTCGTGGCCACCTCCCTGCTGCGGGCCGCCGGAGCCGGTCCGACGGTCATCGTCTCCCCGCTGCTCGCGCTGATGCGCAATCAGGTCGAGGCCGCCGCCCGGGCCGGTATCCACGCGCGCACCATCAACTCCGCCAACCCCGAGGAGTGGGAGGGCATCCAGGCCGAGGTGGCGGCGGGCGAGGTCGACGTCCTGCTGGTCAGCCCGGAGCGGCTCAACAATCCCGACTTCCGCGACCAGGTGCTCCCCAAGCTGGCGGCGGCCACGGGGCTGCTCGTGGTCGACGAGGCGCACTGCATCTCCGACTGGGGCCACGACTTCCGTCCCGACTACCGCCGGCTGCGCACGATGCTCGCCGATCTCCCGCCGGGCGTTCCCGTGCTGGCGACGACCGCGACCGCCAACGCCCGGGTGACGGCCGACGTCGCGGAGCAGCTGGGTACCGGCGCCGGCACGGACGCGCTGGTGCTGCGCGGCCCGCTGGACCGCGAGAGCCTGAGCCTGGCCGTCCTGACGCTGCCCGACGCGGCCCACCGGCTGGCCTGGCTCGCCGACCACCTGGCCGAGCTGCCGGGTTCCGGAATCGTCTACACCCTGACGGTGGCCGCCGCCGAGGAGGTCACCGCCTACCTGCGCCACCGCGGGCACACGGTCTCCTCGTACACCGGCAAGACCGAGAACGCCGACCGCGAGCAGGCGGAGAGCGACCTCCAGGCCAACCGGGTCAAGGCCCTGGTGGCGACGTCCGCCCTGGGGATGGGCTTCGACAAGCCCGATCTGGGCTTCGTGGTGCACCTGGGCTCGCCCTCCTCCCCCATCGCCTACTACCAGCAGGTCGGCCGCGCGGGCCGCGGTGTCGAGCACGCCGAGGTCCTGCTGCTGCCGGGCCGGGAGGACGAGGCGATCTGGCAGTACTTCGCGTCGGTGGCCTTCCCTCCGGAGGAGCAGGTCCGCCGCACCCTGGACGTGCTGGCGCAGGCGGGCCGTCCGCTGTCACTGCCCGCTCTGGAGCCGCTGGTCGACCTGCGCCGCACCCGGCTGGAGACGATGCTCAAGGTGCTCGACGTCGACGGCGCCGTCCACCGCGTCAAGGGCGGCTGGACCGCCACCGGTGAGCCCTGGGCCTACGACGCCGAGCGCTACGCCTGGGTGGCCAGGCAGCGGGCCGCGGAGCAGCAGGCGATGCGGGACTACGTGGCGACCACCGCGTGCCGGATGGAGTTCCTGCGCCGCCAGCTCGACGACGAGGAGGCCGTTCCCTGCGGCCGCTGCGACAACTGTGCCGGCGCCCGCTTCACAGCGGAGGTCTCCGGTGCCGCGCTGGACACCGCCCGGGGCGAACTGGGCCGTCCCGGCGTGGAACTGGAACCGCGCAGGATGTGGCCGACCGGCCTCGCGGCGGTGGGCGTGGACCTCAAGGGGCGGATCCCGGCCGGGGAGCAGTCCTCTACCGGCCGCGCCCTGGGCAGGCTGTCCGACATCGGCTGGGGCAACCGGCTGCGCCCCATGCTGGCCCCGCAGGCGGCCGATCAGCCCGTTCCGGACGATGTCGTACAGGCCGTGGTGGCCGTGCTCGCCGACTGGGCCCGGGGGCCCGGCGGTTGGGCCTCGGGGGCGGCCGACGCCCCGGCCCGGCCCGTGGGCGTGGTGGCGCTGCCTTCGCGCAGCCGCCCCCAGCTGGTCGGTTCCCTGGCCGCGCGCATCGCCGAGGTGGGGCGGCTCCCGCTGCTGGGATCCCTGGAATACACGGATCAGGCACCGGAGTTCGGGCTGCCGTCCTCGAACAGCGCCCAGCGGGTCCGGGCGCTCCACCAGGCGTTGACCGTCCCGCCAGCCCTGGCGGCCAGCCTTGCCGGGGTCCAGGGTCCGGTGCTCCTCGTCGACGATCGCGCGGAGAGCGGATGGACCCTCGCGGTGGCCGCCCGGCTGCTGCGGCGGGCAGGGGTCGAAGGGGTGTTTCCGCTGGTGCTCGCCCTCCAGCCGTAGCGGAATGCGTCATCTCCGGTGTGGCGGGGCAAGGATATGAGCGGCATACCGGCGAATTCCGGTCCGCGGCCGCAAATGCTCATTGCCCCATCCTCGCGGGCCGCGCGAGAATCGGAGTGCTCCCGCTCGGCTCGTCGGCACTCTCCTGGGCCGCGCCGCGGCGCGCCCACACCTCAGCCGTGCCCGTACGCGGGCGTGTACCCGAAGGGAGGACCGTGACCTTCGGATTCGCCCCGTCCTCGACCACGTCACTGGCAGCGGCGGCCGGTGGCACGAGCCGGCACGGCAGACTGCTCGAGCCCTCCGAGTGGACGGCGGCGGGGGTTCCCCTGCTGCGCAATCCGCGCGAGGTGGTCAGCGGGCTGCACTCCCGCCACAGCCCGGTTCCGGCCACGGCCGTCATTGCCGTGCTGGGCCCCGAGGAAGAGCTCGTCGCGAGCGCCTCGTTCGTGCAGAAGTCCGTTTCGGCGGACGGCTGGGAGTACCGCAACGCGCTGCTCTCGCGGCTGCGCCGGATCATCCCGCACGACCTGCGGCGACGGACCCCGGTCCGGACGGCGGTGCTGATGTACTGCCGTGAGGGTGACGAGCGCTGGACCGAGGAGGACGGCGCCTGGATGTGGGGGCTGCGTGACGCCTGCACGCTGCACGGGCTGCGCTGCGGCGCGTACATCACGCTGACCCGCGGCGGCTGGCAGGTGCTGGGGGACGGCCGGGGCGGGCGGCGGCCCGGCTCGGACTCGCGTCCGGAGCCGCTGGGCTCCGTGACCACCGATCCCGCACCGCTCACCCTGAGCACCGTGGGCGGCGCCGCGGAGGCCCTGCGCCGGACCGCCGCGCGCTGAGGCCCGCGCCGGCGGGCTCCGGCGCGGCGGCGCCCCGGAAACCGTCGGCACCGCCGGCACCGGCCGGCCGGGGGCGGCCTTCAGCGGGGCCGGCCCGCGGCCCGCCCCGCCCCTCGCCCGTACGGGATACGGAGCGTCAGACGCTCGCGCTCAGCACGGAGTTGATCTGCGCGACGTCGCCGCACACGATCAGCAGCGCACCCGCCCGGGCGAGCGCCACCGGCAGCGCGGTGGAAGTCGCCCCGGCCGGTCCGCCGTTGGCCGCGAAGACCACGACGGGGCGGCCGGAGGCGCGCTGCACGTGCGCCGCGTCCGCGTAGAAGACGTCGTCCCCGGCGTCGTGCTGGGCCCAGTAGGAGGCCTCGCCGAAGGACAGCTCGTGGGCGGCCCACGGGTGCGGGTCGCCGGTGGTGATCACCAGGATCTCGCCGGGCGCGCGCCCGGTGTCGAGCAGCAGGTCCACGGCCTCCTCGGCCGCGTCCAGCGCACCCTCGGCGGAGGCCGGGATCAGCTGGACCTGCGGAACCGCCGCCGAGACGGACGGCGCGGCGGAGGCTGCGGGAACGGGTCCGGGGGTGGCCTGTGCCGCGCGCGGCGCGGGCGGACCGGGCCGGGGGGCGACACCCGCGGGGCTCGCCGCCGCGGGAGAGGGACCGGGGCGCCCGGGCCGGGGAACGGCTACGGGACGCGGACCAGGTACAGGGCGGGGGGTCTGCGCGGTGCGGCTCGCGGCCGGCGTGACGCGGGGACCCTGGGCACTCTCGTGAATCTGAGGCTCCTCGATGGCGGGGGTGAGAGGCGGGAGTTGATATCTATCAAACACCGGTACGAAACGTACCGGTCGGTGGCACGTGGGTGCGATCAGAAATCGAAGCCGAGTTGGCCTCCGTTTTCCAGTTCCATCGCTTCCTCGCTGCGGCGCACCTTCTTCAAGTGCCGCCACTGGGGCAGCGCGTCGAGGTAGGACCACGAGAGCCGGTGGTACGCGGTGGGCCCGCGCACCTCCAATGCGGCCCGGTGCACGGGCGAGGGGTAGCCGGCGTTGGCGGCGAAGGCGAAGTCCTCGATTCCGTCGCCCGGTACGCCGAGTTCGGCCATCATCCGGTCGCGCCGGACCTTGGCGATCACCGAGGCCGCGGCCACGGCGACGCAGGACTGGTCGCCCTTGATGACCGTACGGACCCGCCAGGGCGGGCCGAGGTAGTCGTGCTTGCCGTCGAGTATCACCGCGTCGGGCCGGACCGGGAGCGCCTCCAGCGCGCGCACCGCCGCGAGCCGCAGGGCCGCCGTCATGCCGAGTTCGTCGATCTCTTCCGGGGAGGCGTGGCCGAGGGCGTGTGCGGTGACCCAGTCCTCCAGGACCTCGAGCAGCACGTCGCGCCGCTTCGGGGTGAGCAGTTTGGAGTCGGTGAGGCCCTCGGGCGGCCGGCGCAGGCCGGTGATCGCCGCGCAGACGGTGACGGGGCCGGCCCAGGCCCCTCGTCCGACCTCGTCGACCCCGGCGATGACCCTGGCGCCGGTGGTTGCACGGAGGGAGCGCTCGACGGTGTGGGTGGGTGCTTCGTACGGCATGGCGCCAGCAAGGTTACGCCGCCCCGCGCCGCCTGCACACCCCGGCCCGGGGCAAGCGGTGTCCGGGGGCGTCCGCGGGTCGGCGTGGCGCGCGTACCCGGCTGCGCCCCGGGCTCCTCCGCCGGCTTCGCGAGCTGCCCGCGCGGGCTCGTGCGCGGGTGTCGCCGAGCCCGTACGGAGGCGGCCGCGGAGCTCGGCCGCGGTTCGCGCGCGGAGCACCGGCACCGCTGGCCCGCTGGCCCGCCGGCCCGCCTCCGCGATCTCGGCGTCGGGTCCTTCGCTCCCGCACACCCTGGCGCGGTCCCTGAGCATCACCGCACTCACCTTGGTGAGCATGGCGCCCCTGGCGTCGGAACGCACGTCCCTGGCATGATTCCGCGTTGAACAGCTCACGGATCACCTCTGGCGCCGCCCCGCCCGGCCCGTTCCGGACCACCTCGCGGAACGGGCCGCCCTGCACGTGATCGCATTCGCGAAGAACCGCGCGCAGCGCGAGCCGCGGGGCGGCTCACGGGCCGGGGAGCGTCACCCGGGCAGGGCCGGCAGCCACGCCGGGAGGGCCTCGGTCCGGTCCAGCCACGCCTGCGGCAGCACCGCGTCCCCGCGCCCTCCCAGCACCCCGCCGACGATCGCGCAGGTGGTGTCGACGTCGCCGCCCACCTGGGCGGTGGTCCAGAACGCCCGCTCGTAGTCGTCCAGCGCCCGGGCCGCCGACCACAGCGCGAAGGGCACCGTGTCGTGGGCGCTCGTGCGCCGCCCGCAGCCCAGTACCGCGGCCACCGTGGTCGCGTCGCCGTAGTCCAGCATGTCCCGCGCCCTGCGCACCCCCGCGCCCACGGCACTGCGCGGCACGAGCGCGATCACCCCGTCCAGCAGGTCCTCGGCGGTCGGCACGCCGGCCGGGGACGCCGCCAGCGCGGCCGCGGCGGCGACCGCCATCGCCCCGCACACCGCCTCGCGGTGCTGGTGGGTGGTGTAGGCGGAGATCTCCGCCTGGTGCGTGGCCTGCTCGGGGTCGTCCGCGTACCAGGCCCCGAGCGGGGCGATCCGCATGGCGGCGCCGTTGCCCCAGGAGCCCTGCCCGTTGAAGAGCTCGGCGGCCAGCGTGCGCCAGTCCTCACCCTCCCGGACGAGGCGCAGCATCCGGTTCACGGCGGGCCCGTAACCGCGGTCGAAGTCGTGGTGGCCGGCGAAGGAGGCAGCCAGCGCGTCCTGGTCGATGCGCCCGTGCCTGGCCAGCACGGCCACCACCGAGCAGGCCATCTCGGTGTCGTCGGTCCACTGCCACGGCTCGCTGCCGGCGGGCAGCTCGCGCCGCTTGAGCAGCGGATAGTTGACGGGAACGAAGTACTGGGAGCCCAGGGCGTCCCCCAGCGCCAGCCCTCGGAGGCTGGACATGGCGCGTGCGTAGCGCGTCTCGGGAGTGGAGTCAGCGGTCATCGCGCGTCACTTTAGCCGTCCAGGTCATAAGGCTCGGGTGTGGTCCACCGCTCAAACGGGCGGTCCAGCCGGTACCGGCCGTCGGGTCCGAGCTGCAGGACGCGGAATTCTCCGTTGCCCGGGTTCGAGAGGGCTTCGAACTCGGCCACCGACCAGTGGAACCAGCGCATGCAGAAGAGCCGCATGGTCAGCCCGTGGGTGACCAGCAGGACGTTCTCGGGATGGTCCGGTGCCTCGAAGCTGCGGTAGAGGCTCTCCAGGAAGGAGCCGACGCGGTCGTAGACGTCGGCGCCCGACTCGCCCTGCGCGAAGCGGTAGAAGAAGTGGCCGTACGCGTCCCGGTACGCCTTCTGGAGCTTGACGTCGTCGCGGTCCTGCCAGTTCCCCCAGTCCTGCTCGCGCAGCCGGGGCTCCTCGCGCATGCGTACCCGCGCCGGGTCCAGCCGCAGCTCGCGAAAGGTCTGCAGGGTCCGGCGGTAGGGGGAGACGTACGCGCTGATGGTCTCCTCCCCGAAGAGCTCGCGCAGCCGCGCCCCCGCCGCCGCGGCCTGCTCGCGGCCGGCTCGGGTCAGCCGCAGCGCGTGGTCGGGCTCCCGCTCGTACACCGTGTCATCGACGTTTCCCTCCGATTCCCCGTGCCGGACAAGGACGATGCGCCGTGGTCGAACCATCCCCCGACCCTATTCGGCCTCCGGGGCGGGGGTGACCCGGGCACGCCGGACGGGGATGACGGTTGTCCTACGGTCATACCGTCCAGCTGGATTCGAGGTCGACCACGTCCCCGGTGAGCGCTTCGACGTCCGCTTCGGTCTGGGCGCGCAGCGACAGCCGCTCCACCCTCTCCTGCCGGTACTTGCCGTGTTCCGCCGCCGCCCGCCACATCGACAGCACCAGGAACTCCCGGCCGGGCGCCTCCCCGAACAGGCCCCGGATCATGCCAGGCGATCCCGCCATGGCCGGGTTCCACACCTTCTCCTGCATCAGCGCGAAGTGGTCCACGCGCCCTTCCCGTACCCGGGTGTGGGCGACGCGGACCACGTCGGCGTCGCTGAAGCGCGGCTCGAAGCCCGTCTTCACGTCGAAGCGGTGGTCGAAGAGCGTGACCCTCGCGTCGGTGTAGGTGCCGTTCTGCGAGGCCGCCAGTCTGTCGTGCGAGCGGGCCATGAAGGAGTCGTAGAAGGACCGGCTCTCCCAGAACGCGAAGACATGCGCGACCCCCTGCCGGCCTCTGCTCCAGCCGCCGCCCTGCCCCCGGAAACCGGGTTCGCCGGGCAGCCCCGCCCACTTGCGCTGCCCGCGCTCGAACCCGCGTCGGTCCGTCACCGTGCAGCGAATCCACTTGACCAGCACCGCGCCATCGTACGGGCCGGGCGCGGCCCCGGTCAGTCCCCGGAGCGGTGGATCCGTACCAGTTCCGCCGCATCCCGCTCGGGCAGCCGAAGCCCGAACTCCCGGCCGAGGAGAGCGAGCAGACGATCGGAGCCCACGGCCTCCCGCTCGGTCCGCCCGTCGGGGTGCAGACGCATGAGCTCGTGGTCCACGAGCGTCGTGCGCACGGTGTCGCCCGGGAGCTGCACGAGGGTCTTGCCCAGGAAGGCGGAGCGGGGGTGGGTGGAGCTGTAATGGTTCAGCACGACGTAGTCGACGGGGTGGTACCGCTGCGGGGAGAAGGCGTACAGGTCGCGCCACTCCTCACCGCGGCGGGTGCGGAGCACGAGGACGCCGTCCTCCTCCTCGTGGACGGCGTACGCCCACGGGCCCTGGCGAACCTCCCTGCCGGGCCGCGCGAGCGGGACGGGCTCGCGCGGGCCCATGTAGCCGAACCCGGCGTCGCAGAGCCACGGTTCGCCCTCGACGGTGACGACGAGCATCGCGTGCGTCACCGCCGGGACGGAATCGCCCCGGGTGCGGTTGCGGGCGCCGCGCCCGGAGACCTCGTAGCCGATCCTCTCCAGGGCGGCGGCCAGCAGCGAGTTCTGCTCGTAGCAGTAGCCACCCCTGCGGGCGCGTACGAGCTTGTCCTCGATGGCCTCGACCTCCAGCGCGACGGGGCGGCCGAGCAGGACGTCCAGGCTCTCGAAGGGGATGGCGGCGGTGTGGGCCCGGTGTACCTCGTACAACGTCTCGAGGTCCGGCCGGAGTTCCCGCGCCGCCCGCCCCGTCCCCGCCCCGAGCCCGATCCGCTCCAGGTACGCGTCCAGGTCCAGTTCGTCCCCGCTCCACATGGCTCCCCGCTCCCCCGCCGAAATCCCCGTGCCCGCGCAGACCCGGGCCCCGCACAATGATCACCATGACCGCCCTGCACACCAACCCCCTCTTCGACCGTCTCGCCACGGCGCGGCGGATCCTCGTCGCCGGCGCCGGAGGTGGCTTCGACATCTACTCGGGCCTGCCCATCGCGCTCTCGCTGCTGCACCAGGGCAAGGAAGTGCACCTGGCCAACCTCTCCTTCAGCACCCTGGCCGGCCTGCCCGCCGAGGACTGGACGGCTCCCGACCTGGCCGCCGTCACCCCGGAGTCCGCGCCCCACCTGGCCTACTTCCCGGAACGGACCCTCGCGCGGTGGCTCCGGCTGCACCGTTATCCCTCGACGGTGTACGCCTTCCCCCAGGTCGGGGTGCAGCCGCTGCGCGCCGCCTACCGGGCGCTGATCGACCTCCACCGGATCGACGCGGTGGTGCTGATCGACGGGGGCACCGACATCCTGATGCGGGGCGACGAGGCCGGCCTGGGGACGCCCGAGGAGGACCTGACCAGCGTGGCGGCGCTGGCCGCGCTGGACGACGTACCGGAACGGCTCGTGGTGTCGGTCGGCTTCGGGGTGGACGCGTACCACGGGGTCAGCCACGCCCTGGTCCTGGAGAACATCGCGGCGCTGGAGCGGGACGGGGCCTACCTCGGCGCGTTCTCGATACCCCGGGCCACGCGGGAGGGCGCGCTCTTCCTGGACGCGGTGGCGCACGCCCAGGACCACACGCCGGACCGTCCGAGCATCGTGGCGGGTTCGATCGCGGCGGCCGTGCGCGGCTCCTTCGGCGACGTGCGGTTCACCGAACGCACCCGGGGCAGCGAGCTCTTCGTGAACCCGCTGATGTCCCTGTGCTTCGCCTTCGAGCTGCGCGGGCTGGCCGACCGCTGCCTCTACCTGGACCGCATCGAGGACACCCACCTGATGCGCCAGGTCCACTCCAGGATCGCGGAGTTCCGCGAGGACCTGGTCACCCGTCCTTCCCGCGCGATCCCGCACTGACGGTGCCGGCCACGCCGCTGCCGTCGTCGCCGCGGGCCGGGAACGGCGGAGAGGGAGCCGCCCGGGGGGCGGCTCCCTCTCTCACCCGCGGGTCAACGACCTGGGCGGGGGTGTCCGATCACGGAACCGGAACCGATTCCGCGCTTCTTCAGCTGCAGCCGCTGGTGGAACCGCAGCCCTCGCAGATGTAGCAGGAGCCGGCGCGCTGCATCTTCGTACCGCAGGAGAAGCAGAGCGGGGCGTCGGCGGAGACGCCGAGCTGCATCTCGACCAGTTCGGCGTTGCTGTGCGCCGTCTTGGGGGCCGGGACCGGGACGGTCGCGGCCGGCTTCGGGGCGGAAGCGGTCGGGACCGACGCGAGCGGCGCCGACTGGGCGAGGGACTCGGTGTCGAGCTCCTCGTCCTCGAGCGGCTCGTAGGAGCCGGTGTCGAGGTGGCGCTGGCGCTCCTCGGCGGAGTGGATGCCGAGCGCCGAGCGGGTCTCGAAGGGCAGGAAGTCCAGGGCCACGCGACGGAAGATGTAGTCGACGATGGACTGGGCCATGCGCACGTCCGGGTCGTCCGTCATACCGGCCGGCTCGAAGCGCATGTTCGTGAACTTCGCGACGTACGTCTCCAGCGGGACGCCGTACTGCAGACCGACGGAGACGGCGATCGAGAAGGCGTCCATCATGCCCGCGAGGGTGGAACCCTGCTTCGACATCTTCAGGAAGACCTCGCCCAGACCGTCGTCCGGGTAGGAGTTCGCGGTCATGTAGCCCTCGGCGCCACCGACCGTGAAGGAGGTGGTGATCCCGGGACGGCCCTTGGGGAGGCGCTTGCGGACCGGGCGGTACTCGATGACCTTCTCGACCGCCGTGCGGATGGTCTCCTCGGCCTTCTCGGTGATCTCGGCCTTCTCCTCCTCCTTCTTCTTGGCGGAGAGGGGCTGGCCGACCTTGCAGTTGTCGCGGTAGATCGCGAGCGCCTTGACGCCCAGCTTCCACGCCTCGAAGTAGATCTCCTCGATCTCCTCGACGGTCGCCGACTCCGGCATGTTGACCGTCTTCGAGATCGCGCCGGAGATCCAGGGCTGGATCGCGGCCATCATGCGGACGTGGCCCATCGGGGAGATGGAACGCTCGCCCATGGCGCAGTCGAAGACCTCGTAGTGCTCGGGCTTGAGGGCGGGCGCGTCGACGACATTGCCGTGCTCGGCGATGTGGGAGACGATCACCTCGATCTGCTCTTCCGCGTAGCCGAGGCGGCGCAGGGCCTGCGGCACGGTGCCGTTGACGATCTGCATCGAGCCGCCGCCGACGAGCTTCTTGAACTTGACCAGGGCCAGGTCCGGCTCGACACCGGTGGTGTCGCAGGACATCGCGAGACCGATGGTGCCGGTCGGCGCGAGGACGGAGGCCTGGGCGTTGCGGAAGCCGTTCTTCTCGCCCAGGCGCAGGACGTCCTGCCAGGCCTCGGTCGCCGCGGCCCAGATCGCGTTGTCCAGGTCCTCGGTGCGCGGCGCGACGGCGTTGGCGTCGGCGTGCTGCTTCATGACGCGCTTGTGCGAGTCGGCGTTGCGGGCGTAGCCGTCGTACGGGCCGACGATGGCGGCCAGCTCGGCGGAGCGCTTGTACGCGGTACCGGTCATCAGCGAGGTGATCGACGCGGCGAGGGTGCGGCCGCCGTCCGAGTCGTAGGCGTGGCCGGTCGCCATCAGCAGGGCGCCGAGGTTGGCGTAGCCGATGCCGAGCTGGCGGAAGGCGCGGGTGTTCTCGCCGATCTTCTGGGTCGGGAAGTCGGCGAAGCAGATGGAGATGTCCATCGCGGTGATGACGAGCTCGACGACCTTGGCGAAGCGCTCGGCGTCGAAGGACTGGTTGCCCTTGCCGTCGTCGTTCAGGAACTTCATCAGGTTGAGCGAGGCGAGGTTGCAGGACGTGTTGTCCAGGTGCATGTACTCGCTGCACGGGTTCGAGGCGGTGATGCGGCCGGACTCGGGGCAGGTGTGCCAGTTGTTGATCACACCGTCGTACTGGATGCCCGGGTCGGCGCAGGCCCAGGCGGCCTCGGCCAGCTTGCGGAAGAGCGCCTTGGCGTCGACCTCCTCGATGACCTCGCCGGTCATGCGGGCGCGCAGGCCGAACTTGGTGCCGTTCTCGACGGCCGTCATGAACTCGTCGTTCACTCGGACGGAGTTGTTGGCGTTCTGGTACTGGACGGACGTGATGTCGTCGCCGCCCAGGTCCATGTCGAAGCCCGCGTCGCGCAGGGCGCGGATCTTCTCCTCCTCCTTCACCTTGGTGGCGATGAAGTCCTCGACGTCCGGGTGGTCCACGTCCAGGACGACCATCTTGGCCGCGCGGCGGGTGGCGCCGCCCGACTTGATCGTTCCGGCGGAGGCGTCGGCGCCTCGCATGAAGGAGACCGGGCCGGAGGCGTTGCCGCCGGAGGAGAGGAGCTCCTTGGAGGAGCGGATGCGGGAGAGGTTCAGGCCGGCGCCGGAGCCGCCCTTGAAGATCATGCCCTCTTCCTTGTACCAGTCGAGGATCGACTCCATGGAGTCGTCGACGGCCAGGATGAAGCAGGCGGAGACCTGCTGCGGCTGGGGCGTGCCGACGTTGAACCACACCGGCGAGTTGAAGCTGAAGATCTGGTGCAGGAGGGCGTAGGTCAGCTCGTGCTCGAAGATCTCCGCGTCGGCGGGGGACGCGAAGTAGTCGTAGTCCTCGCCGGCCTTCGTGTACGTCTTCACGATGCGGTCGATGAGCTGCTTCAGACCGGTCTCGCGCTGCGGGGTGCCGACGGCCCCGCGGAAGTACTTGCTGGTGACGATGTTGACCGCGTTCACCGACCAGAAGTCGGGGAACTCGACGCCGCGCTGCTCGAAGTTGACCGAGCCGTCGCGCCAGTTCGTCATGACGACGTCACGGAGCTCCCAGTTCACCTCGTCGTAGGGGTGCACGCCGGGGGTGGTGTGGATGCGCTCGATCCGCAGGCCGCCCTTGGCGGCCTTGGTCCCCTTGGCGCGGGAACCACGTGCCGAGCTGCTCGCCGTCTCTGTCATGCCGCCTGCCTCCCATATGCGGGCAAAAACGCCCTAAAGTGCCAGCGATATTCCGCGGCACAGTGCTGTGTGTCTTCTATCTACGAATCTCGCCGTGCCGACGGGCCGGACCGCGCTGCGCTGCGGCCGAGCGGTCAGTCGGCGGCGGAGGCGGGCACGGGGACGACCGGGGGGGTCCCTCCGGGCTCGCACTCATGGGGGTGAGGCCGCGGCTCGCGGAGTTCCGCGATGGCGGTCTCGAAGTCTTCAAGGGTGTCGAACGCTCTGTAAACGGATGCGAACCGCAGGTACGCGACGAGGTCGAGCTCCTGCAACGGGCCGAGTATGGCCAGACCCACGTCGTGGGTGGTCAGCTCGGCGCTCCCGGTGGCGCGCACCGCCTCCTCGACCCGCTGGCCGAGCTTGGCGAGGGCGTCCTCGGTGACCGGCCGTCCCTGGCACGCCTTGCGCACGCCGGAGATGACCTTGGTACGGCTGAAGGGTTCGGTGACCCCGCTGCGCTTGATCACCATCAGCGAGGCCGTCTCCACCGTCGTGAAGCGACGGGAGCAGTCGGGGCACTGACGGCGCCGGCGGATCGACGTTCCGTCGTCGGTGGTGCGGCTGTCGACGACGCGGCTGTCGGGGTGCCTACAGAAGGGGCAGTGCATGGTTCCCTCACCCTCCTCTTGGCACGATCGAATCACCCCACGGAGCCCGTCGACGACGGAGAGCGAGTCTCCGCCGGGGGCTCGTGAAGCAGCCACAAGCATATGCGATCCCGGGGGCCTCAGCGGACCGGGGACCACAACTTCTGGGTGGCCGCGCCCATCCAACCACTAGATCTTGGGTTGGGCCGGATTTACCCCACTCCGCGTGTCGCGGTGCCCGACGGCCGGATACGGGGGCTCCCGGTGCCACAATGGGCACACCGCCGGGCCCCGCCCGGGCGCAGCCGATCCAACCGGGAAGGGTACCGTAAGGAGCGGACGCGGAGCCGAACCCGCGTTCGGCCCGACCGGCCGGCCACACCCCTCCCGGCCGGCCTCCGGACCGGTCACCCACGCCGGTGAGCAGCCCCGATCCACAGGTCCGGTCACCCATACACCCGCCGATCTAACCCAGGTGGACGATCCGCGATTTTTCACTCGAACGTGTGTTTGGCGCAACCTTTCGAAAGCAACTACCGTTGTCCAGCTAGGGAGAACATTTCGAGAGGGGCCGACGACGTGACCACCACCGCAGACAGTGCCACCATCACTGCCCAGAACCGCTCCCAGAGCCGACTCGAGCCGGTGCATGCCATGAATGACGCAAGTCAGAACCAGGAGGCGGAGGCCGTACGCCCCGCGCGCTCCCTGCCAGGGCGGCCTCCAGGCATCCGCGCCGACAGCTCCGGACTCACGGACCGGCAGCGGAGGGTGATCGAGGTCATCCGGGACTCGGTGCAGCGTCGCGGCTACCCGCCGTCGATGCGCGAGATCGGCCAGGCGGTCGGCCTCTCCAGCACCTCCTCCGTGGCACACCAGCTGATGGCCCTGGAGCGCAAGGGCTTCCTGCGGCGTGACCCGCACCGGCCCCGCGCCTACGAGGTGCGCGGCTCCGACCAGCCCAGCTCGCAGCCCACGGACACCACCGGCAAGCCCGCGGCCTCCTACGTTCCCCTGGTGGGCCGGATCGCCGCCGGTGGCCCGATCCTGGCCGAGGAATCCGTCGAGGACGTGTTCCCGCTCCCCCGCCAGCTCGTCGGCGACGGCGAACTGTTCGTCCTCAAGGTCGTCGGCGATTCGATGATCGAGGCCGCGATCTGCGACGGCGACTGGGTCACCGTCCGTCGTCAGCCCGTCGCGGAGAACGGCGACATCGTCGCCGCGATGCTGGACGGCGAGGCCACCGTCAAGCGCTTCAAGCGGGAGGACGGTCACGTGTGGCTGCTCCCGCACAACTCCGCCTACCAGCCGATCCCCGGCGACGAGGCCACCATCCTCGGCAAGGTCGTCGCCGTACTGCGCCGGGTCTGAGTCCGACCCGTCGCCCCTCAGCCAGCTCCGGGACCCACTGCGCCGGTCCCGGAGCTGTTGCATGCCCGGGGCACGCGCTCCCCGGCGCCGGCGCCCTCCTCGTGGGCCGTCACGGCGCCGTGGGCCGCGGCCCCTGCGGCCCTACTTGCCGTCGGCCTTCGCGCTCGCGTCGATGGCGGCCAGGGAGCGGCGGACCTGGTTGCGGTCCGTGGTGTACCAGAAGTCGGGCAGCGAGGCCCGCAGGAAGCTCCCGTACCGGGCCGTGGCCAGGCGGGGGTCCAGGACGGCGACGACGCCCCGGTCGCCGGAGGCCCGTACGAGCCGGCCCGCGCCCTGGGCCATGAGCAGGGCGGCGTGCGTGGCGGCGACCGCCATGAAGCCGTTCCCGCCGTTCTCCTCCACCGACTTCTGCCGCGCGCTCATCAGCGGGTCGTCGGGGCGGGGGAAGGGAATCCTGTCCATGATCACCAGCTGGCAGCTGGGGCCGGGCACGTCCACGCCCTGCCACAGCGAGAGCGTCCCGAAGAGGCAGGTCCGCGAGTCCGCCGCGAAGGTCTTGATCAGCTCGCCCAGCGTCTCCTCGCCCTGGAGCAGGATCGGGTTGTCGAGCCGTCCGCGCAGTTCCTCCGCGGCCGCCTTGGCGCCGCGCATGGACGAGAACAGGCCCAGGGTGCGGCCTCCCGCCGCCTCGATCAGCTCCGCCAGCTCGTCCATCATGTCGCCGCGGGTGCCCTCGCGGCCCGGCGTCGCCAGGTGCTTCGCGACGTAGAGGATGCCCTGCTTGGGGTAGTCGAACGGGGACCCGACGTCCAGCCCCCGCCACACCGGCACCCCGTCGCCCTCGACGCCTTCCGGGGAGAGGCCGAGCGAGGCCGCGACCCCGTTGAAGTCGCCGCCCAGCTTGAGGGTGGCGGAGGTGAGGACCACCGAGCGGTCCTCGAAGAGCTTCTCGCGGAGCAGCCCGGACACCGAGAGCGGGGCGACCCGGAGGGTGGCGCCGAAACGGTCGTGGCGCTCGTACCAGACGACGTCGTACTCGGAGCCGTTCGTGATCCGCTCCGCCACGGTGTGGACGTTCTCCACGGCGGCGAGGGCCTGCTTGCGGACGGCGTCCTCGTCGTGGACGGACTTGTCGCGGGTGGCGCCGATCGCGGAGATCACGTTGCGTGCGGAGTCACGCAGGGACATCAGCGCATAGCCGAGGTCTTCGGGAATCTCCTCCAGGCGACCGGGCAGCGCCAGCTCCATCACCCGCTCGAAGGCTTCCGAAGCGGTCTGCAGGGCGTCCGCGGTCTTCTCGTCGACCAGCTTCGCGGCCCGCTTCACGGCCCGGTTGACCTGGCCGGGGGTGAGTTCGCCGGTGGCGACGCCGGTGACGCGGGACACCAGCTCGTGCGCCTCGTCCACGATCAGCACCTCGTGCTGCGGCAGCACGGGGGCGCCCTCGATGGCGTCGATGGCGAGCAGCGCGTGGTTGGTGACGACCACGTCCGCGAGCTTGGCGCGCTCCCGGGCCGCTTCCGCGAAGCACTCCGCACCGTACGCGCACTTCGTGGCGCCCAGGCACTCGCGGGAGGAGACGGAGATCTGGCTCCAGGCCTTGTCGGAGACGCCGGGGGTGAGGTCGTCGCGGTCGCCCGTCTCGGTCTCGTCCGCCCAGTCGCGCAGGCGCAGCAGGTCCTTGCCCAGCTTGCTGGTCGCGGTGGCCGCCTCGAACTGGTCGAAGAGGCCCTCCTCCTCGTCCTGCGGAGCCCCCTCGTGCAGGCGGTGCAGGCACAGGTAGTTCGACCGGCCCTTGAGCATGGCGAACTGGGGCCGTCGGCGCAGCTGCGGATGCAGCGCCTCGACCGTGCGCGGCAGGTCGCGCTCGACGAGCTGGCGCTGGAGGGCGAGCGTCGCCGTGGCGACGACCACGCGCTCGCCGTGCGCGAGGGCCGGCACCAGGTAGCCGAGGGACTTGCCGGTGCCGGTGCCGGCCTGGATCAGCCGGTGGGAGTTGTCGTCGATCGCTTCGGCGACGGCTTCGGCCATGGCCACCTGGCCGGGCCGCTCCGTACCGCCGACGGCGGAGACGGCGGCGTGCAGCAGGTCGGGGAGGGAGGGCTTCGTCATAGCACTGCCAACCCTACGGGGCGCCACCGACAGCGACCGCATCGATCACTCTTCAGGGTCCGTGCAGGGGGTTGGGGACGGTTCCGTGGACGACGGCGCCCGGGCGGTCCGGCCGGTCGCGGTAGCCGTCCGCGTGGAGCCGGTTGCGGTTGAGGCAGAGCCGGTCGATCCGTTCCGTCAGCAGGTCGAAGAGGCGGTGGCGGTCCTTGTCCTCGGGGAATCGGTCCTGGTAGCGGAGGACCTCCGCCCGCACGAGGGCCCAGAACCGGATCTCGGGCACGTCGAGCCGGTCCTCGCACAGGGCGGACAGGTAGCGGAAGACGCCGACGAACAGTCCGGAGTGGATGAACTGGGTGAGGAAGCCGGGCGGCTCCGTGAGCAGCGCCGCCCGGACCTCGTCGGGCATGGACGCGTGCTCCGGCAGGGGCGTACCGCTGATGGCGACGTCGTCCACGAAGTCCTTGACCGCGAGGCGGACCGGGACGTCCTGTTCGTCGAAGATCACGACGGTGTTCTCGCCGTGCGGGGAGAACACGGTGCCGTAGCGGTAGAGGAAGTGCAGCAGCGGCGGCAGCAGGGCGGCGAAGAGCCGGCGCAGCCAGGCTTCGGGGGTGAGGCCCGAGCGGGCGACGAGCTCGGCGGTGAAGGAGCGGCCGCGCGGATCGACGTGGAGGAGGCAGGCAAGGGTGCGGGCCCGCTCTCCCGGGTCGAGCCGGCCGGCCAGCGGCTCGCGCCAGATCGCTCCGAGGAGCTCCTTGTACTGGTAGGGGACCTCGGGGAGCCGGTCGTACACGGGGTGGCGGACGGTGACCGAGGCGACCTCGCCGAGCAGGACGACCCGGCATTCGTCGCGCAGGAAGGCGTCGGAGTCGCGGATCGAGTGGATCCAGGCGGTCACGGCGGGCGCGGCCAGGCTGAGGTCGCTGGGCAGGCCGCGCCAGACGGTGGTGTTGAAGACCGACAGCGGGAGTTTGACGCTGTGACGGTCGGGGCGGGTGAGGTTGAGGAAGGTGCGGATCGACTGCTGCGGGATCCTGTCGTCGGGGTCGGCGGGGAGCGGCACCAGGGCGCCGGAGGCGAGGTCGGGGGCGAAGAGGGGGAGGACGACCTCGTCCCACTGCCAGGGGTGGACGGGCAGGTAGAGGTAGCGGAGCGGGTCGAGGCCCCGGTCGCGCAGGATCCGGTCGAACGCCGCCCGGGTGACCGGGTCCAGCTCGGCCGCGTAGAGCCGCGCCGGATCCTCGAGTCCGGCGGTGCCCCGGTACTCCGCCAGGGAGGTGTGGGCCGCGAGCCACGGCAGCCGCTGCCGGGTGCGCGCCTCGGGGGCCCAGGCGGCGGCGTCCGAGGCGGACCATCCGACCCGGCCCTTGTTGAGGACGAGCCAGGGGTGGCCGGTCTGGTGGCCTTCGAGCGCCGCGTAGTCCAGGTCGGCGAGGACGTCCGCGGTGAGCGCGTGGTGGTCGAGCCGGGCGTCGGCGGCGAGGATGGAACTGAGCTCGTGGATCAGGTGGCCGAGGGTCGGCCCGTCGAGCCGCAGCAGGGTGCGGGCCCGGACGAGGAAGCCGTACGGGTCCCCGAACGCGAGCGGGGGCTCCGCCGCGGGGCCCGGCGGCGTCAGCGTGATCGTGTCCGGGCGGACGTGCCAGCTTCCATACGCGCGGCGGCGGGCGCGAAAGCCCAGGCCGCTGCCGTCGTCGAGGGTGAGGGTCCAGGCGTCACCGGCCGTCGAGGGGGCCGGGACGGGGCTGATGATCTCCTCGTACGCGAACTCGCCGAGCATCTTGGCCAGTAGCCGGCGCGCCGCGAGGTCCCAGGTGGGCCGGTTGAGTGCGGGCGGCGTGCACGGATGTTGTGGCGAGGGGGGAACGTCGTCTTCGAAGGAGCCGGGGGCTGCGGGGAAATTCGGCACGGGACTCCTCGAATATCGGGAACCTTGCTGCGGGCCGTGAAGTTCTGGAGATGAGAGCTGTGAAAACCGAAGACGCGAACTGAGCCTGGACAAAGGGCATGAGCAGGATGAGCCCGATATCCGGGAGGACGTATGACCGTATGACCGGGGCGCCGATCAGAGCAGATTGCGCAGCGCCCGCTCACGGATCATCAGGGCGGCTCGCTTCTCGGGGAGGTCGATTTCCGTGGAATAGCGGAAACCGGCGTTCATGAAGGCTGAAACGGAGGGGGTGTTGCGAATGTCCGGTTCCGCGATGACGCGTGTGCAGCGGGGGCGGTTGTCGAAGACGAGCTCGGTGACCGCGCGCAGCAGCATGGTGCCCAGGCCCCTGCCCCGGTTCGTGCCGTCTCCGATGAGCAGGTGGATACCCGTGTCGTGGGAGAGCGCCGGGTAGTAGAAGGAAACCGGGTCCAGGTCGGCCCGGTAGATCTCCCAGTAGCTCATGGGGCTGCCGTCGAGGAGGCCGAGGCAGGGAATGCTGTGGCCGTCGCCGTCGAGCTGGGCGCGCAGGTGCGACGCGGTCACGGCGGCGGATCCGCTCAGCTCCCAGTAGGCGGCCACCTCGGGGTCGTTCATCCACCCGGTGAGCAGTTCCAGGTCCCGGCCCGGCCGTACGGGTTCGAGGCGGAAGGCTCCGGCCGGTGTCGCGGCCACGCCCCAGCACGCTGGTGATTCGAGGAGGTCCGCCTCGGCGAGCAGCGGCAGCAGTCCGACGGTGAAGCGGTGCGCGGTGACCTCGTGGGAGGCGGGGCCGCCGAGGGTGCTCGTCGTGGTGTCCGTGGGAGGCATGGGGGCTCTTCTCGGTGTGGGTGGGAGCGCGTCAGTCGTGGAGGGGGTTGGTCATGGTGACGTAGACGGACTGGCTGTCGACGGGGCCCACGAGCTCGTCGAGGCCGCCCAGGCGGGTGAGCAGGTTCGCCTTGCAGCGGAGGGTGGGTGAGTCGAGCAGCTGCGCGGGGACCGGTCCGAGACGGGAGGCCTTGCCGAGGAAGCGGCGGAAGGCGGCGAGGAGCACGCGCTCGTCGGCGAGCCGTTGGGATCCGAAGGCGCCGATGAGGCCGATCACGTTGTTGATGCCGAGGTAGTAGGCGAAGCGTTCGTCGGCGACGGCGTCCGGGACGAAGGTGTCGCTGGCGCCGCCGATGCCGGGGAGGCGTCGTTCCAGTTCGGCGCGCCGGGAGTCGCGGAAGTAGTAGCCCTGGTTGTCGCGGAAGCGGCCGCCGATGGGCCAGCCCGCCCGGTCGAGGAGGACCAGGGTGTTCTGCTGGTGCGCTTCGAGGGCGATGCCGGCGAGTGCGTCGAAGGCGAGGACCGGCAGGACGACGTGGTCGAGGTAGCGCAGGAACCACTCGGTGGCGACGGCGGAGACGGGGCGGCCGGTGGTGAGGGCGAGCCGGGAGAGGGTGTCGGCGAGGCGGGAGCGCATCGTAGTCCGGCCGGGCCATGGGCGCGGGGAGGTCAGTGCGGCGACGCAGACGGCGTCGTCGTCGGAGTGGAAGGGGTTGTGGCGCAGTACGGCGTCGAATCCCCGGACGGGGGTGCCGTCCAGGGCGTCGACGGCGACCCAGGCGGGGTCGCGCACGATGTCGAAGCCGGGGTGGGCGGTCTGCCACTGCTCGGCGAGGCCGGTGCGCAGCAGCCGGTGGACTTCGACGCCGCGGTGGAGTTCCTTGCGGAGGTTCTCGCGGCGGCTATTGGTGATGCGCAGGCCGAGGGAGAGCTTGAGCATCGCCGGGGCGCCGGGGCGGTGGACGGTGCGGACGGAGGAAGTGGGGTACCAGGGGGCGCCGTGCGGGCCCAGGTCGGTGATGAGTCCCGCGTCGCGGAGGGCGGTGACGGCGGGGCGGTGGAGGAGGTCGCGGGCCTGCCAGGGGTGCAGGGGAAGGGCGGTGGCGCCGGGGGGCAGCGGGAGTCCGGGGGCGAGCCGCGTGAGGAGCTGGGCGGCGGAGACCGGGCGGCCGCGTTCGGTCCATGAGGAGTCGGTGGCGAGGGCCTCGGGCGCGACCGCGATCCAGTGCAGGGGGAAGGAGCCGTGGAGTTCGGGTGAGTAGAGGCGTACTTCGGTTTCGGAGAGTCCTTCGCGGCTCTTGGGGTCCGGTTGGAGGGGGTGGCCGAGGAGGAGGGACTGTTCGGCGGAGAGGAAGAGGTGCCCCGCGACGGGGGCCGGGCCGGTGGGGCGCCGGCGCCGGTCGGCGATGAACTCGGCGGTGCGGCGGACCGAGTCGGCGACCCGGCCGACGAGGTCGGTGCCGCTGCGGCCGTCGCCCTGCCGGGCGAGCAGGGCGGCGAGGGTGACGGCGTCCACGGCCGGGGCGTGGGCCGGGGCGCCTTCGAGGCGGGCGGGGCCGAAGCGGTGCCAGCCCGTCGGGGACCAGTACCGGACGGGCACGAGCAGGGCGGCCGCGGACGCGGGGAGGGGGATGCGGAGCAGGGTTCCGACGGGCCCGTCGGGGCGGCCGATGCCGCTCTCGCGTACCCAGCATCGCAGCAGGTTCTCCACCGTCGCGGATTCGGCGGCCGTGGCCGGGTCGGGGTGGTCCAGCAGGTCGGGCAGCGCCGCCGGGTCGGGGCCGGCGGGTCCGGGGCCGCCCACACGGGGGCGGAGGGTGCCGTCCTTCTGCCGGGGCACGGTGCCCGCCGGGGGGTGGGCGGGGGTGGCCGGCGCCGCCTGGAGTCCGGGTGAGGGCGCGGGCACCGCTCCGGCCCGGTGCCGTCCGGGGTCGGCCGGCTCCGGCTCCGCCGCCGGGGGTGCCGCCGGCCGCTGGGGCGGTGCGGAGTCCGGGTGGGGGCCCGTCGGCGCCTGCGTGGCGGCGGGCGCCTCGGGCTGCGCCGGGCGGGGCGCGGCCGCCGGGCCGGTGTGGCCGGGGGCGGCCAGGGGCTGCGCCGGGGTAGGGCCGGGGTGGTCGGGCGGTGCCGCCTGAGCCGGAGCGGGATGGTGAACGGGGCCGGGCGCCGGGTGGCCCGGAGCAGCCGCGGCTGCGGGGGCGCCGACAGCGTAGGCCGCCTGCGCCGGGCCGGGGGCAGGCGGCAGGCCCGCCTCTGCCGGGTGGACCGGGGTGGGCGGGAGGGGGGCGGGGGCCGAGGGGGCGGGTGTGGCCTGCGCCGCCTGGAGTCCGGGCGAGGACGCGGGCACCGCTCCGGCCCGGGACCGTCCGGGATCGGCCGGCTGCCGCTCCGCAGCCGGAGATGCCGTAGCCGGGTGCGTCGAGCCCGACGGGAGCGTGCCGGGGGCCGCGCCGCCCGGCACCGCAGCCGGGGTCGGCGGGAGGGGGGTGGGAGCCGGGGCGAGGCCGGGGGCCGAGGGGGCCGGGCCACCCGCCGCAGCCGGGTTCGCCGAGCCGGGCGGGAGCGTGCCGGCGGCCGAGGGAGTGGCGGTCGGGCCGGGGGCCGAGAGGGCCGCGCCGCCCGCCGCCGCGGCCGGAGTGGGCGGGAGGGAGCCGGGGGTCGGGTCGCTCGGCGGCGCGGTCGAGGCCGGCGGGAGGGGGGCGGGGCGGGGGGTGGTGGAGGGGTCGGGCATCGGGGGTCCTTCGCGTACGGTCAGTGGGGCCGGCGGGCGGCGGCGGGGATGGAGTCGGCCAGCCGGTCCAGGACGGCTGCTGCCTGTTCGTCGGTCAGGGTCAGCGGCGGCAGCAGACGGACGACGCTGGAGTGGCGGCCCCCGAGTTCGACGATCAGGCCGCGGCCGAGGCACTCCTCCCGAACGGCGGCGGCGAGGGCGGGTGCGGCGGCGCCGGTTTCGGGGTCGACGAGTTCGACGCCGATCATCAGGCCGCGGCCCCGGACGTCGCCGATGCAGGGCTGGTCCGCCGCCAGGCCGCGCAGGGCCGTCAGCATCCGCTCGCCCAGGACGGCCGCACGCTCGGCCAGCCCGTTGCGGCGGACGTAAGCGAGGGTCGCGGTGCCCGCGGCCATGGCGAGCTGGTTCCCGCGGAACGTTCCGGCGTGGGCTCCCGGGGCCCAGACGTCCAGTTCGGCCCGGTAGACGATCACGGCCAGGGGCAGGCTGCCGCCGATCGCCTTGGACAGGACCATCACGTCGGGGACCACCCCGGCGTGGTCGACGCCCCAGAAGGCGCCGGTACGGCCCACCCCGGTCTGCACCTCGTCCGCGATCAGCGGGATGCCCCGGGCGGCGGTGATCTCCCGCATCCTGCGCAGCCAGGCGTCGGGGGCCGGGTGGACCCCGCCCTCGCCCTGCACGGGCTCGACGATCATGGCGGCGGGCGCCGGTACCCCGCCCTTGGGGTCGTCGAGCAGGCTCTCGGTCCAGCGGGCGCCGAGCCGCGCGCCCTCGGCCCCGCCGACCCCGAACGGGCAGCGGTGGTCCTGCGGGTAGGGCAGCCGGGTCACCCGTACGTCGCCGGCACCGCCCGACGCCTCCAGCGCCCCGGCGGTCATACCGTGGTACGCGCCGGTGAAGGTGAGCAGCCCGGTGCGTCCGGTGGCCGAGCGGACCAGTTTCAGGGCGGCTTCGACGGCGTCGGTCCCGGCGGGCCCGCAGAACTGGACGCGGGCGTCGGCGGCCAGAGCGGGCGGAAGGTTCTCGAAGAGCTCGGTGGTGAAGGCGTCCTTGACCGGGGTGGCCAGGTCGAGGACGTGCAGCGGAGCCCCCGAGTCGAGGACTCCCCGGATGGCTTCGAGGACGACGGGGTGGTTGTGGCCGAGGGCGAGGGTCCCCGCGCCGGAGAGGCAGTCGAGGTAGCGCCGCCCGTCCGCGCCCTCGATCGTCAGCCCCCGGGCGCGCACGGGGACGATGGGCAGGGAACGGGCGTAGGTCCGGGCGGCGGACTCCCGCAGCGACTGCCTGCGCAGGATGCCCTCCGCCGAGGCGGATCCCCTCCCACCCTGCGCCGGCACCTGCCGCGCGGCCCGCGTCGCCACGGGCGCGGGGGTCGGCGGTGCAGGGGCGGTTGAGGCCTGCGGGGGCATCTGTGCCGCGGCTGCGGTCGGCTCGGTCACGGCCACGACTGTCGGTCCTCCCGCAGGCTGGTCTTCGGATCGCGCGTCGAACACGCGCGCTGCTGCACCATCCCCCGTACGTACCAACGACGATGACGGCTTCGGATCACGGTCCGCCCGAAGATCCTTGCGGCCCCGACGCCCGACGCCTGACGCCACGGCGTCGCGGCAGGAACCACCGACCCGGGGACCGCCGTCCTAGGCCTCGGCGGCATAGTGGGGGGTCTGCGATCCACCTCGATCGACTCCGTCTCAACACCTCGAAACTCCAGGGGGACTCACGACATGCGACCGAACCGACCGGTCACCGCGCTCCTCAGTGCGGCCGCGCTCGCGCTGACCGCCTCGGCCTGCGGACCCGGCGACGGTGAGGCCGGCTCCGACGCCAAGCCGACCGTGGCTGCGAGCCTGCCGTCCGGCACGGCGGACGGGCTCAAGATCCCGGACGAGCTCAAGGACAAGCTCAAGCAGCACGGCTTCGACCTGGAGAAGTGGAAGGGGGGCGCGTGGAAGAACTGGAAGAAGGAGGACTGGCTCCGCGAGGCGGGCGACTACGTCAACCCGATCATCGACGGTCTCTGGGATCCGGACCGGATGCGTGACGCGGAGCAGCCGCAGCGCCCGTCCGTCGACCCGGACGCCGGCAAGGACCAGGGCGTCACCGACCCGACCCCGGCTCCGGTGGCCGCCAAGCCGGCCGCCGCGCCGTACCACACGAGCGTTCCGGCGTCCGGCAAGGTCTTCTTCGACGGTCCCGAGGGCTCGATGGTCTGCTCGGCGACCGTGGTGAAGGACCCGGCCCGCCCGGGCAAGTCCAACATGGTCTGGACGGCGGGCCATTGCGTGCACGCGGGCAAGGCCGGCGGCTGGTACCGCAACATCGCCTTCGTCCCCTCCTACAACAACGCGGGCAAGCCGGCGGCGGCGCTCAAGGGCGCGCCGCGCGAGCAGGTGGCCCCGTACGGCGTGTGGTGGAGCGACTGGGCGCAGACCTCGGACCAGTGGATCGCGACCGGCGGTCCGACGGGTGGCGCGGGTGCCCCGTACGACTTCGCGGTGCTGCACGTGACGCCGGAGAAGGGCGGCGGCAAGTCGCTGGAGGAGACGGTCGGTACGGCGCTGCCGGTGGAGTTCAACGCGCCGGCGGTGGGGAAGATCGCGGGCGTGACGGCGACGGGCTACCCGGCGGCGGCTCCGTTCGACGGGCAGAAGGCGTTCCAGTGCGCGGACAAGCCGGGCCGGCTGGCGCTGCGGCAGGCGGACCCGGTGATGTACCGCATCGGCTGCACGATGACGGGCGGTTCCTCCGGGGGCGGCTGGGTCGCGACGGGTGCCGACGGCAAGCCGGCGCTGGTGTCGAACACCTCGATCGGTCCGGCCAAGGCCGGCTGGCTGGCCGGTCCGAAGCTGGGCCCGGAGGCCAAGGGCATCTACGACGCGGTGAGCGCCAAGTTCAAGTAGGAGCCCGCGCGGAGCGGAGCGGACCCCGTCCGCACATGACGGAGGGCCCCCGCTCGTGCGGGGGCCCTCCGTCATTGCGGGCGTGTCGTGCCCTTACTGCTTGGCGGGCACGTACGGCGTCAGTTCCGCCGCCAGTTCCGCGTGGACCCGCGCCTTGAGCAGGGTCCCCTCCGGGGTGTGTTCCTCGGAGATCACCTCGCCCTCGGCGTGCGCCCGGGCGACCAGCGCGCCGCGGGTGTACGGCACGAGTGCCTCCACCTCGACCGCCGGCCTGGGCAGCTCGGCGTCGATGAGCGCGAGGAGTTCCTCGATGCCCTGGCCGGTGCGGGCCGAGACGGCGATGGAGTGCCGCTCGATGCGCAGCAGCCGCTGGAGGACGAGCGGGTCGGCGGCGTCCGCCTTGTTGATCACCACGATCTCGGGCACGTCGACCGCGCCGACCTCGCGGATGACCTCGCGCACCGCCGCCAGCTGCTCCTCCGGTGCCGGGTGCGAGCCGTCCACGATGTGCAGGATGAGGTCGGAGTCGCCGACCTCCTCCATCGTGGAGCGGAACGCCTCGACGAGGTGGTGGGGCAGGTGCCGGACGAAGCCCACGGTGTCGGCCAGGGTGTAGACGCGGCCGGAGGGGGTTTCGGCCCGGCGCACGGTCGGGTCGAGGGTGGCGAACAGTGCGTTCTCCACCAGTACGCCCGCGCCCGTGAGGCGGTTGAGGAGCGAGGACTTGCCCGCGTTGGTGTAGCCGGCGATGGCGACCGAGGGGACCTTGTTGCGGCGGCGTTCCTGCCGCTTGATGTCCCGGCCGGTCTTCATCTCGGCGATCTCCCGGCGCATCTTCGCCATCTTCTCGCGGATGCGGCGCCGGTCGGTTTCGATCTTGGTCTCACCGGGGCCTCGGGTGGCCATGCCGCCACCGCCGCCGCCACCCATCTGCCGGGAGAGCGACTGACCCCAGCCGCGCAGTCGCGGCAGCATGTACTGCATCTGCGCGAGTGCGACCTGCGCCTTGCCCTCTCGGGACTTGGCGTGCTGGGCGAAGATGTCGAGGATGAGGGCGGTCCGGTCGACGACCTTGACCTTGACCACGTCCTCGAGCGCGATGAGCTGGCCGGGGCTGAGCTCGCCGTCGCAGACGACGGTGTCGGCCCCGCTCTCGAGCACGATGTCGCGCAGCTCGCGGGCCTTGCCGGAACCGATGAAGGTGGCCGGGTCGGGCTTGTCGCGCCGCTGCATCACACCGTCGAGTACGAGGGCGCCCGCCGTCTCGGCGAGGGCCGCGAGCTCCGCGAGGGAGTTCTCGGCGTCGCTGACCGTGCCGGAGGTCCAGACACCGACGAGGACCACGCGCTCCAGGCGGAGCTGGCGGTACTCGACCTCGGTGACGTCCTCGAGTTCGGTCGAGAGACCGGCCACGCGGCGCAGGGCCGCGCGCTCGGAGCGGTCGAACTGGTCGCCGTCCCGCTCGCCGTCGATCTCGTAGCTCCAGGCGACGTCCTCTTCCATCAGGGCATCGGCCCGAAGGCTCTCGGTGAAGCTCTGCGAGTCCCGCACGTTCTGCGCGTCCCGCGGGTCCTGGGAAGGGGAAGAAGAGGAGGTCATTGGATCCTTACGTCGATTCGATGGTGTCGCGCCGGCCGGTTCCGGCGCCCGGCCGGTTCAGCCAGGGCCAAAGGTACCGCTGTGCGTGACATAACACTGTCACTTCCAACGCGTGGTCCGGCCCGGTGATTCCCCGCGGCGGTTCCCGGAGCGGGATTCCGCCGGGTTCCCGGTCGGACTCGTCGATGGTGTCATGCCCGTTCCCCGCCCGTCATACCGTTTTTCCCGCCGCTACGGCTTCCCCGCGGCCCCGGCCGGTGCGGCCGGGGAGGAGGCGGGGGCGGCCTTGGGGGACGCCGGTGCGGCCTTGGAGGACGCCGGGCCGCCCCACTCCGGGTGTCCGGGCATCGCCGGGGTGGTCTCCCCGTACAGCCACGGCCGCAGGAAGGCCGTGAGGTCGCGTCCGGCCTCCTGCGAGGCCAGCCGTACGAAGTCATCCGTGCCCGCGATCCCGTCCTTGTGCTCCGCCACCCAGCGCCGCTCGACCCGGTCGAAGGCCGCGGCGCCGATCTCCTGGCGCAGGGCGTAGAGGATCAGCGCGGCCCCGTCGTAGACGACGGGGCGGAAGAGGCCGATCTTCTCGCCGGGCGGGGCCGCCTTCGGGGCGGCCGGGGGGCCGCCCTGGGCCCGCCACTGGTCGGAGCGCTGGTAGGCCTCGCGCATCCGCCGCTCCAGGGGGTACTTGCCGAGCCCGTCGGCGTACAGGGCCTCGTACCAGGTGGCGTGCCCCTCGTTGAGCCACAGGTCGGACCAGGTGCGCGGGGTCACGCTGTCGCCGAACCACTGGTGGGCGAGCTCGTGGACCATGATGGACTCCACGTACCACTCCGGGTAGCCGGCCGCCTCCCCTGCGAACAGGCCGTGCTCGAAGAGCGAGAGCGTCTGGGTCTCCAGCTCGAAGCCGGTCTTCGCCCGGGCGATGAGCACCCCGTAGTTCTCGAAGGGGTAGCGGCCCACGCGCTCCTCCATCCACGCCACCTGCCCGGCGGTCTTCGCCAGCCAGGGCTCCAGCCGCTCGCGGTCCGCGGCGGGCACCACGTCGCGCAGCGGCAGGCCGTGCGGTCCGGTGCGGTGGACGACGGCGGAGCGGCCGACGGAGACCTGGGCCAGCTCGGTGGCCATCGGGTGCACGGTCCTGTACGTCCACTCGGTGGCGCCGCCCGCGCGGGCGGCGGGGAGGGCGCCGGGCAGCCCGTTGGCGACGGCCGTGTAGCCGTGCGGGGCGGTGATCCGGAAGGTGTAGTAGGCCTTGTCCGCGGGGTGGTCGTTGCAGGGGAAGACCCGGTGGGCGGCGTCCGCCTGGTTGGCCATGGCGAGGCCGTCCTCGGTGGTGACCCACCCCCCGTCGGAGGCCCTGCCGCGCGGGTCGCTGGTGTGCCGGACGGTGATGCGCAGCGGGGCGCTCGCCGGGACCGGGTGCGCGGGGGTCAGTACGAGGTCCTCCCCGGCGGACTCGAAGCGCGCGGGCTGGCCGTTGACCTCGGCGGAGGAGACGGTTCCGTGCGTGAAGTCGAGGTTGATCCGCTCCAGCGGTTCCAGGGTGCGGGCTTCGATGGCGGTGATCGCGTCGAGGGGGCTGCGGTTGTCCTCGTACGTGAAGGACAGGTCGTAGGAGAGGACGTCGTAGCCGGGGTTGCCCAGCTCGGGGAAGAGCCGGTCGCCGATGCCCAGCGGTTTCGGCGGGGGCAGCACGGCGGCGACGAGGGTGAGGGAGGCCGCGGCGAGCAGGGAGGCGCGCAGGCGCGGGGAGGTGAGCTGCATCCACCACCGCTTACCAGCGCGTGTCGCGGGCCCGCGAGCGGCGCGCGACGACTCCACCCGAACGAGGCGCCGGAGCCGGGCACAGGACTGCGTACACCCTTGTGCGGCACTTCCCGCGCACGTACGTCTCCACGAGCCCCCACCGAGGGCGGGAACCACCCCTGACGCGCCCCGGTACGCCTACGCCCCCCACGCCCCCCGAACCCCCGACGCCCCCGCTCCTCCCCCGGTCTTCCCCCGAAGCCTTCCCCAGCCCCCTGGGCCCCCGCCCCTCCCCTCTCCTCCCGCCGAGCGGGCCCTACACCCGGCTCACGTCGTACACGCCGGGCACGTCCCGCATCGCCCGCATCAGCGCGGGCAGTACCGCCGCGTCGGGCAGTTGCAGCGTGTAGCTGTGCCGGACCCGCTGTTCCACGGGCGGTTCCACGGTGGCGGAGACCACCTCGACCCCCAGCCGGGCGATGGCCTCGGTCAGGTCGGCCAAAAGGTGCGGGCGCCCGAACGATTCGGCGTTCAGCGTGACCCGGCAGTCCGCGGTGGCCCGCCAGTGCACGGCGACCGAGGTGCGGCCCAGGGCGCGCATCTGGGCCACGGCCGGGCAGTGGACGCGGTGGACCGTGACGGCGCCGCCGCGTACGACGAACCCGGCGACCGCGTCGGGCGGTACGGGGGTGCAGCATCCGGCGAGGCGGACGTGCGCGTCGGGCAGGTCGGCGACGGCGTTGCCCCCGCCGCCGCGCAGCCCGGGCACCGACAGCGGCGCGCGGGGCGCGGCGGTGGCGGGTCCGGGGCCGTCGGGGTGGGCCTGGAGCCAGCTGCTGATGGCGATCCGGGCGGCCGGGGTCCTGGCGTGCTCCAGCCAGTCGGGGGCGGGCCCGGAGGAGGCGTCCTGCGCGAGGAGCAGCTGGACGGTGTCGCCGTCGGAGAGCGGCGAGGAGAGTGAGGTGAGGCGCCCGTTGACGCGGGCGCCGATACAGCCGTGGGCCGCCTCGCCGTGCTGCGCGTAGGCGGCGTCGATACAGCTGGCCCCGGCGGGCAGGCCCAGCGTGCCCCCGTCGGCGCGGAAGACGGTGATCTCCCGGTCCTGGGCCAGTTCGGCGCGCAGCACGCTCCAGAAGGTGTCGGGGTCGGGTGCGGACTGCTGCCAGTCGAGGAGCCGGGAGAGCCAGCCGGGGCGGGTGGGGTCGACGCGTTCCTCGTCGCAGTCGGCGGCCTCGCCACCGGTGGCGTAGGGGTTGCCGAGGGCGATGACGCCGGCTTCGGCGACGCGGTGCATCTGGCGGGTGCGGACGATGACTTCGGCGACGTACCCCTCGGGGACGGCGACGGCGGTGTGCAGTGACTGGTAGAGGTTGAACTTCGGGACGGCGATGAAGTCCTTGAACTCCGAGACCACCGGGGTGAAGCAGGTGTGGAGTTCGCCGAGCACCCCGTAGCAGTCGGCGTTCTCGGCGACGAGGACGAGGATGCGGCCGAGGTCGGAGCCGCGCAGTTCGCCGCGCTGCCGGGAGATGCGGTGGACGGAGACGAAGTGCCGCGGCCGTACCTGGACCTCGGCGGCGATGCCGGCGTCGCGCAGGACGGTGCGTACGGATTCGGCGATGGCGGCGAGGGGGTCGTCCTCGCCGGCGTGGGCGGCGATGAGGGCGCGGGTGTTCTCGTACTCGTCGGGGTGGAGGATGGCGAAGACGAGGTCTTCCAGCTCGGTCTTGAGGGCCTGGACGCCGAGGCGTTCGGCGAGGGGGATCAGGACGTCGCGGGTGACTTTGGCGATGCGTGCCTGTTTCTCGGGGCGCATCACGCCGAGGGTGCGCATGTTGTGGAGCCGGTCGGCGAGTTTGATGGACATCACGCGGACGTCGTTGCCGGTGGCCACGAGCATCTTGCGGAAGGTCTCCGGTTCGGCGGCGGCCCCGTAGTCGATCTTCTCGACCTTGGTGACGCCGTCGACGATGAAGCAGACCTCGTCGCCGAACTCGGCCCGGACCTGTTCGAGGGTCACATCGGTGTCCTCGACGGTGTCGTGGAGGAGGGAGGCCGTCAGGGTGGTGGTCTCGGCGCCGAGTTCGGCGAGGATGAGGGTGACGGCGAGGGGGTGTGTGATGTAGGGCTCGCCGCTCTTGCGCATCTGGCCGCGGTGGGAGTGCTCGGCGAGCACATAGGCCTTCCGCAGGATGGACAGGTCGGCGTCCGGATGGTGGGCGCGGTGGGCTTCTGCTACGTGCCCGATGGCGTCCGGCAGGCGGTCGCGGGACGTGGGTCCGAGCAGGGCCGCGCGGCCCAGGCGGCGCAGATCGAGCCGGCTCCGGCCTCGTCTGCGCGGCTCAGGGCGGATCTCGGCGTGTGCTTCTGGGTTCGTGGCCTCTGCACTCATGGGCACCTCCGGCGGCTTCGACCGGCGGTGGCGGGCATGGGGTGAGCCCTCAGGGCCGGTGCCTGATGTTACCGACCCCACCACGTGGCGCAGTCCACCTCTTGCTCAGCGTGAAACGGATCACCCATGAGAGGGAATCTTCAGGCGAAGGCCGTTTCCGTCAGCCAGGCCGCTTCGAACTCGCCGGAGGCCACGATGACGGCCGGTCCAGTCATGTCGACGCTGCCGTCGGGGTGTTCGGTGATGACGAGGGTGCCGCCGGGGAGGTCGACGGTGTACGAGACGGGCCGGCCGGTCTCGGCGGGGTCGGCTCCGTCGCGCCGGATGGCGGCCACGGCGACGGCGCAGGCGCCGGTGCCGCAGGAGCGGGTCTCGCCGGAGCCGCGCTCGTGGACGCGCATGGCGACGTGCCGGGGGCCGCGGTCGACGACGAACTCGACGTTGACCCCGGTGGGGTAGGCGGAGGCGGGGCTGAACGGCGGGGGGCTGTACAGCGTGCCGGCGTGGTCGAGGCTTTCAACGAACGCGACGGCGTGCGGGTTCCCCATGTTCACGTTGCGCGCCGGCCAGGAGCGTTCGCCGACGGAGACGGTGACCTCGCCCTCGGGGAGCAGCGCGCGGCCCATGGAGACGGTGACGTCGCCGGTCTTGTCGAGGTGGACCCGCTTGACGCCGCCGCGGGTGGCGATGGCGAGGTCGCCCGGCTCGACGTGGCCGGCGTGCTGGAGGTAGCGGGCGAAGACGCGGACGCCGTTGCCGCACATCTCGGCGATGGAGCCGTCGCTGTTGCGGTAGTCCATGAACCACTCGGCCTCGCCGGCCATGTGCGCGGCCTCGGGGTGGGCGGCGGAGCGCACCACGTGCAGCACACCGTCGGCCCCGATGCCGGCCCGGCGGTCGCACAGGGCGGCGACGGCGGTGGCGGGCAGCTCGATGGCGTTGTCCGGGTCCGGGACGATCACGAAGTCGTTCTCGGTCCCGTGGCCCTTGAGGAAGGGGAGGCTGGTGTGCGTCACGCGCCCATGGTACCGAGCGGGTCACCGCCGCGGCCTGCGGTACCGGCATGCGGCCGGGCCGTCGCCGGTGGGGTGACGCCGCCGGTCCGCGCCGGTCAGCGCAGCCGGGCCACCCGGTACACGGCGAGTGCTACGACGGCCAGTGCGACCAGCGCGTACAGCGCGGCCATGCGCCAGTCGGGGCGGCGGCCGCTGCCGCGAGGCGGCAGCCCGGGCCAGGTGTAGCCGACGCGGCGCGCGGCCATCATGCCCCAGCCGCCCGCGCAGCAGCTGATGAGGAAGCCGAGCATGGCGACGACGGCTCCGCCGTCCCCGAACTCGAAGGCGAGGGGGAAGGCGAACATCAGGGAGCCGGCGGCGGCCAGCATCACGATGGGGGCGATCTGCCAGATGCGCAGGCGGCGCTGCGGTCGCAGCTCGACCTCGAAGGCGGGGCCGGCCGCCTCCGTGCCCGGCTCCGGGGCGTCGGGGCCGTCGGGGCTCAGACGGGCCGGTTCGGCGGGCAGGCCGAGACCATCGGTGGCGGAGTCGGCGCCGACCGGGGTGCCGGGTCCGCCGGAGCCCGCCGGGGCGTCCGGTACGCCGGTGCCGGCGGACGCGCCCGGCTCGCCGGACCCGCCGCGGAGCATCGGGTCCGCTTCCCGCCCGGTGTCGTCCCGCCCCGTGTCACGAGGGCCGGCCTCCATAGCCACGCGCCCTCCCCACTCGGACTTCGTACGCCACTGTTCAGAAGTTTGATGATGGCACGGACCCGGGCCCGCGACGGGCACACGGGGCTTCCCGATGCAATCACGTGATCAGGCTGTGACCGCTCGTTCGACCAACGACTGCGCGAGCCCGGGGAGTTCCGCCCGGTCGGCGGCGGCTCCGCTGAGCCAGTGCACGCGGGGATCACGGCGGAACCAGGAGTCCTGGCGGCGGGCGAAGCGCTTGGTGGCGCGTACGGTCTCGGCCCTCGCCTCGTCCTCGGTGCACTCCCCGGCGAGGGCGGCCAGTACCTGCTGGTAGCCCAGCGCGCGGGAGGCGGTGACGCCCTCGCGCAGTCCCCGGGCCTCCAGGGCCCGGACCTCGTCGACCAGTCCGGCCTCCCACATGCGGTCCACGCGCAGCGCGATCCGCTCGTCGAGCTCGGGGCGGGCCACGTCGACGCCGATCTGGACGGTGTCGTAGACGGATTCGTGGCCGGGCAGGTTGGCGGTGAAGGGCTTGCCGGTGATCTCGATGACCTCGAGGGCCCGGACGATGCGGCGGGTGTTGCTGGGCAGGATCGCGGCGGCCGCCGCCGGGTCGGCGGCGGCGAGGCGGGCGTGGAGGGCGCCGGGGCCGCGCAGGGTGGCCTCCGCCTCCAGGCGGGCCCTTACCTCGGGGTCGGTGCCGGGGAACTCCATGGCGTCGAGCGCGCCGCGCACGTACAGGCCGGATCCGCCGACGAGGACGGGGGTGCGGCCCTGGGCGAGCAGCGCGTCGATCTCCGCGCGGGCCAGGCGCTGGTACTCGGCGACGCTGGCGGTCTCGGTGACGTCCCAGACGTCGAGGAGGTGGTGCGGGACGCCGCCGCGTTCCTCGGGCGTCAGCTTGGCGGTGCCGATGTCCATCCCCCGGTACAGCTGCATGGAGTCGGCGTTGACGACCTCGCCGTCGAAGTGGCGGGCCAGGGCGACGCCCAGGTCGGACTTTCCGGCCGCGGTGGGTCCGACGACGGCGATGACCCGCGGGGCGGGGGCTGCGTTGCTCACCGGAACAGTCTCGCAAACCCCGCGGCATGTACCCGATCGGGTGAGGTGACGAGGTGCGGGCGGGGTCGTTGCCCTGAAGAGGTTCCGGCCCGGCGTGCGCCTGGCGCGCATCTGGTGGAGGCCGGTCCGGCCAGGGCGGAACTTCACCCGCACGAGTAACGTTATGGGAGTAGACATGGGCGTTTTTGACCGGATTTTTCGCCGCAAGGAAGAGGTAGTGGCCGATCAGGCCGCCACCGAGGCCGGAACGGCGGAGGCGCTGGAGGCGGAGACCGAGCCGGCCGAGGAGGCCGGGAAGGCCGAGGAAACCGGGACTGCGGTGGCCGGGGCCCCCGCGGCGGAGGCCGTGGAGATCCCCAAGCAGCAGTCGGCGGAGGCTGCCGCGGACAGCGAGTCCGGCGAGGGCGCCCGTACCTAGTCACGCCACTGGAAGGTGCCCCATGGGGTTCATGGACAATCTGAAGGCCAAACTCGCTCCCGCGAAGGAGAAGGTCGGTGACCTCGCGCAGCAGCACGAGGGCAAGATCGGCGAGGGCCTGGACAAGGTCGCCAGGGTCGTGGACTCCAAGACCCACGGCAAGTACAGCGCCAGGATCACGACCGGCGCGGACAAGGCGAAGGACGCCCTGGGCAAGATCGCGCACAAGGACACCCCCGGCGGGCCGACGCCGCCGGCCGCCTCCTGACGCGGTACCGCGAGGGGCGCGGGATCGGCTGATCCCGCGCCCCTCCGTCGTACGCGCGTACGGAAACCTCCTGGCCCGGCTAGGACCAGGCGGCCACGAAGTAGCCGACCCCGTAGGGGGCGTCCTCGTACAGCAGCCGGCCGTCCAGGCCCGCGCCGGCCGCGGCCCCCGCGAGCACCTGCCAGGGCGCGCGGCCGGCCGCCAGCAGCTCGGCGGCGAGCGCGGGGTCCAGCGCGGCGAGCGCGGCGGTGTCGGCGGCGCCCAGGGCGCGCCCGGCGGCGGCGTCGAAGGCGGCGGCCCGCTCGTCCAGGTAGCCGGGCGCCTTCAGGGTCCGGCAGGCGCTGCCGTCGCCCATGACGAGCAGCGCGACCCGTCCGGCCCGCGCGGCGGTCTCCCGGCCGGCCCGCAGGCAGTCCCCGGTGGCCAGCGTCCCGTCCACCGCGAGCCCCTCGACGGGGGCGGCGCCCCAGCGGGCGCGGCCCAGCAGCCAGGCACCGACGGCCAGTGGGGCGGGAAGCGGGCGCCCGGCCCCGTCGTCCCCGGGAGGGCCCTCGGGACGGTCCCCGAGCCGGACCTCCGTGTCGACGCCGAAGCCGCGGAAGCCGCCCCGGGATCCCGGGGGGTAGGCCCCCGCGGAGTCGGCCCCGGCGGCTCCGACCACGACGAGCAGGTCGGGCCGCGCGGCGGCGAGCACGGCCAGCGCGTCGGAGCAGGCGGTGCGGGCGGCGTCGAGTTCGGCGGCGGCGCCCGCGGCGACCTCCGGCACGAGGAGCGGCGGGGCGAGGCAGACGGCGGCGGCTACGAGCATGATCCGCAGCCTAGCCGTCCCCGGTGGCGCGTGGTCAGTCGATCGCGCAGCCCGAGGTGGCCACCGGCAGCGGGGCCGGGACGCCGATGGCCGGGATGCCCAGCATGACGCCCGCCGGCTGGGCCGGGGCCGCGTTGCGCTTCTCCCAGGCGTCGCCGGCGCGGGTGCGGCGCACCGCCCGCGTCGGGCCCTCGGCGAGCAGGTGGTGCGGGGCGGCGTAGGTGATCTCCACGGTCACCACGTCGCCGGGGCGGACGTCCTCGTCGGGCTTGGTGAAGTGCACCAGGCGGTTGTCGGGGGCGCGGCCGGACAGGCGGGCGGTGGCGCCGTCCTTGCGGCCCTCGCCCTCGGCGACCATCACCTCGAGCGTGCGGCCGACCTGCTTCTTGTTCTCCTCCCAGGAGATCTCCTCCTGGAGGGCGACCAGGCGCATGTAGCGGTCCTGGACGACCTCCTTGGGGATCTGCCCCTCCATGTCGGCGGCGGGGGTCCCGGGACGCTTGGAGTACTGGAAGGTGAAGGCGTTGGCGAAGCGGGCCTCGCGCACGACGTGCATCGTCTGCTGGAAGTCCTCCTCCGTCTCGCCGGGGAAGCCCACGATGATGTCGGTGGAGATCGCGGCGTGCGGGATCGCGGCGCGGACCTTCTCGATGATGCCGAGGAATCGCTCCTGCCGGTACGACCGGCGCATCGCCTTGAGGATCGGGTCCGAACCCGACTGCAGCGGCATGTGGAGCTGCGGCATCACGTTCGGGGTCTCGGCCATGGCGGCGATCACGTCGTCGGTGAAGTCGCGCGGGTGCGGGGAGGTGAAGCGGACCCGCTCCAGCCCCTCGATCCGGCCGCAGGCGCGCAGCAGCTTGGAGAAGGCCTCGCGGTCGCCCAGGTCGGAGCCGTAGGCGTTGACGTTCTGGCCGAGCAGGGTGATCTCGGAGACGCCCTCGGCGACCAGGGCCTCCACCTCGGCGAGGATGTCGCCGGGACGGCGGTCCTCCTCCTTGCCGCGCAGCGCCGGAACGATGCAGAAGGTGCAGGTGTTGTTGCAGCCGACGGAGATCGAGACCCAGGCGGCGTACGCGGACTCGCGGCGGGTCGGGAGCGTGGAGGGGAAGGCCTCCAGCGACTCGGCGATCTCGATCTGGGCCTCCTCCTGGACGCGGGCGCGCTCCAGGAGGACGGGCAGCTTGCCGATGTTGTGCGTACCGAAGACCACGTCGACCCAGGGGGCCTTCTTGACGATGGTGTCGCGGTCCTTCTGGGCGAGGCAGCCGCCGACGGCGATCTGCATGCCGGGGCGCTTCGTCTTCATCGGGGCGAGCCGGCCGAGGTTGCCGTACAGCTTGTTGTCGGCGTTCTCGCGGACGGCGCAGGTGTTGAAGACGACGACGTCGGCGTCACCGTCGGAACCCTCGGGCGCGCGGACGTAGCCCGCGTCCTCCAGCAGACCGGAGAGCCGCTCGGAGTCGTGCACGTTCATCTGGCACCCGTAGGTGCGCACCTCGTAAGTTCCCTTGGGGTCCACCACTGCCGTGCTCCGGTCGCCGCTGCTGGTCATGCAACAAGGGTAGGCGGTACCGGAGAGCCCTCCGGCCCCCGCGGGCGATGCCCTCCGGCGGCGCTGTGGTGGCGGTGGGCCGATCCGGCCCCGCCGGGCATGCGGCCATAAGTCGTGGGCTTGGTTTCTGGCCGCTCTAGAATGCGCGGTTATGGAACTGGCTCAGCTGCGGTACTTCGTGGCGGTGGCGGACGAGGGCGGCTTCACCCGCGCCGCGGAGCGGCTGCACGTGTCCCAGCCCGGGGTGAGCGCGCAGGTCAAGCAGCTGGAGCGGGAGCTGGGGCAGCGGCTGCTGGACCGCTCGGGGAGGCGGGTCACTCCGACGGAGGCGGGCGTTGCGGTACTGGCCTACGCGCGGGCCGCGCTGGCAGCGGTGGAGGGGATCCGGCGGACGGCCGACGAGTTCTCGGGGCTCCTGCGGGGACGCGTGGCGCTGGGCCTCATCCCGGGGGCGGCCTCGGCGGCGGTGGACGCCTTCGACGTGGTGGGACTGCTGGGCGACTTCCACGAAGCGCACCCCCAGGTGGAGATCTCGCTCACCGAGGACACCTCGGAGCGGATGCTGGGGGCGCTGCGGCGCGGGGAACTGGACCTGGCGGTGGTCGGGCTGGCCGGGGAGCCGCCGCCGGGGATAACGGCGCGGGCGGTGCTGGACGAGCCGCTCGTCGCGGTGGTCCGGGCCGACGACCCCCTCGTACGGTCCGCCGTCGACGGCCGCGTCGCCCTGGCGGAGCTGCGGGGGCGGGCACTGATCGCCCTGCCGCCCGGGACGGGGCTGCGCGGGGTGCTGGAACGGGCCTGCGCGGAGGCCGGTTTCACCGCCCGTGTGGACTTCGAGGCGGCCGCGCCGACGGTGCTGGCCCGGCTGGCCGCGAGGGGGCTCGGGGTGGCGGTGGTCCCCCGCGGAGCGGAATCGGCGGCCGGCCCCGGGGTGCGGGCGCTGCGGCTCAGCGACCCGGAACTGAGCGGCCGGGTCGCGCTGGCCTGGCGCACGGACGGCCCGTCCGGCCCGGCGGCCCGCCGCCTCCTGGCCCGCCTGCGCACCGCCCTGCCGGCCGCCGCGGGCCGGGGCTGACCTCGGAGCCGGCACCCGCGGCGGCGCGGGCCGGCCGGGGGTAGGGGCGCGAGCCGCCCCGGGAGCCGGCATCGGCGGCGGTGCGGGCCGGCCGGAGCCGCCGGGGTACGGCTTGGCCGGCCCGGGCCCGGGGGGGACGCCCCTGTAGCGGGCACCCACGCCGGTGCGGGCCGGCCGGAGCCGCCGCGTCGGCCACGCCGGCGGCGACGGCGCCGGGGCGGACCCGGGGCCCGCGGCGCCGACCCGGGCCGACGTCGCCCGGTCGGCCGTGACAGGACGGCGGAGGGGGTGCGAGGATCCCGGCATGCCCCTCGTACCTCCCCGCATCAGCCGGCGCCGCCTCCTGCTGGGCCTCGTCGCCGTGCTGGTCGTGCTCGGCGGGCTGCTGTGGTGGCCCAGGCCCTTCTGGGAACCGGAGCTCAAGGGCGAGCTGACCTTCAGCACGGGGGTGCGCAACGGCGTCTACCACCGTTACGGGCTGCTGCTGGAGGAGGCCCTCGGGCAGGACATGCCCGCGGTGAAGGTCCGGCTGCAGACCAGCGAGGGGTCGCAGCAGAACCTCCAGCGGGTGGCCGCCGGGCAGGCGGACTTCACGGTGGCCACGGCGGACGCGGTCGCCAAGTACCGGGCGGACGGGAAGCCGGGCGCCGACCGGCTGCGCGGCTGCGCGCGGCTCTACGACGACTACGTCCAGCTGGTGGTGCCGGCGGGTTCGCCGGTGCAGTCGGCCCGTGACCTGCGGGGCAAGAGGGTCGCGGTCGGCCAGGACGGCTCCGGGGTCCGGCTGGTGTCGGAACGGCTGCTGACGGCGGCCAAGCTCAACCCGAAGAAGGACGTGACCGCCGTCGGGATCGGCATCGACACCATGCCCGCCGAGCTCGAGGCGGGGCGGATCGACGCCTTCTTCTGGTCGGGCGGACTCCCGACCAACGCCGTGCGCGAGCTGTCGGAGCGCTTCGACATCCGGCTCGTGCAGCTGGGCGACCTGGTCGAGCAGCTCCAGGACACCGGCAGCCCGGCCCGGTACTACCGCGCGGCGGTGATGCCCCAGGACGCGTACGCCCGGGCCCGCAACACCTCGGCGGTGGCCACGCTGGCCGTGCCGAACCTGCTGGTCACCCGGGAGGACACCGGTGCGGAGCTGACGGAGCGGTTCACCCGGACGGTGATCCTGAGCCGCGACCGGATCGGGCACCAGGTGCACGCCGCGCAGCTGGTGGACCTGCGTACGGCGATCTACACGGACCCGCTCGACCTGCACGAGGGCGCCGGGCGGTACTACCGCTCGGTCAAGCCGTAGGCAGCAGCATCATCGCGGCGGCGGCCGCGCCGATCAGTCCGGCGTGGGTGCCGAGGGTGGCGGGGACGACCTGGAGGTCCCGGACGAAGGACAGGGCCGCGTACGAGGCCAGGTGCCGCCGGATCGGCGCGAAGAGGGTGTCCCCGCTGGCGGCGACCCCGCCGCCGATGACCGCGATGTCGGTCTCGACGAGGGTGGCGGTGGCCGCGATGGCCGCGGCCAGGGCCCGCCCGGCCCGGTCGAAGGCGGCCAGCGCCACCGGATCGCCGGCCGCCGCGGAGGCGGCGACGCCCGCCGCCGTGGGGTCGGGGCCGGTCCAGCCCTGGGCGAGGGCCCAGCGGGCGATGGCGGTCCCGGAGGCGAGGGATTCCACGCAGCCGTGGCCTCCGCAGGCGCACCGCTCGCCGTCGAACGCGACGCTGATGTGGCCGATGTGACCAGCGTTGCCCGTGGGTCCGGGGTGGAGCTGGTTGTTCAGGATCAGGCCGCCCCCGACCCCGGTGGAGACCACCATGCACAGGGCGTTGGCGTGTCCCCGGGCGGCGCCCAGCCAGTGCTCGGCGGCCGTCATGGCCACGCCGTCGCCGGCCAGGACGGCCGGGATCCGGGCCCCCCGCGCGCTCAGCTCGGCGGCGACCCGCTCCTGGACGGGGAAATCGCGCCAGGCCCCGATGTTGACCGGGCTCACGGTGCCCCGCGAGGTGTCCACCGGGCCCGCGCTCCCGATGCCGCAGCGGACGGCCCGCGCCCACAGGGGGGCCCGCGCCAGTTCGGCGACGACCTCCGCGACCGCCGCCATCACCCCCTCGGCGTCCGTCCCGCGCGGGGTCGGCCGCCGGGTGACCGCGGTCATCGCGCCGTCGGGGTGGACCAGCGCCCCGGCGATCTTCGTACCGCCGATGTCGATCGCGACGGTCGGGCCGGCGACGGCGGCCGCCGCGACCGCGCGCGGCATGGAGAGGGCTGAGGTGGGGGTGGTCACGGGGCGCTCCTGCGAAGGGGTCGGATTTCAGTATGCGGCCGGCGGCGGAGCCGTACTCTCCCGGGGCTCCAGCCTGGGCAGCTCGCTCTCCCGGGCCCGGGGCGGGCCTCCGGCGAGGAGGGCGAGGAGCTCCTCGGCCGCGAGCCGGCCGAATCCGGCGGTGTCGCGGACCAGCGCGGTCAGCCGGGGGTGGGTCACCCGGCACAGCGCCGAGTCGTCCCAGGCGACGATGGAGAGGCGGTCCGGTACGGGGATGCCCAGCTCGGCGGCAACCGCCCTGCCGGCCACCGCCATCACGTCGTTGTCGTAGACCAGGGCCGTGGGCGGCTCCGGCTCGGCGAGGACCCGGCGGGTGGCGGCGGCGCCCTCGGAGTCGGAGTAGTCGGTGGTCACCGAACGCACCTGGCCGCCGGGCAGCCCGAGCCGGCGGGCCCCGTCGCGCAGCGAGGCGATGCGGCGGGCCGTATGGGCGAGGCCGGGCAGGCCGGCGATGTGCGCGATCCGGCGGTGCCCGAGGCCGTGGAGGTGCTCGAGTACCGCGGCCATGGCGCGGGTGTCGTCGGCCCATACGGACGACAGCGGCGGCGGCGCCGGGGACGGCTCCGGCGACGGCGAAGGCGACGGCTCCGGCGACTCCGCGGACCCGGCCCGCGCCGGCCGGGCCGGCACCGGTTCGCCCGTTCCGCCGACGAACACGGCCGGCAGCCCCAGCCCGGCCAGGAGTTCCGGGCGCGGGTCCCGCGTACGGGGGTCGACGACGAGGACGCCGTCCACGCGCCGTTCGGCCCACCAGCGGCGGTGGACCGCGCATTCGGCGTCGATGTCCTCCACCACCTGGAAGAGCAGGGCCGTCCGGCCGGCCGAGAGCACTTCCTGTATGCCGGAGACGAGCTGGAGGAAGAACGACTCGACGCCGAGGGTGTGCGCGGGCCGGGCCAGGACCAGCCCGATGGCGCCGCAGCGCTCGCCGGACAGGGCGCGGGCGGCGTGGTGGGGTTGCCAGCCCAGTTCCTCGGCGACCCGGCGGACCCGGGAGCGGGTGTCCTCGGAGACGCCCGGCCTGCCGTTGAGGGCGAAGGACACGGCGGTCTCGGACACTCCGGCCCGGTGGGCGATGTCCTTGATGGTGGGTCTGCGGGCCATGCCTGCCTCATCCCTCGGTGACGTGGACTTCGATGGGCGGACCGTACGCGATCCCGCCCCGGAAGGTCCGCCCCTTGCAAAGGCGCGGCCGCCCACGGCAACTGCCATACAGGCGCGGTATTTTGATGCACAATCATCGCCTGTTCGCGGGGCGCTTCCACGGCCGGCATTCCCGCGGGTCTTACCGGCGAGGCGCGGGAGGGAATCCCCGGAACCGCATGACCGCAGGGGCCCGGGGCTTCCACGGCCCGACCACAGCCCTTCCGCCGCCCCGCCTTGAGCGCATAAGCGGCGGCCCGCCTTAAGCGCCTTAGCGGCGCCCCGTCGAAATCAGGCCGCCCGGCCGCGAAGGCGCTGTTGACTCCGTCCCGCGCGCCCCGGCAGGTTGGGGGCGTCCGGCGCATTCCCCAAAACTCCGGGACCCTCCATGCACCGCGCCTCCCCCCGCACCCTGCGCTTCGGCGCCAACTACACCCCGGCACGCGGCTGGTTCCACCACTGGCTGGACTTCGACCCCGGCGAGGCCGGGGCCGACCTCGACTCGATCGCCGCCCTCGGCCTGGACCACGTACGCGTGTTCCCGCTGTGGCCGCTCTTCCAGCCCAACCGCACGCTGATCCGGCCGCGTGCCGTCGAGCAGCTCGTCGCCCTCGCCGACGCGGCCGCCGCCCGCGGGCTCGACGTCGCCGTGGACGGCTTGCAGGGGCACCTGTCGAGCTTCGACTTCCTGCCCGCGTGGACCCGGACCTGGCACCGGCGGAACATCTTCACCGATCCGGAGGTGGTCGCGGCTCAGGAGGAGTACCTGCGCACGCTGGCCGCCGCCCTCGCGGACCGGCCGAACTTCCTCGGCATGACGGTGGGCAACGAGGTCAACCAGTTCTCCGGCCCCCCGCACCCCGACCCCGACCTCATCACCCCCGAGCAGGCCGGCCGGTGGCTGGAGCGGATGCTCGCCGCCTGCGAGCGGGGAGCACCGGGGCGGCCGCACGTGCACGCCGCGTACGACGCGGCCTGGTACCAGGACGGGCACCCCTTCACCCCGGCCCAGGCGGCCCGGCTCGGCGCGGCCACCGTCGTGCACTCGTGGGTGTTCAACGGCACCGCGCAGCTGCACGGCCGCACCGGCACGGCGACCGAGCACCATGCCGCGTACCTGATCGAGCTGTCGAAGGCCTGGGCCGCGGACCCGCTGCGCCCGGTGTGGCTCCAGGAGGTCGGGGCGCCCGCGCCGCTGGTCCCGCCGGAGCACGCCGCGCGGTTCACCCGGGCCACGCTGGCGGCGGCCCTGGACTGCCCCGGGCTGTGGGGGGTGACCTGGTGGTGCTCGCACGACGTGTCCCGGGAGCTCGCGGACTTCCCGGAGCTCGAGTACGGCCTCGGCCTGCTCACCAACGACCGCCGTACCAAGCCCGCCGGGGCCGCCGTGGCCGAGATCGCCGGAGCGTGGCGGGGCCGCGGGCACCGGCCGGCGGTACGCTCCACCGCGCTCGTCCTGGACGAGGCGCCGGGCCGGGCGGCCTGCGCGCCGGGCGGCACGTTCTTCGAGGCCTGGGCGGCGCTGACGGCCCGGGGCCTGCGCCCGGCGGTGGTCCTCGCGGACCGCGCGGCGGACCCGGCCCACCTCGAGGCCCGGGGCATCACCGAAACGGTGCGCGTCGCGGACGCCTGAGGACTCCCGACGCGGACCCCAGCCCCAACCCCTGCCCCCTGCCCCCACCCCGGTCTCCGCCCCGGACCCGTCACCAGATCCCTCCCCGCCCCCGCCCGAGCCGTCCCGTGAGGAGCTCCCATGTCCGAGTCCGGTGCCACCGCCCCCTTACCGCCGACCAGACGCGCCGTCCTGGCCGCGAGCGCCACCGGCGCCGGAGCGGTGCTCCTCGGGGCGCCCGCCCCGGCGTCGGCCGCCCCGGCCGTACGGGAGAACGCCGCCTCGGGCAGCGCCGCACCGGACAGCGCCGCGCCGGGCCTGGCCCCGTACGCCTCCTACTGGTTCCCGGACTCCCTGCCCCCCGGCACCCCCGAGCCGGGCGTCGTGTGGCGCTCGCTCAGCGGCTGGACCCCGGAGTCGGACCCGGACCTGGCCCACAACACCGCGACCGTGCCGCTCGCCCCGCGCTTCACCCCGGTGCCGGCGCACCGCGGCGCCCGGGCCGGCCAGGCGCGGATCTCGGCACTGGTCTCGTTCGGGCCGACGTCCCGCAACCCCTCCCAGGGTTCGGCGACCGCCGACTCCTACGCGCTGACGCACTGGGCCTACCTCGACGAACTGGTGTTCTGGGGCGGCTCCGCCGGCGAGGGCATCGTGCTGGCCCCGAACGCGCCCGTCGTCGACGCCGCCCACCGCAACGGCGTCCGGGTGCTGGGCAACGTCTTCCTGCCGCCCGTCCCCTACGGCGGCGACCTCCAGTGGACGCGGGACCTGGTGCGGCGGGAGGCGGACGGCCGGTTCCCGATGGCGGAGCAGCTGGTGCGGGTGGCGCGGGCGTACGGCTTCGACGGCTGGTTCGTCAACGCCGAGACGGACGGCGGCGACAGCGCCCTCGCCACCCGGATGCGGGAGTTCCTGCGGGCGCTGCGGGCGGCGGGCGCGCCGCACGGGCTGCGCATCACCTGGTACGACGCCATGAACAGCACCGGCAGGGTCGGCTGGCAGGGCGCGCTCAACGCCCTGAACGAGGAGTTCTTCGAGGACCGGTCGGGCCGGGTCGCGGACACGATGTTCGTGGACTTCCGCTGGACGCCGCGCGCGCTCGCCGAGTCCGGCGTCCGCGCCGGCCGGCTCGGCCGCAGCCGGTACGAGCTGTGGGCGGCGGTCGACGTGGAGTCCAACGGCTGGGACTCCGAAGTCCGTTGGGACGCGATCGTCCCCCGCGACCGGAGCCATGTGGTCAGCCTCGGCCTGTACCGGCCGGAGTGGACCCGCAACCACCTCACGGACCGCTCCCCGGGCGCCTTCCACCGCGCCGACGACCGGTTCTGGACGGGCGAGTCCCTGGACCCGGCCCGGCCCGCGCCGGAATCCGGCTGGCGGGCCCCGGCCACCTTCGCCGCGGACCGCTCCACCGTCGCCGGGCTCCCCTTCGGCTGCTCCTTCAACACCGGCCACGGGCTGCGCTGGTACGAGGAGGGCGCGGTCACCTCCGAGGAGCCCTGGAACCACCTCGCGCTCCAGGACCGCCTTCCGGGACGGCGCTGGGTGGTGGACACCGCCGGGGCGCGGCCCTCGGTGACCCTGGACTTCGCGGACGCCTGGCGCGGGGGTTCCAGCCTGCTGGTGGCGGGCCCGCTGACCGCGCCGGCCGCCGTCGGCCTGCACGCGACGCGGCTGCCGCTCACCGGCTCGGCCGTCGCGGAGCTGGTCCACTCGAGCGGTGCGGGACCGGTGGCGGTCGAGCTCGGGGTCGCCGTCCGAGAGCCGTCCGGGCCGGGGGCGCCCGTGCCGTACACCTGGCTGGCCGCCGGGACGGCGGGGACGGGCCAGGGCTGGCGGAGCTCCCGCGTGCCCCTCGCGCGCCTGGCCGGGAGGACCGCGTACGCCCTCGCCGTACGGATCACCGCGCCCGGGAAGACCCCGGTGTCCTGGCGGCTCGGGGCCCTGACGGTACGCGACACCACCGCGCGGCGGCGGCCGGCCCCGCCCGCCCACCTGAGGGTGGAGGCCGTGGCCCGGCAGGGCGACGGGCGTGCCGAGCTCCGCCTGCGCTGGGACCGGGCGGCCGGGCCCGTCCGGCAGTACGAGCTCCACCGCCTCCTCCCCGACGGCACCCGCCGCTTCCTGGCCGGCACCTGCGCGGCCGCCCTCCACCTGCCCTCCGTCGGCCGGGCGGGCGGGGAGCCGGCGGCCGTCTTCGAGCTGCGGGCGGTGGACGAGACGTACGCCGTGTCCGCACCGGCCCGCACCGTGCTGCCCTGGCTGTAGGAGCCCCGGGGCCTCTAGGCGCCGTGGGGGTCGGTGCGCGGGACGGCGACCGTCACGCGCAGCCCGTGCGGCGGGTTCGTCTCGTAGGAGAGGGATCCGCCGCCCGAGGCGAGCAGGGCGCGGGAGATGGACAGGCCCAGCCCGGAGCCCTTCACGTTCTGGTGGCGGCCACTGCGCCAGAAGCGGTCGCCGACGCGCTGCAGTTCCTCCTCGGTCAGGCCGGGCCCCCGGTCGGCGACGACGACGAGCGCGCTGCGCCCCTCGGCGGAGACGGACACCTCGACCTCCTCCCCGGCGGGGGTGAACTTCAGGGCGTTGTCGATGACGGCGTCGAGCGCGCTGGACAGGGCGATGGGGTCGGCCCAGCCGGTGACGGCGGAGGGTCCCGTCTCGGTGAGCCGTACGCCCTTCTCCTCGGCGTAGGGCCGCCAGGCCGCGACCCGCTCGGCGGCGAGCCCGCCGATGTCGGTGAGGCTGATCTCGGCGGAGGCGTGCTCGGCGAGGGCCAGGTCCAGCAGGTCGTCGAGGACCTGGGCGAGGCGTTTGCCCTCGGTGCGCACGGAGGCGATCTCCTCGTTGCCCTCGGGGAGTTCGAGGGCGAGGAGCTCGATGCGCAGGAGCAGTGCGGCGAGCGGATTGCGCAGCTGGTGGGAGGCGTCCGCGACGAACGCCCGCTGCTGCTCCAGTACCTCTTCGACGTTGTCCGCCATCTCGTTGAACGATCGCGCCAGGCGTCTGAGTTCCGGCGGGCCGCTCGCGGCGGCGACGCGGGAGTTCATCCGTCCGGTGGCGATGCCGTGGGCGGCCGCGTCCAGGATCCGTACGGGCTTGAGCACCCAGCTGGTCAGGCGGAGGGCGGCGCCGAAGGCGACGAGCATGGCGGCGGCCAGCCCGGCGGCGATGATCAGCCAGCCGCGCAGGATCCGGGCGCGCATCTGGTCGGTGGGGGACTCGGTGGCGACGACGGCGACCACGTCACCGTCGAGGACGACCGGGGAGATGACGAGGAGTTTGCCGCTGGTCTGCCAGGGCCAGACCTGGCCGGGGTCGTGGCTGCGCCGCCCGGCGAGGGCCTCCTTGAAGGCCAGCCGGCCCTCCCCGGACTCGGGCAGCTGCCACCAGCCGGGGGCGCGGGCCATGGCGTTGTCGTCGCGGTAGAAGATGCCGACGCGGATGCGGTACAGCTCCTGGTAGCGGGCGAGTTCGAGCTGGAGCGTCTCGCGGCGCTCCTGGGCGCCGGTGGCCCCGGACCCCTCGGCGTCGATGACGAACTGGGCGAGGGCGGCGAAGCGGGCGCTGTCGTCGATCCGGTCGACGACCACCCGCTGCTGCTGGGCGGCGGCCAGGCTGACGGCGAGCGGCAGGCCGAGCGCGATCAGCACGCCCGCCATCAGGACGACCAGGAGCGGGAGGAGCCGGGTGCGCACGGCGGACCGCTAGGGCGCGGCCGGGGTGACGAGCCGGTAGCCCACCCCGCGGACGGTCTCGATGAGCGCGGGCATGCCCAGCTTGGAGCGCAGCGAGGCGACGTGCACCTCGAGGGTGCGGCCGGTGCCCTCCCAGCTGGTGCGCCACACCTCGCTGATGATCTGCTCGCGGCGGAAGACCACGCCGGGCCGCTGCGCGAGCAGGGCCAGCAGGTCGAACTCCTTGCGGGTCAGCGGTACGTCGGTCCCGTTCACGGTGACGCGGCGGGTGGGCAGCTCGACGGCGACCGTGCCGAGGCGGACCGTGCCGGGGGCGCTCTCGGGGGTGGCGGAGGCCTCCTCGGGGCCGCCGGTGCGCCGGGCGACGGCGTGGATGCGGGCGAGGAGCTCCCCGGTGTCGTACGGCTTGACCACGTAGTCGTCGGCGCCCATGTTCAGGCCGTGGATGCGCGAGCGCACGTCACCGCGGGCGGTCACCATGATGACCGGGACGGAGGTGCGCTTGCGGATCTTGCCGCAGACCTCGTAGCCGTCCTGGTCGGGCAGACCCAGGTCGAGGAGGACCACGCCGAAGGGCTTGGCCCCGGCCGGCAGGAGCGCCTGGAGGGCCTCCTCGCCGTTGCGGGCGTGGGTCACCTGGAAGCCGTGCCGGGCGAGGATCGCGGACAGGGCGGCGGCGACGTGGTCGTCGTCCTCGACGAGCAGCAGCCTCATGGGGTCCCCCTTCCCGCTTCTTCCGCTTCAGCTTCCGTACACATGGTCACCATGCATCCACGCCCATGGGAGAGTCCCACGTCAAGAGGGTTCCGGTCCGGCGAGTCTTCCGTTATGCACCCGGTACGAGTACATCGCGTCCTTCGTGGGTACAGCGTACGGAGCGTATCGATGCGAGTCCGTTTCGTTATGCTCAATTCTCCCTCAGATGTGGTGACGGTGTGCGCGCCTCGTCACTACTGTCCTCCCAACCGACGGAGGACGGAGCAAGAAGCCGATGAGCGGAGTATCAGTGACCAAGGACGTGCAGGATGCGGCCGGTGCCGCGGACGGCCTGGTCGTACTGAGCAACGTCAACAAGCACTTCGGCGCGCTGCACGTGCTTCAGGACATCGATCTGAGCATTGCCCGCGGTGAGGTCGTCGTGGTGATCGGGCCCTCGGGCTCGGGCAAGTCGACGCTGTGCCGGACCATCAACCGGCTGGAGACGATCGACTCGGGCAGCATCACGCTGGACGGGAAGCCGCTTCCGGCGGAGGGCAGGGAACTGGCCCGGCTGCGCGCCGACGTGGGCATGGTCTTCCAGTCCTTCAACCTGTTCGCGCACAAGACGGTGCTGCAGAACGTGATGCTGGGTCAGCTCAAGGTCCGCAAGGCGGACCAGGCGACGGCCCTGGAGAAGGCGAAGGCGCTGCTGGACCGGGTGGGTGTCGGCGCACAGGCCGACAAGTACCCGGCGCAGCTGTCCGGTGGTCAGCAGCAGCGCGTGGCGATCGCCCGGGCGCTGGCGATGGACCCGAAGGTGATGCTCTTCGACGAGCCCACCTCGGCGCTGGACCCGGAGATGATCAACGAGGTGCTGGAGGTCATGCAGCAGCTCGCCCGCGAGGGCATGACGATGGTGGTCGTCACGCACGAGATGGGCTTCGCCCGTTCGGCGGCCGACCGGGTCGTCTTCATGGCGGACGGGAAGATCGTCGAAGAGGCCACTCCGGAGCAGTTCTTCAGCAACCCGCGGAGCGACCGCGCCAAGGACTTCCTGTCGAAGATCCTGCACCACTGACGCCCGCGTCTGGTAGTGATCCGACCGACGGCAGTCGCCGTCGCCCACGACGTGTCCAGCTCGTCGTTCAACAACGTCTCACCCGAGGGAAGTTCACCATGAAGGTTCTGAAGGCCGGCGCGGCCGTGGCCACGGCCGCCGTTCTCGCCCTGACGGCGACCGCCTGTGGCGGCGGAAGCAAGGACACCGCGAGCGACGCGGGCGCCTCCGGCGGCACCAAGTCGGACAAGATCGTCATCGGCATCAAGTTCGACCAGCCGGGCCTCGGCCTGAAGACCCCGGACGGCAAGTTCGAGGGCTTCGACGTCGACGTCGCCACGTACGTGGCCAAGGAGCTCGGCTACCAGCCGGACCAGATCCAGTTCAAGCAGGCCGTCAGCGCCGAGCGCGAGAACCTGATCTCGAACGGTGACGTCAAGCTCGTGGTCGCCACCTACACGATCAACGAGAAGCGCAAGGCGAAGGTCGACTTCGCGGGCCCGTACTTCCTCGCCCACCAGGACCTGCTGGTCCGCGCCGACGAGACCTCGATCACCAAGGCCGAGGACCTGAACAGCAAGAAGCTGTGCTCGGTCGCCGGCTCCACTTCCGCGCAGAACGTCAAGACCAAGCTGGCCCCCGAGGCCGACCTGAAGGAATACCCGGGCTACTCCGAGTGCCTGACCGGCCTGGAGAACAAGGCCGTGGACGCGCTCACCACGGACGGCTCGATCCTGGCCGGCTACGCCGCGCAGGAGAAGAACAAGGGCAAGTTCAAGCTGGCCGGCCTGAAGCTCAGCGACGAGCCGTACGGCATCGGCCTGAAGAAGGGCGACAAGGACCTCCAGTCCAAGGTGAACGCCGCGCTCAGGAAGATGGTCGAGGACGGCTCCTGGCAGAAGGCGGTGGACGCGAACCTCGGCCCCGCCGGCTACAAGGCCGATCCGGCCCCGCAGATCACCGAAGGCAGCTGATCCATCGGTGAGGGGAGCCGCCGCCCGCCCGCCGCGGGCGGCGGCTCGCCTCACCGACCATCCTGGGGAGAGCGCAGGGCAACGTGTTCGACTTTCTTAATTCCGGGCAGTACGACGTGCTCGGAGCCTTCTGGGTGACGGTACAGCTCACCCTCTACTCGGCTATAGGTTCCCTGATCTGGGGCCTGATGCTGGCCGGGATGCGGGTCAGTCCCGTCCCGCTGATGCGGAGCTTCGGGACGGCGTACGTCAACACCGTCCGCAACACGCCGCTGACCTTGCTGATCCTCGGCTGTTCGCTGGGCCTGGACCAGACCTTGGGCATCACCCTCGCCGGCGGGACCTCCAAGGAGGTCGGCTTCCGTCTGGCGGTCCTGGGCCTCATCGCCTACACCGGCACCTTCGTCTGCGAGGCGCTGCGCTCGGGCATCAACACCGTGCCGGTCGGCCAGGCCGAGGCGGCCCGCGCGCTGGGGCTGAGCTTCTTCCAGGTGCTCACCCTGATCGTGCTCCCCCAGGCCTTCCGGGCGGTCGTCGCACCGCTCACGAACGTACTGATCGCCCTCACCAAGAACACCACGGTGGCGGCGACCATCGGCGTGGCCGAGGCGGCCCTGCTGATGAAGGAAATGCTGGAGAACGAGGCGCAGGCGCTCTTCGCGGTCTTCGCGGTCTTCGCTCTCGGCTTCGTCCTGCTGACCCTGCCCACCGGCCTGCTGCTGGGCTGGGTGGCCAAGCGAGTGGCGGTCAAGCGATGAGCTCCGTTCTGTACGACACCCCCGGCCCCAAGGCCAAGGTCCGCAACTGGATCTACACCGGCGTCTTCGCGGTGCTCGTCGGGCTGGCCCTGTGGTGGATCCTCGACCGCATGGCCGAGAAGAACCAGCTCGAGGCCGACAAGTGGACTCCGTTCGTCAACGACAGCCAGATCTGGACGACGTTCCTGCTGCCGGGCCTCGGTGAGACCCTCAAGGCCGGTCTGATCGCCATGGTGATCGCGCTGCCGCTCGGCGCGCTCTTCGGCATCGCCAGGCTTTCGGACCACGCGTGGGTGCGCATCCCGGTGGGCACGGTCGTGGAGTTCTTCCGCGCCATCCCGGTACTGATGCTGATGATCTTCAGTTCCGCCCTGTACGTGCTGCTCGGCACCGTCAGCTCGGACCTGCGCCCGCTGTACGCGGTGGTCACCGGTCTCGTCCTGTACAACGCCTCGGTCATCGCCGAGATCGTCCGGGCCGGAATCCTGTCCCTCCCGCGCGGTCAGACGGACGCGGCCAAGGCCATCGGCATGCGCAAGGGCCAGACCATGGTCCACGTGCTCATCCCGCAGGCCGTCACGGCGATGCTGCCGGCCCTGGTCAGCCAGCTCGTGGTGATCCTCAAGGACACGGCGCTCGGCGGCGCGGTCCTCGGCTTCGCCGACCTGATGTCGATGAACCGCCAGATCTCCGCCAACTACAGCAACACCATCGCGACCATGATCGTCATCGCGGTGATCTACATCGCGGTGAACTTCGCCCTGACCACCCTGGCCTCCCAGATGGAGAGGCGACTGCGGCAGTCGAAGAAGGGCACCGGAGCCGTGGTCGAGGCCGACGTGGCCGAGGTCGACGCGGGCGGCGCGCCCGGCGTGGGCAAGGCGCCCTGACCAGGGCTGCCCTTACGGGGCGTTGAGTTGCCGCTCCTCGGGAACGGAGCGGCAACCCGTCAGGAGATTTCGAGGCGTGTGGTGTGGCGGATGACATCCGCCACACCACACGCCTGTTCGGTACCGACGGCCACTCGGACCCGACACCTCGCTCCCGCATTCCTCCGGACGGCCGGGCCCCTCACCGACTCCAGCCCCCCGGTGTCACTTGACGCCGGAACTTCCAGTGGGTTGCATACGTTCTGTGATCACATACCGGACATCGGGAGCCGCATCATGGACCCGGTGATCGTCGTCGGCGCGGGGCCCGTCGGGCTGTCCCTGTCCCTCGCCCTCGCCGGCCACGGCGTGCCCAGCGTCCTGCTCGACGAGGGGCCCGGCAAGGAGGAGCCCCGGCCCGCCCGCAGCGTCGTCCTGCACGCCGACACCGCGGCCATGGCCCACCGGCTGGGCTGTACGACCCTGCGCGACGAGGGCGCGCCGTACGCGGGCTGGCGCACCATCAGGCGGCGTCAGGAGTCCCGCCGGATCACCTTCCAGGGCCCGGGCGCCCCCCTGCACCTGCCGCAGCACGCCCTCGTGCGCGGCCTGCGCGACGCCGCCACGGCGCACCCCCTGGTCCAGCTGGTCACCGGCGCCAAGCTGGACTCCGTCGAGCAGGACGGCCACGGGGTCACCGCGCGCACCCGGGGTGCCGAGACCACCTGGTGGCGCGGCAGCCACCTCGTCGGCTGCGACGGGGCCCGCTCCACGGTGCGCAAGCTGCTCGGCATCCGCTTCCCGGGCCGGACCGCCGTCGAGCGGCACGCCGTGGCCGCCCTGCGCGCCGAACTGCCCTGGCCGGGCGAAGCGTTGCTGCACCGCAGCCCGCCGTCCGGGCCGGAGGAGATCACCGCCCGGCCGCTGCCCGACGGGGTGTGGCGGCTCGACTGGCTGCTGCCCGCGCGCGGGGAGCTCGTCACCCCGGACGCCCTCGTCACCCTCATCCGGAACACGCTGGCCCTGTGGTGCGGCGGCACGACTCCTCCGTACGACCTCATCGACACCGGGGTGCACACGCTCCACCACCGCCTCGCCCTGCGCTGGCGCGACGGCCGGGCCTTCCTCGTCGGGGACGCCGCCCACCTGCTGGGCGCGGTCGGCACCCAGGGCGTCGAGGAGGGGCTGCGCGACGCGGAGAACCTCGCCTGGAAACTGGCCCTGGCCTGGCACCAGGGGGCCTCCGAGGCCCTGCTCGACAGCTACGAGGGCGAACGGCGCACCGCGGTGGCCGCCCGGCTGCGCGCCGCCGACCAGGCCGTGCCCGTACTGCGCGGCGGTGGCGGGCTGCGCACCCTGCTGCCGGGGACCGGGCGGTCCGCCGAGGCCCTGCTGACGGACGGGCACCTGGGACGGGGGCCGCTGGGCGCGCAGCCCGTGTACGCCCCGCCCGTGGCCGTCCGGGAGGTCCCGACGGCGACGGAGCCGGGCGGGCCGGTGGCGAACGTACCGGTGACCGCGCCCGACGGAGCCACCGTCCCGCTGCGCGACCTGCTGGGGCGGGGCCGGCTGCTGGTGCTGCTGGTCGCCCCGGGCACCGGGGTGTGGGACCGGCGGCACTGGCTGGGCGCCGGGGTGATGCCCCGTCTCGCGGCGGCGGTGAGCGCCCTGCCGGTCCCGGCCGACCTGCTGGTCGCCGACGGCTACCCGGGGGCTCCGGCCCACACCGTGCTGCTGGTACGGCCCGACGGGCACCTGGCGGCCACCTTCGCGGGGGTCCGGCCGGCCGAGCTGTACGAGGCGGCCGACGCCGTCCGGGCGGGAGCCCCGGCGGGCGCTCCCGCCACACCCGCCCCTGTGATCGATTGACCGGTCGCGGGGGCGCGTGGTTCACTCGCCGCCATGACCGGCAACGACGTACGCCTGTGGCGGAGGGTCCATATGGACCTGCTCCGCTACGCGGGCTGCGTGTGTCGCCCCTCCTGCTGATTCGCCTGCCCTCCGCGCGCCCCCGTGCCCTGCCGGCCGGCGCGCGCACCTTCGCGAACCCCAGGACGGTCACCACCCATGCCTTCGCCCCTGCCCACGCACGCCCCTGCCCGCTCCGCGGCCCCGACGGCGGCGGAACTGCTCGACTTCGCCCTGCGCACCGCCGCCGACCCCGCGATCGTCGGCTCGCTCCCCCTCGACCCGGAGGGCCGGACCTGGATCCGGCTCGACGGGCCGGGCGGCAGTGAGGCCTGGCTGATCGGCTGGCCGCCGGGCACCGGCACCGGCTGGCACGACCACGCCGAGTCCCGGGGCGCGTTCGCCACCGCGCGGGGGCGGCTCACCGAGCGCTCCCTGGCGGTGCGTCTGCCCTCGGAGGGCTGGCGGAGCCTGGAGCTGTCCCCCGGTGTGGACCGCAGCCGCAGCCTCGGCGCGGTCAGCGGGCGGGCCTTCGGAGAGCACCACGTCCACGAGGTGCTCAACGAGTCGCCCTCGGAGCACGCGGTCTCCGTCCACGCCTACTATCCGCCGCTGCCGCTGATCCGCCGGTACGGCCGCAGCGGTCCGGTGCTGCGCCTGGAGCACGTCGAGCGCCCGGCGGACTGGCAGTGAGCGCCGCCGTGCCGCCACCCGGCGTCGACGAGCTGCTGGAGCGGGTCCGCGCGACGTACACCCGCCTCGGCCCGCGGGAGGCCTACGAGGCATGGCGGGCCGGTGACGCCCTGCTGGTGGACATCCGCTACCAGGCGCTGCGCGAGCGGGACGGGCTGATCCCGGGCGCGGTGGTCGTGGAGCGCAACGAGCTGGAGTGGCGCCTCGACCCCCAGGGTTCCCACCGCCTGCCGCAGGCCGACTCCCACGACCTGCGGGTGGTGGTGGTCTGCAACGAGGGCTACGCGTCCTCGCTGGCCGCCGCTTCCCTCCACGGGCTGGGCCTGCGCCGCGCGACGGACCTCACGGGCGGCTTCCAGGCGTGGCGCGCCGCCGGCTTGCCCACCACCGCCCCTTCCTGACGTGCCCCTGCCCCTCCTGCGCCGGTTCCGTCCGGCGAGGGAGGGGCAGGCCGCGACCGGGCCCCGGCTACGCCTTGGAGGTGGCCACCTCCACCGGGCGGCGCCGGAGCGCGGCCCGGCCCGGGAGGGCGGTGGCGGTCAGTGCCAGCAGCGCGGCCGCGCCGACCACCACCGCGTACACCAGCGGCAGCACCGCCGGCGCCGCGGACCCCGTCATGCCCACGCTGAACGCGGTCAGTACGGCCAGGGAGATCCCCGATCCCAGCACCGCTCCGATCAGCAGGACGGCCAGGGTCTCCGTACGGAGCATCCGCAGTACCTGCCGCCGCTTCGCCCCGGCCAGGCGCAGCATCGCGAACTCCCGGAACCGCTCGGCGGTGGACATCGCCAGGGTGTTGACCACCGCGATGGCGGTGAAGGCCAGCACCAGGCCCATGGCCAGCAGGCTGATCTCGGCTCCGGCGGCCTGCCGCTGCGCCCTCGCCGCGTCGGCCTCGGACGCGGACAGCACCGACACGCCCGGGGCGGCCAGCTGTTCCCGTCCGACGGCCGGTTCGGCCGCGACGAGCACGGCGGTGGCGAGGGGGTTGTCGACGTGCGCGGCGAGCAGGCCGTGCGGCAGCGTCAGGTCTCCGAAGCCCAGCCCCCGCGCGTACACGGCGGCCACCGCCAGCGTCACCGGGGTCCCGTCGCCCAGGGTCAGCTTCAGCGGGCTGCCGGGCTTCAGCCCCAGCTGGTCGGCGGCGAGTTCGCTGACGGCGACGCCGCCCGGGCCGAAGCCGTCCAGGCTGCCCCGGGTGACCTGCGGGTCCCAGGTGCGGGTGAGGCCGGCCGGGGTGACGCCCTGGGCCGCGTACTTGGTCAGGCCGACCCGTACCGAGGTGTGCACGATCTCGGTGGCCGCCGTGACGCCCGGCGTACGGCGGATCCGCTCGGCGGCGCCGGCGCTCACTCCGGGGCCCTGCGGGGTGAGGACCCACTGGGCCCGGATCCCGTCGCGGGCCTGGGCGCGGGCCGCGTCGCCGAGGGTCGGGGTGACGAAGAGCACGGTGCAGGTCATGCCGATCAGCAGGGTGAGCGGGGTGACGGCGGAGGCCATGCGGGTGGCGTTGCCGCGCAGGTTCGCGGCGGCCAGGCGGCCGCCGGGACCGGCCAGCCGCAGCGGTCCGGCGAGCAGCGCGGTCGCGAGCCGGACCAGCAGCGGGCCGAGCAGCGACACCGCGCCGGCCAGCACGACCACGGCGAGGAAGGTCACCGGGGTGGAGGCCGGCTCGGTGCGCAGTGAGCCGAGGACGACGACCAGCACCGCCCCGCCGGCCAGCAGGAGCAGTCCGGCCGCGATCCGGATCCAGGCGGGGCGTCCGCGCTCGACGGCGGCTTCGGCCAGCGCCTCGGCGGGGCGGATCCGGGCGATCCGCCGCCCGGTGATGCGCGCGGCGGCCCAGGCTCCGAGCAGGCTCGCTCCGACGGCGGCGAACATCGGGAAGATCCCGGCGGTGCGCTCCAGGGTGGCCGGGACCACGCCGGTGGCGACGAAGCGGCCGTGCAGCCAGGCGGCCAGGGGCAGTCCGGCGACGGAGCCGGTGATTCCGGCGGCCAGGCCGACGAGCAGCGCTTCGCGGCCGATCATGCGGCGCAGCTGCTTGGGGCTGGCGGCGATGGCGCGCAGCAGGGCCAGTTCGCGGTAGCGCTGCTGCACGGAGAGGGCGAAGGTGCCGACGACCACGAGGATCGCGACGAGCAGCGAGGTGCCGCCCATGGCCCCGCCCATGGAGACCAGCTTGATCCGCGCTCCGGCGGCGTCGAGGAACTCGACCGGACCGCGGTCGTCGCCGGCGGCCACCTGTGCGGTGGCGCCCTGAGGGGTGCCGGCCAGGGCCTTCGCGACGCGGCCGGCGAGCGCCGCGGCGTCCACTCCGGGCCGGGGCAGCACGCCGATGGCGCTGACCTGTCCGGCGCGGGCGGCGAGCCGCTCGGCCTCGGCGTCGCCGAAGAACAGCGAGGTCTGCCGTCCGGGGCCGCCGTGGGCGGTCCGGGCGATGCCGCTGACGGTGTACGTCTTGGGCTCGCCGGTGGCCTGTACGGTCAGCCGGGCTCCGGCGCCGAGTCCCGCCCGGGCGGCCAGTGCGCGGTCGACGACGACCTCGTCACCGCCGCGGGGGGCGTGGCCTTCGGCGAGGGTGAAGGGGGTGAGGACGGCGGAGGTCCAGGCGTGTCCGTACGAGGGCTTCGCCGTGCCGCCGGGCGCGTCGACGATCGGGACGGCCTGGAAGGTCAGCTCGGGCACGGCCTGCTCGACGCCCGGGACGGAACGTACGGTCTCCACGGTGGAGGCCGGGAGCCAGGCCCGCTCGGCGACGGGCTTGGCCTTGTGCTTCGTCTTGGTCTTGCCCTTCTTCTCCTTGACCGTCGTCTGGTGGACGTTCTGGTCGGCGGAGACGACCACCGGGGTGCCCGCGTAGCGCTCGGGGGCGATCCGGCCGCGGAGTCCGGTCTCCAGGAGGGTGCCGCAGGCGGTGATCAGGGCCGCCGCGCACAGGAGCGCGACGAAGGCTCCGAGGAAGCCGGCCTTGCGGTCCCGGAGGGTCTGAAGGGCGTAACGCAGCATCATGCGGTCAACTCTGGCCGCGCGCCGGTTTCCCGGCACTGGAGCGCCCCGGCGTCCTCGCCGGGGGGCTACCCCCACCCCCGGTCCGCCGCCCCGGCGCCCGCCGCCGGACCAGGGCTCAGTGCCCGGGGTACTCCGGCTCGTCGGCGTCCCCGCGCTCGGCCTCGGCCTCCAGCGCGCGCCGGACCACCCGCAGGGCCATGCCCTCCGGGTACCCCTTGCGGGCGAGCATCCCGGCGAGGCGCCGGAGCCGCTTGTCCCGCTCCAGCCCCCTGGTGCCGCGGAGCTTGCGCTCGACGAGTTCCCGGGCGGTCCGCTCCTCCTGCTCGGAGTCGAGCTGCTCCAGCGCTTCCTGGACGAGGGTGGTGTGCACCCCCTTGGTCCGCAGCTCCTGCGCGAGCGCCCGCCGGGCCAGGCCCCGGCCGCGGTGCCGGGATTCCACCCAGGCCCCGGCGAAGGCGGCGTCGTCGATCAGGCCCACTTCCTCGTACCGGGAGAGGACCTCCTGCGACACCTCCTCGGGGATGCCCCGTTTCGCCAGGGCCTCCTCGAGCTGCCGCCGGGTGCGCGGCATCCCGGTGAGCAGGCGCAGGCAGATCGCCCGCGCCTGCTCCTCGGGACTCTGGGGCGGCAGTTCCTGGCGGCCCTCACGGCCACCCCTCGCCCTGCCGCCCCTCTCCTGCTCTTCCCGCACGGTCAGCTCTTGGCCACGGCGGCCTTGGCCGCCGGCTTGGCCTTCGACGCCGGGGCGGGCACGGCGGCGTCGGCCGCCGGCGCGGCGGCGGGCTCGACGGTCTCGCTGTCCTTGCGGACCCCCACGCCGAGCTTCTCCTTGATCTTCCGCTCGATCTCGTTGGCGAGGTCGGGGTTGTCCTTCAGGAAGTTGCGGGCGTTCTCCTTGCCCTGGCCCAGCTGGTCACCCTCGTACGTGTACCAGGCGCCGGCCTTGCGGATGAAGCCGTGCTCCACGCCCATGTCGATCAGGCCGCCCTCGCGGCTGATGCCCTGGCCGTAGAGGATGTCGAACTCGGCCTGCTTGAAGGGGGGCGCGACCTTGTTCTTGACGACCTTGCAGCGGGTGCGGTTGCCGACCGCCTCCGTACCGTCCTTCAGGGTCTCGATGCGGCGGATGTCGATGCGCACGGAGGCGTAGAACTTCAGCGCGCGGCCACCGGTCGTGGTCTCCGGCGAGCCGAACATCACGCCGATCTTCTCGCGGAGCTGGTTGATGAAGATCGCGGTGGTCTTGGACTGGTTCAGCGCACCGGTGATCTTGCGGAGCGCCTGGCTCATCAGGCGGGCCTGGAGGCCCACGTGGGAGTCGCCCATCTCGCCCTCGATCTCCGCGCGCGGTACGAGCGCCGCGACGGAGTCGATGACGATCAGGTCGAGCGCGCCGGAGCGGACCAGCATGTCGACGATCTCGAGCGCCTGCTCACCGGTGTCCGGCTGCGACAGGATGAGGTTGTCGGTGTCCACGCCCAGGGCCCGGGCGTACTCGGGGTCGAGCGCGTGCTCGGCGTCCACGAAGGCCACGGTGCCGCCGGCCTTCTGCGCGTTGGCCACGGCGTGCAGGGTCAGGGTCGTCTTACCGGAGGACTCCGGGCCGTAGATCTCGACCACACGGCCGCGCGGCAGACCGCCGACGCCGAGGGCGATGTCCAGCGCGGTCGACCCGGTGGGGATGACCTCGATGGGGTCGTTCGGCTTGTCGCCGAGGCGCATGACCGCACCCTTGCCGAATTGCCGTTCAATCTGTGCGAGCGCGGCGTCGAGAGCCTTCTCGCGGTCGGTGCCTGCCATGGGTTCCACCCGGTTTGCTTGAGTCGATCGCTTCACGCCATTGACGCTAACGCCTGCCACTGACAATGCGCTCCCACGCCCGTCCGGGCTGTGGATAACCCATCAGAATGGATGTTCGATTTCCCTGTCAAGCCGGCCACGCCCCACCCCGGCCGGCGGTGCGGGGTGACTGAGCGTTCCGACCGGCCACCGCGCGTCACCATAGCGCTCCGGTCGCCCACCCCGGCCGTGCGTGCCGCATCGCGTCGCGGACCGGGGCGCCCGCGCCCCGGCACGGACCGAGCCCCGGCGCCGTGGGGCGGCCGGGGCTCGGGGGACGGGTGCCGGGTGGGGTTACGGCTTCGGGACGGCGCAGCCGGGGCGGTTCAGGTCGATCTGGTTGCCGGGGCCGATGCAGGGGACGAGGGTGTAGGTCTGCTGGGCGTAGTTGATGCCCTGGCGGACCGTGACGTTGCCGCTCTCGTCCACCTCGCACGGGTTGTTGTCCGTGCAGCGCTGGCCGTCCTCGTTGCCCGTGTTGTTGACGGCGACGACCTTGCCGGTGGTCGTGTCGATGACCGGGGAGCCCGAGGTGCCGCCGATGGTGTTGCAGGACGAGGTGTAGCGGACCGAGTCCTTCCAGGTCCAGGCGCCCTCCTTGAGGCGGTACGCGAACCCGTCGACGTCGCAGCTGTAGGTGCGCTTCCAGTAGCCGGAGACGACCTTGATGGACGAACCCTGCACCGGGTGGGCGTCGTTGAGGGTGAGCGCGCCGATCCCGTACTGGCTCTGGATCTGCGCGTACGTCTTGGTCAGCTGGTAGAGCGAGACGTCCGTGTCCGTCATCGTCCCGTACGCGATCTTGCTGGCGCGCAGCGTCGCGACCTTCGAGCCGGCGGCGTTGAGCAGGGAGAACGTACGGCTGGACGCCCGGTTCACGAGGACCTCGCCGGGCGCCGGGAAGCCCGTTTCCAGGCAGTGGCCGTTGGACAGGACGAGCGCGGGGTCGTCGGGCCGGGAGCCGGGGGCGCGGACGACGGAGCCGGAGCAGTTGCTGAGCGCGACCGTGCCCGCGTAGGTGACCGCGACGGCGGGCGCGGTGTCGGTGGCCGAGGCCATGGCCGGGGCCGCTGCCACTCCGGTCAGGAGTAAGGAGAGCGCGACGGCGGCGAGAGGCTTGTTCATGTGGGGGTCCCCTCAGGTGACGGATGCGACCGAAGATCCTTCGGTTGTCATGCGCATTCTCAAACCCGAGGACCGCAACTCACAAGAGGGCCTTCCCCGTTGAGGTCCGGATCCACCGGAACGGCCGGCACTCTGCGGTGCCCCCGACGGACGGGCCTGCTCACGGGTCAGGGCCGGCCCGCCGCCTGCCGCCTGCCGCCTGACGCCTGACGGTCCGGCACCGCGGAGGGGACCCGTCCCAGCCCCCTCCGCCCCCGCCCCGCTCACCACCAGTACACGGGGTACCGCACCGCCCCCCGCCGCGCGCGCGAGGCCGCCATCCCGGCCAGCACCAGCAGCATCGCCGCCCCCGCGAGCAGCGGTACGAACACCACCGGATCCGGCGCCTGGAGCACCACCACCACGGTGGTCGCCACCGCCGGCGAATGCGGGGTCCGGGCCAGGGTCATGACCCCCACCGCCAGCCCGGCCGCCAGCGCCGCCACCCACGGCGCGTCCCCCAGCAGGGCCAGCCCCAGGTAGCCCACCGCCGCGCACAGCAGGTGCCCGGCGACGACACTGCGCGGCTGCGCCAGCGGCAGCGCGGGTACCCCGTAGACGATCGCCGCGCTCGCCGCGATCGGCGGGATCAGCACCGGCTCTCGCAGGACCGCCCCGATGCCGACGAGCGCCAGCAGTGCGGCCGCCGCGACCCCGCCGCTGTGCAGGGCGGTGACCCGGGCGGGCGCCGCGGGCGCGGGGGCCCGTCCCGCCAGCGAGCTCGGGAGGGCCGGACGGGGGCGACCGGGCGCCTTCGCGGCCCGGCCCGTACGGGTGTCACTCGTGTCCACGCTCATGGGCGCCAGATCTACGCACCCCTCACATCGCAGCCCTATACGTCGGCCCCACGCGTTCCGGCCACACCTCCGCGCGCCGCCGGAGTGACAACCTCTGGTTGACACTCCCCCACTGTCAACCTAGGGTTGCACCATGACGAACCCTTCGGTGGAACCCGTTCGCATGACCAACCCGGTACGCCTCGACGACCTGATCGAGGCCATCAAGAAGGTCCACTCCGACACCCTCGACCAGCTCAGCGACGCCGTCGTCGCCGCCGAACACCTCGGCGACGTGGCCGACCACCTCATCGGCCACTTCGTCGACCAGGCTCGCCGCTCCGGCGCCTCCTGGACCGACATCGGCCGCAGCATGGGCGTCACCCGCCAGGCCGCGCAGAAGCGCTTCGTCCCCAAGGCGGACAAGGACGGCGACCCGGGCCTCGACCCGAACGCGGGCTTCGGCCGCTTCACCCCCCGCGCCCGCAACGTCGTCATGTCCGCACAGAACGAGGCCCGCGCCGCCGGCAACACCGAGATCCGCACCGAGCACCTGCTGCTCGGGCTGCTCGCCGAACCCGAAGGCCTGGCCGGCCACGTCCTCACCTCCCGCGGCGTCACCCCGGAAGCCCTGCGCGCCGCCGCGACCGCCTCGCTCCCCCCGGCGGAGCAGGACGTCCCCGAGCTCGTCCCCTTCGACGCGAACGCCAAGAAGGCCCTGGAGCTCACCTTCCGCGAGGCCCTGCGCCTGGGCCACGGCTACGTCGGCACCGAGCACGTCCTGCTCGCGCTCCTGGAGCTGGAGAACGGCGAAGGCCCGCTCAGCGGCGCCGGCCTGGACAAGGCCGCCGCCGAGGCGACCGTCACCGAAGTCCTCGCAGCCGTACTCGGCGGCGACGGAGAGAAGTAGCCCCGCCGGACGCCGCGCCCGTCAGCTCGTACCGCTTCACGTACGCGCCGAGGAAGGCCTGCAGGGTGGCGACGGCCGGGATCGCGACGAGCGCCCCGACCGCCCCCAGCAGGGCGGTGCCCGCGATGACCGACCCGAAGGCCACGGCGGGGTGGATGTCCACCGTCTTGGAGGTCAGCTTCGGCTGGAGCACGTAGTTCTCGAACTGCTGGTAGACCACCACGAACCCGAGGACGTACAGGGCGAACCACGGATTGACGGCGAAGGCGATCAGCATCGGCAGCGCGCCCGCCAGATAGGTGCCGATGGTGGGGATGAACTGGGAGACCAGCCCCACCCACACGGCGAGCGCGGGCGCGTACGGCACGTCGAGCACCGCGAAGAGCACGTAGTGCGCGATGCCGGAGACCAGCGCCATCAGTCCGCGCGAGTACAGGTAGCCGCCCGTCTTCACCACGGCGATCTCCCAGGCGCGCAGCACCTCGCGCTGCTTGGCGGGCGGCAGTACGGAGCACAGCGCGCGCCGCAGCCGGGGCCCGTCGGCGGCGAAGTAGAAGGAGAACAGGAAGACCGTCAGCAGCCTGAAGAGCCCGCCCAGCACGGTGGCGGACACGTCGAGCACCCCGCTGGCGCTGTTCTGCACGTACTTCCGGAGCCATTCGGAACGCAGCAGGCTGTCCTGGATCTCCAGCCGGGACAGTTCGGTGCGGAAGGTCCGGTTGATCGAGTCGATCACCGAGTCGAGGTAGCGCGGGAAGCCCTCGACCATCTCGATGATCTGCCCGGCGAGCATGGAGCCGAGCAGCGCGAGGAATCCGGCGGCGAAGGCGAAGACGGCCAGGAACACCAGGAAGGTGGCGAGCCCGCGGCGCATGCCGCGGGCCGCCATCCTGGCCACGGCCGGTTCGATCGCGAGCGCGAGGAAGAACGCGATCAGGATGTTGACGAGCAGCCCGGTCAGCTGGTGGAAGGCCCAGCTGCCGAGCTGGAAGCAGGCGACGAGGGCCAGTACGAGGACCACGGCGCGCGGCAGCCAGCGCGGCATCCGCGCGTCCGCGTCCGCGCCCGCCACGGCGGTGCCGGGTGGGTCCCCGGCCCCGTCGCCCGCCCCGGCCGTCGGGGCCGTACCGGGCGGAGGGTTCCCGGGGCCGCCGTCCGCGTCGCCGCGCCCCGGGAAGGGCGGCCCCGCCGGGGCCGCGGGGCCGGCCCGAAGCCCCGCGTCCTGCGGGGCTTCGGGCCGGCCGGTCGTCTCGTCTTTCGCTGCCACGCGTCCAGTCTGTCCCACCGTCGGCCCTGACCACGAAGCCATCCGGCCCGCCGTGCGCGCCCGTCGGTCCCGCGCGGGCCCCGGCCCCCCGCGCGGGGGCGGACCGGGCGGCGCGTCAGCGCAGCGAGGCCGGCACGTCCATCGCGGAACACACCGCGCGCCACACGTCCTTGGCCTCCCAGCCGGCGTCCAGCGCCTGGTGGACGGTGCGTCCGCCCAGTTCGGCCATCACGTGGTCCCGCGCGAAGGAATCCGCGTAGGCCGCGCCGAAGTGCTCGGCCATCCGCTCCCAGAAAATCGTCAACCGCATGCCTCCAGTATCCCGCCCCGGAGAGTGCACCGGCCCCGTTGCCCCCTGCGCCCCGGTGCGCGCGCCCTACGGTGTCACGCATGCCTGGAGACGAAGCTTCCGCGCCGGCCCCACCGGGCCCGGCCGCCCCCTCGGCCCCCTCCACCCCTCCCGCCGCGTCCACCCCGCTGGCCCGCGCCGAGCGGTTCGTCTGGCTGACGGCCCGGGTGCTGGAGCAGCGGCGGTTCGCGTTCCACTTCCTCGGCGGGGATCCCGACGCGGTGGACGCCGCGCTCGGCTCCTACCTCGGCGAGGACGGGGGCTACGGGCACGCGCTCGACCCCGACCTGCGCGGCCCGCTGAGCCAGCCCCTGCACACCGCGTACGCCCTGCGGATCCTCGACGCCCTCGGCCGGTGCGCCGGGCAGCGCGTCGAGCGGCTCTGCCGCCACCTGACCCGGGTATCGACCCCGGAGGGCGCGCTCCCGCTGGTCGTCCCGGGCCCGCGCGACTATCCGGCCGCCCCTTACCACCCGGTGTGCGACGACCCGCCGGGGTCGCTGCTGACCACGGGCCCCGTCGTCGGGGTGCTGCACCGCAACCGGATCTGGCACGCCTGGCTCTTCCGGGCCACGGACTTCTGCTGGGAGCGGGTCGAGACGCTGCGCCGCCCTCACCCGTACGAGGTCCGCGGCGCGGTGGCCTTCCTCGACGGCGCCCCCGACCGGGCCCGCGCCGCGGCGGCCGCCGACCGGCTGGGCCGGCTGGTGCGCGAGCGGCGGCTGGTGGTGCTCGAACCGGACCGGCGCGCGGAGTACCCGGCCGTGCCCGGCGGGGCACCGGGCGAGCAGCTGTTCCCGTACGACTACGCGCGGCGGCCGGAGTCGCTGGCCCGGGGCTGGTTCACCGACGAGGAGATGCGGCGCTCGCTGGACTTCCTCGCGGCGGAGCAGCAGCCCGACGGAGGCTGGCCGGTCCGCCGCCGGGCCTGGGCGCCGGGCAGCTCGCTGGAGCGGCGGCCGATCGCGACCCTGGAGGCCCTGCTGACGCTGCGGGCGTACGGGCGGCCGCCGGAGGCTCCCGACGAGGCCGGCGGGGTCAGCCTCCCAGGGCCCGGACGCCCGCGGTGACCACGACCGCCGCGCCGACGACCACCAGGAACGGGGCCCGCAGCAGCAGCGCTGCCCCGGCGGCGGCGAGCCCGGCGGCCCGGGCGTCGAGGACCAGCGTGTGGCCGATGCTGAAGGTCTGCTGGGCGGTGAGCGCGGCGAGCAGCGCGACGGGCAGCAGGGCGGAGAGCCTCCGTACGACGGGCCGCTCCAGGGCGCCCGCGGGCACGAGCAGTCCGGCGAGCTTGACGGCGTAGCATCCGGCGACGGTGAGCCCGATGGCGATCCAGACGTTCACGAGTGCCCTCCCTTCGGCGATCGGCAGCCCTTCAGCCACAGCACCGCGGGCGCGGCCAGCGCGGCGATCAGTACGGGCACTCCGGCGGGCAGCACCGGCAGGAAGCCCAGCCCCAGCACCAGGGCGAGGGCGGCGACGGCACGCTCGGTGGCGCTCTTCAGCATCGGCGCGAGCAGGGCGAGGAACACGGCGGGTCCGGCGGCGTCCAGCCCCCACGCGGCGGTGTCCCCGATGGCCTCGGCGCCGAGCGCGCCCAGCAGGGTGGTGAGGTTCCACAGCAGGTACAGGGCGAGCCCGGTCACGGTGAAGCCGAGCCGGGCCGACCGGCGGTCGGGCTGTGCCAGGGCCACGGCGGTGGTCTCGTCGATCACCCAGTGCGCGGCGAGGGGCCGTACGGCCCTCGGCAGCGCGAGCAGCTGGGACAGCCGCAGCCCGTAGAAGGCGTTGCGGGTGCCGAGGAAGAAGGCCCCGGCGGCGGCGGTGAACGGGTTCCCGCCCGCCGCGAGGGCTCCGACCAGCGCGAACTGCGAGGCGCCGGTGAAGACGAGCAGGCTCAGCACACAGGCCTGGAGCACGCTGATCCCGGCCCCGGCCGCCGTCACCCCGAACGCGAACCCCGACAGCCCGACGGCCACGCCGACCCCGAGCGAATCCCGCACGACGGCGGCGCGCGGCCTGCCGTCGAGGGCCCCCCGGGGGGCCTCCCGCATCACCATTCGTTGTTCTCCCACGCCGCGAACGTACGCGGGGCGGTGCGGGCGGGTCTTGTACGTTCTTGCGCGCGCCGGCCCGGCCCCGGCGGCGGCGCGGTGCCCCCGTTGCCGTTGCCGTTGCCGTGGGGCGGGGGCCTAACCGGCCCGCTCCCGCCGGTAGGCGCCCGGCGGGACGCCGACGATCCGGGTGAAGTGCCGGTTCAGGTGCGGCTGGTCGGTGAAGCCGACGGTGACGGCCGCCTCCGCGGGCGGGACCCCCGCGTCGAGCAGCCGGCGCGCCCTGCGGACCCGGGCGTCGGTCAGCCAGGTGTGCGGGGGCATCCCGTACCGCTCCCGGAAGGCGCGCAGCAGGGCGAAGGGGCTGGTCCCGAGCCCGGCCGCGAGCTGCTCCAGCGAGGGCGGCCCCGCCATCCGCTCCTCCAGTACGGCCCGGGCCCGTTCGGCGTCGGCGGCGCCCGCGCCGCGGACCGTGCGGGCGGGCAGCGGGCCGGCGTACCGGCTGAGCATCCGGGCCACCACGCCCCGCAGCAGGGTGTCGGCGGCCAGCGCGTTCCCCGCCTCGGCGGCCCGGTGCACCTCGCTGACGGCCCGCGCGCCCTGCGCGTCGGCGACCGTGTCGGCGGTGAAGCCGGGGGTGCCGCGCGGGGTGGCGATCTCGGCGGCGACCTCGGCGATCAGGTCCCGGGGGGCGTAGAGGGTGGCGTACGCCCAGCCCTCGGGGACCCCGGCGCGGGCGGTGTGCGCGACCTCCGGGTTGATCAGCACGACGCTGCCCGGCCCGGCCCGTACGGTGCCGCCGGGCAGACCGATCTCCTCGACGCCGCCGGTGACGGCGGCGATGACGTAGCCCTCGTGGGCGTGGCGCGGGAAGGTGTGGCGTACGTAGTGGGCGCGCAGCAGGTCCAGCCCGGGCAGTTCCTCGTACCGCCAGTGCCGTGCCCATTCCCCGCGTCCGCCGTCCGTCCCCATGCCCTCATTCTGCGCGCCGCTCCGGCGGCGCGTTTGCCCAGGTCGGCCGCCCTGTCAGTGGCGGGGTGCACGATGGGGGCATGGCAGGCGCTGCGCTCGACTCGTTCTCCCCCGCGACCCGCTCGTGGTTCACGGGGGCCTTCCGTACGCCCACGGCCGCCCAGGAGGGCGCGTGGCGGGCCATCGGGGAGGGTTCGGACGTCCTGGTCGTGGCGCCGACCGGTTCCGGCAAGACCCTGGCCGCCTTCCTCGCCGCCCTGGACCGGCTCGCCTCGCAGCCGCCTCCCGCCGAGGCGCGCAAGCGCTGCCGGGTGCTGTACGTGTCCCCGCTGAAGGCCCTGGCGGTCGACGTGGAGCGCAATCTGCGCAGCCCGCTGACGGGGATCCGGCAGGAGTCGGCCCGCCTCGGCCTGCCGGAGCCGGACATCCGGGTGGGGATCCGCTCGGGGGACACCCCGGCCGCCGAGCGACGGGCGCTGGCGACCCGGCCGCCGGACATCCTGATCACCACTCCGGAGTCGCTGTTCCTGATGCTGACCTCGGCGGCGCGGGAGGCGCTGGCGGGGGTGGAGACGGTGATCCTGGACGAGGTGCACGCGGTCGCCGGGACCAAGCGCGGCGCCCACCTGGCGCTGTCCCTGGAGCGGCTGGACGAGCTGCTGCCCCGTCCGGCCCGCCGGATCGGGCTGTCGGCGACGGTCCGGCCCGTGGAGGAGGTGGCCCGTTACCTCGCGCCGCGGGGCAGGGTGGAGATCGTGCAGCCGCCGTCCACGAAGGAGTTCGACCTGTCGGTGGTCGTCCCGGTCGAGGACATGGGGGAGCTGGGGGGCTCCCCGGCGACCGAGGGCCGGGAGGGCGGCGACAAGCCGTCGATCTGGCCCCATGTGGAGGAGCGGATCGCGGACCTGGTGCAGGCCCACCGCTCGACGATCGTGTTCGCCAACTCGCGCCGTCTCGCGGAGCGCCTGTGCAACCGGCTCAACGAGATCGCCCACGAGCGCGCGACGGGCACGCCACTCGCCGAGGGTGCGCCGCCCCCGGCCGAGGTCATGGCCCAGTCGGGTGCGGCCCTGGGTGCCCCTCCGCTGCTGGCCCGCGCCCACCACGGTTCGGTGTCCAAGGAGCAGCGTGCGCTGGTCGAGGAGGACCTGAAGGCGGGGCGGCTGCCCGCCGTGGTGGCCACCTCCAGCCTGGAGCTGGGCATCGACATGGGCGCCGTGGACCTGGTGGTGCAGGTGGAGTCGCCGCCGTCGGTGGCGTCGGGGCTCCAGCGCGTGGGCCGCGCCGGGCACCAGGTGGGCGCGGTCTCCACCGGTGTGGTCTTCCCGAAGTACCGGGGCGACCTGGTCCAGGCCGCCGTGGTGACCGAGCGGATGCGGACCGGGGCGATCGAGTCGCTGCGGATCCCCTCCAACCCGCTGGACGTGCTCGCCCAGCAGCTGGTGGCGATGACCGCGATGGACACCTGGCAGCTGGACGAGCTGCTCGCGCTGGTGCGGCGGGCGGCGCCCTTCGCGGCGCTGCCCGAGTCGGCGTTCACGTCGGTGCTGGACATGCTGGCGGGCCGTTATCCCTCGGACGCGTTCGCGGAGCTGAGGCCCCGGGTGGTGTGGGACCGGGTGGCGGGGACGATCACCGGCCGGCCCGGCGCGCAGCGCCTCGCGGTGACCTCCGGCGGCACGATCCCGGACCGGGGCCTGTTCGGGGTGTTCCTCGCGGGCGCCGACCCGAAGAAGGGCGGGGGCCGGGTCGGCGAGCTGGACGAGGAGATGGTCTACGAGTCCCGCGTGGGCGACGTGTTCACCCTGGGCACCACCTCCTGGCGGATCGAGGACATCACCCGCGACCGGGTCCTGGTCACGCCCGCCCCCGGGGTGCCGGGCCGGCTGCCGTTCTGGAAGGGCGACCAGCTGGGCCGGCCCCTCGAACTGGGGCGTGCGGTGGGCGCGTTCCTGCGGGAGCTCGGCGCGCTCTCCGACGAGGACGCCCGGCTGCGGCTGCTGGCGGCCGGCCTGGACGGCTGGGCCGCGGGCAATGTGCTGGCGTACCTGGCGGAGCAGCGGGAGGCCTGCGGGCACGTGCCGGACGACCGGACCATCCTGGTGGAACGGTTCCGGGACGAGCTCGGCGACTGGCGGGTCGTCGTCCACTCCCCCTTCGGCGCCCAGGTGCACGCCCCGTGGGCGCTGGCGCTGGGTGCCCGCCTCGCGGAGAAGTACGGCATGGACGCCCAAGTGATGCACGCCGACGACGGGATCGTGCTGCGCCTGCCCGATGCCGACCTGCTCTCCATGGACCTGCTGGACCACGACCCGGCCCGGCCGGCGCCCTTCGAGTTCGATGACGAACAGGCCCCGCTGGGCGCGGCCGACGTCACCTTCGACCGGGCCGAGGTCTCCGGGATCGTCACCGAACAGGTGGGCGGCTCGGCCCTGTTCGCCTCCCGGTTCCGCGAGTGCGCGGCGCGTGCCCTGCTGCTGCCCCGCCGCAGTCCCGGCAAGCGCACCCCGCTGTGGCAGCAGCGCCAGCGCGCCTCCCAACTGCTCCAGGTGGCCTCGGAGTTCGGCTCCTTCCCGATCGTGCTGGAAGCCGTACGCGAATGCCTCCAGGACGTGTTCGACGTACCGGGCCTGGCCGAACTGATGGGGGACATCGAGGCCCGCCGGGTCCGCCTGGTCGAGGTCACCACTCCCGAGCCCTCGCCGTTCGCCCGCTCGCTCCTGTTCGGTTACGTCGCCCAGTTCCTGTACGAGGGCGACTCGCCGCTGGCCGAGCGGCGGGCGGCGGCGCTCTCGCTGGACTCGCGGCTGCTGGCGGAGCTGCTGGGCCAGGCGGAGCTGCGGGAGCTGCTCGACGCGGAGGTCCTGGAGGAGCTGGAGCGGGAGCTCCAGTGGCTGACGGAGGACCGGCGCGCCAAGGACGCCGAGTCGGTGGCGGACCTGCTGCGGCTGCTGGGCCCGCTGACGGATGCCGAGCTGGCCGCGCGCGGGGCGGAGCCCGCCTGGCCACGGGCGCTGGAGGCGGCCCGGCGGGCCATCCGGGTGCGGATCGGCGGCGCGGAGCACTGGGCGGCGATCGAGGACGCGGGCCGGCTGCGGGACGCGCTGGGCACGGCCCTGCCGGTCGGGGTGCCGGAGGCCTTCACCGAGCCCGTCAAGGATCCGCTGGGCGATCTCCTGGCCCGGTACGCGCGCACCCACGGGCCCTTCACCACGGCCGCGGTGGCCGCCCGGCTGGGCCTGGGCGCGGCGGTGACCGAGGGCGCCCTGCACCGGCTCGCCGCGGCGGGCCGGGTGGTCCAGGGCGAGTTCCATCCGGCGGGCATCGGCCAGGAGTGGTGCGACGCGACGGTGCTGCGCAGGCTGCGGCGGCGTTCGCTGGCCGCGCTGCGCCATGAGCTGGAGCCGGTCCCGCCGGCCTCCCTGGCCACGTTCCTGCCCCAGTGGCAGCACCTGGGCGGGGCCCTGCGCGGGATCGACGGCCTGGCCCGGGCCGTGGAGCAGCTCCAGGGGGCACCGGTGCCGGCCTCGGCGCTGGAGCGGCTGGTCCTGCCCTCGCGGGTGGCGGGGTATTCGCCGACGCTGCTGGACGAGCTGACCACCACCGGGGAGGTGGTGTGGGCGGGTGCGGGGGCCCTGCCGGGCAAGGACGGCTGGGTCTCCCTGTACCTGGCGGAGTCCGCTCCGCTGCTGCTCCCCGAGCCGCATCCGCTGGAGCTGGGGCCGCTGCACCAGGCGGTGCTGGAGAGCCTCTCGGGCGGGTACGGCCTGTTCTTCCGCCAGATCACCCAGTCGGTCCGCGCCCGCCACCCGGAGGCCTCCGACCTGGAGCTGTCCGAGGTGCTCTGGGACCTGGCCTGGTCGGGCCGGCTGACGAACGACACCCTGGCCCCCCTGCGTTCCCTGCTGGGCTCGGGCCGCACGGCGGGGGCGACCGCGCACCGGGCCCGGCGTACGGTGCCGCGCGGCCGGTACGGCAGCCTGGGCGCCACGGTGTCCCGTACGGGCCCGCCCACGGTCTCGGGCCGCTGGTCCCTGCTGCCCGCGCCGGCCCCGGACCCGACCCACCGTGCCCACGCCCTGGCGCGCACGCTGCTGGACCGGCACGGGGTGGTGACCCGGGGGGCCGTGGCGGCGGAGGGCGTCGAGGGCGGCTTCAGCGCGGTCTACCGGGTGCTGTCGGCGTTCGAGGACAGCGGCCAGGCCCGCCGGGGGTACGTGGTGGAGGGGCTGGGCGCGGCCCAGTTCGCGATGGACGGCGCGGTGGACCGGCTCCGCGCGGCCGAGAAGAACCCTCCCCCGCTGGCGGCGGTGGTGCTGGCCGCCGCCGATCCGGCGAACGCGTACGGGGCGGCCCTGCCGTGGCCCGAGCCTCCGGCGGGCGCCACGCACAAGCCGGGCCGCAAGGCGGGGTCCCTGGTGGTCCTGGTCGACGGCGAGCTGACCCTGTACCTGGAGCGCGGCGGCAAGACTCTGCTGGCGTGGCCGGATCCCGGGGATCCGCGGCTGGCGGCGGCCACGGAGGCGCTGGTCGCGGGCTCGCGCGCGGGCACCCTGCCGGCGCTGACGGTGGAGCGGATCAACGCGGCGGCGGCGCTGACCTCCCCGCTGGGCCCGGCCCTGGAGGCGGCCGGTTTCCACGCCACCCCGAGGGGGCTGCGGCTGCGCAGCTGAGGCGGCGGTCCGGTCTCGGCCCGGACACGTATGTCTTGGGCATGTCACGAAACGGCTGCCAGCCGCTCCGCAAGGGCCTCTGAGCTGGCCCAGCCGCTTATCCGTGGCTTATCAAGGGTGCTCACAGGCACCGCGCTCGGCGGTGCGCATCCATGGGGGACCAGACAGTGAGCACCAACACCATGCGCAGAAGCACCCTCGCCGCGGCCGGCCTCGCCGTGGCCGGAGCCCTCGTCCTGACCGGCTGCCAGGACGGCGACGAGGAGATCCCGGCGGCTCCGGCCGCACCGTCCGCCGGCTCGTCGGCCCAGCCGAGCGCCCCGGCGGCGCCCAGCTCCCCGGCGGCCGGTTACGACGGCTCGGCGAGCGCTTCACCGGCCCCGGGCGGTTCCGGCGGCGGCGCCGTGGCGAAGTCCGGCCAGACCTTCAAGATCGGCGAGACGGCCACCGTGCCGTTCAGCTACGGCAGCAACAAGGGCGGCCAGCTCGCCCTCACCGTCGCCTCGATCGAGCAGGGCGACCCGGCCGACCTGGAGCCGCTCAAGCTCGGCGACAAGGCCAAGGGCCTGGTGCCCTACTACATCCGCTACACGGTCAAGAACACCGGCACGACGGACCTCTCGTACTCCTCGGTCGGCCACATCAAGGGCCTGCTCGGCGACGGCAGCGAGGCGCAGGGCGTCTCGGTCATCGGCAAGTTCGACAAGTGCAAGGACAACTCGCTGCCGAAGGGCTTCACCAACGGCCAGTCGCAGACCAACTGCGTGATCGCCCTGGCGCCGGCCGCGGCCAAGGTCTCCGGCGCCGAGTACTGGGGCAACCCGTACAACAACCTGAGCAGCCCGCCGCAGAAGAGCCTCACCTGGAAGTGACGGGCGGCCCACCGGGCCCTCCCGCCTCCTGATGCCCGGACCCCCCGCGCGGCGACCCCGCCCGGGGGGTTCCGCGCGTTCCCAGGCCCGACAATGGCCCCATGCCCGAAGGAGACAGCGTCCACCGCGCGGCGGCCCGTCTGCACGCCGCCCTCGCGGGCAAGCCCCTCACCCACGCCGACCTGCGCGTGCCCCGCTTCGCCACCGCCGACCTCACCGGGCGCACCACCCTCGGCGTCACCCCGCGGGGCAAGCACCTCCTCGCCCGCCTCGAAGGCGGCCTCACCCTCCACAGCCACCTCGGGATGGACGGCACCTGGAACCTCTTCGGCCCCGGCGAGAAGTGGCGCGGCGGACCCGCCTTCGAGATCCGGGCCGTACTGGCCACCGCCGACGCCACCGCGGTCGGCTACCGGCTCCCCGTACTGGAACTGCTGCGCACCGCCGACGAGGCCCGTGCCGTGGGCCACCTGGGCCCCGACCTGCTCGGCCCCGACTGGGACCGAACCCGGGCCGCCGCCAACCTCCTCGCGGACCCCGGCCGCCCCCTCGGCGAGGCCCTGCTCGACCAGCGCAACCTGGCGGGCATCGGCAACATCTACAAGTGCGAGCTCTGCTTCCTGGCCCAGGTCACGCCCTGGACCCCGGTAGGCGCGCTCCCCGACCCCGAAACCACCCTCCCCCGCATCGCGGCCGCCGCCCAGCGCCTCCTGGCGGCCAACGCCGGCCACGGAGGCTCCCGCAACACCACCGGCATCCGCCGCCCCGGCCGGGAGCTCTTCGTCTACGGACGCGCCCGCCGCCCCTGCCTGCGCTGCGGCACCCCGGTGCGCGAGGCCCCGCAGGACGGCCGGCCCACGTACTGGTGCCCGGGCTGCCAGAGCGGACCGGTTCCGGAGCGCCCCGGCCGTTGACGGTCCGTCAGATACGCTCGTACCGTCCTGGCATGCCCACACCGACCGACCCGTACGACCTCACCGGCCGCACCGCGCTCGTCACGGGAGCCGCCAGCGGCATAGGCCGCGCCACCGCCCTCCTCCTCGCCCGGGCCGGAGCCGCCGTCCACTGCGCCGACCGCGACGAGCGGGGCCTCACCGGGACCGCCTCCCTGATCTCCGAGGACGGGGGCGCCGCCACCGTCCACCCCCTCGACGTGACCGACCGGGCCGCCCTGCGCACCGCCGTCGCCGCCGCCGGGCCGCTCGACGTCGTCGCCGCCATCGCCGGGGTCATGCACACCAGCAGCGTCCTGGAGACCACCGACGAGGACCTCGACCGGATCCTGGACGTCAACTTCAAGGGAGTGCTGCGCACCTGCCAGGAGGCCGTCCGCGCCATGATCTCCGCCGGCCGCCCCGGGTCGGTCGTCACCATGGCCTCCGGCGCCGTGGACGCCGCCCGGCCGGGCCTGCTCTGCTACAGCGCCGCCAAGGCCGCCGTGGTGCAGCTGACCCGGACTCTGGCCACCGAATGCGGCCCGCACGGGATCCGCGTCAACGCCGTCGCCCCGGGCTGGATCCGCACCCCCATGACCGGCCGCCACGGCCCCGAGGCGCAGCGGCGGACCGAGACCGCCATGGCCCGCATCTCGCCGCTGCGCCGGGTCGGGGAACCGGAGGACGTCGCCCAGGCCGTGCTCTACCTCGCCTGCGACGCCTCGTCCTTCATGACGGGCCAGATCCTGCGCCCGAACGGCGGGGTGTCGATGCCCTGGTAGCGCCCGCCCCGGACCGCGCCCGGCCGGCCCCGCGCACGGGTGCGGGCACGCAGTGCACCGGCAGCAGCCCCAGGCCCCAGCCCCCGACCGCCATCGCGCCCTCCACCGGGCCCGCCTCGGCCGGCGACAGCGCGAGCCTCAGTACGGCCCACCACCACAGCGCCGCCACCACCAGGGCGAGGAGCACCGGGACAGGTATGCGCAGCAACCGCCGCACGGCCACCTCCCAGGGGGCAGTTCCCCGACGGGCCCATCCTCCCGCACCCTCCCCCCGCCCGCACCCAGAACGCCCGCCCGCAGCCCCGCAAGGACTCCCAAGGGCTCCGGGGACCCGCGCACCCCCGGAACGGCAAAGAGCCCCGGCCGGTGCTCGACGCACCATCCGGGGCTCCCGCCACGCACACGTACCAACGGCACGCTCAAGCGGCTACGACGTTCACCGCTTCCACGGGTGCCTTGATGGTCACCCGCTCCGGCCCGCCCGTGACCGAGGCCACGGAGACCGAATTGAGCATCGGGCGCACCGGTGCCGACACCGGTTCGCTTGCGGCGGCCGACTGCGCAAGCTCCGCCAGCGACAGCTCGTCACTGACTTCGCGCATCAGCTCGGACATCCGTACGTCCAGCGCGTCGCAGATCGCGGAGAGCAGCTCGGAGGATGCCTCCTTCTGCCCCCGCTCCACCTCGGAGAGATAGCCGAGCGAAACTCGGGCGGACGAGGAGACTTCGCGCAGAGTACGGCCCTGGCGCTGGCGCTGCCGACGCAGCACGTCACCCAGCAGGCGACGGAGCAGAATCATCGGTGGCTCCCTCCTCTGACCGTGTAGCCGTAACCTTCACGCCCCACCGTACCGCCTCGCGCCGCGGCCGTGCGGGGAGCGATGTCGTGTTCACTCAGGGCTGCAAACATCAAATCCCCCCGTTCTGTTCCGTATCCTGCCCCCGCGGATTCTCGCGGAGTTCGCTCGAGAGGAGTTCGAGCACTGTCCGTGCGCTCTCCCTACGGATTTCCGCACGGGAGCCGTTCAACCGCAGCCGGACCGTTTTCCTGCCCGCCGGGCCCGCCACGGCGATGAAAACGGTGCCCACCGGCTGCCCGTCCTGGGGGTCGGGTCCGGCCACTCCGGTCGTCGCGATCCCCCACGAGGCACCCAGCACCCGCCGCACTCCGGCGGCCATCTCCTCCGCGACCTGCGCGTTCACCGCGCCTTCGGCCGCGAGCAGCTCCGCGTCCACCCCGAGGACGCGGTGCTTCAGTTCCGTGGCGTACGCCGTCACCGAGCCGCGGAAGGCGCGCGAGGCCCCCGGCACCGCCGTCAGCGCCGAAGCCACCATCCCGCCGGTCAGCGACTCCGCGACCGCCAGGGTCTGGTCACTCTCCGCAAGCAGCCGCAGCACGTCTTCGGCCACCGCCGCCGCTCCCCCGGCGCCTTCCGCCGGTTCCGCGGCCTCCGGCGCCTCCCCCGCCCCGTGTGTCACTTCGCGGTCCGCTCCGCCGCCAGACCCGCCCGGCGCAGCACCACGGCCTGCCGGATGTAATCCAAACCGGTGACGACGGTCAGCACCACGGCGACGGCCATCACCCAGAACCGCAGGGTCGCGAGCGGCCCGGTCAGCGCGAGGACGTACATGCCCACCGCCGTGCCCTGGGCCAGGGTCTTCAGCTTGCCGCCCCGGCTCGCCGGGATCACCCCGTACCGGATCACCCAGAACCGCATGAGCGTGATGCCGAGCTCGCGCCCGAGGATCACCCCGGTCACCCACCAGGGCAGCTCACCCAGCCACGAGAGACACACGAGCGCCGACCCCATGATCGCCTTGTCGGCGATGGGGTCGGCGATCTTCCCGAAGTCCGTGACCAGGTTGTACGTCCTCGCCAGGTGCCCGTCGAAGATGTCCGTGATCATGGCGACGGCGAAGGCCGCCCAGGCCAGCACCCGCCAGACGGGGTCGTAGCCCCCGTCGGCGAGCAGCAGCAGGACGAATCCCGGCACGAGGACGAGCCGGATCATCGTCAGGATGTTGGCGATGTTCCACAGGCTGGCCTGGTTGACGGCCGCAGTCCCGAGCTTCGTGCCGGGCGTGGGCCGACGGCCGGTCCCGCCCGCCGCCGATGCCGGGACTCCGGTCATCCGGCCGCCTCCTCGAGTTCCACGCCCAGGGGCTCGGCGACGAGGTCGACGCCCAGGGTCCCGACCACCTTGGCGGTGACGATGCGCCCGGGGACCAGGCCCGCGCCGTCGGTGAAGACGACCTGCCCGTCGGTCTCGGGGGCCTGGTGCGCGGCACGCCCGTAGGCGCCCTCGCCGTCCTCCGCCTCGTCGAGCGGGACGACCGTCTCCACGAGCACCTCGAGGGTCTCGCCGATCCGCTCCTCCGCGCGCTGCGAGGTCAGCTCCTCGGCGAGCCGCTGCATGTGCGCGAGCCGCTCGGCGATGGTGTCCTCGTCCAGCTTGCCGTCGTAGCCGGCGGCCTCGGTGCCGTCCTCGTCGGAGTAGCCGAAGACGCCGATGGCGTCGAGCCGCGCGTGCGTGAGGAAACGCTCCAGCTCGGCGAAGTCCGACTCCTTCTCACCGGGGAAGCCGACGATGAAGTTGGACCGCACGCCGGCCTGCGGGGCCTTGGAACGGATGGTGTCCAGCAGCTCCAGGAAGCGGTCGGTGTCGCCGAAGCGGCGCATGGCGCGCAGCACGTCGGGGGCCGAGTGCTGGAAGGACAGGTCGAAGTACGGCACGACCTTGGGGGTCGAGGTGAGGACGTCGATCAGTCCGGGCCGCATCTCGGCGGGCTGGAGGTAGCTGACGCGGACGCGCTCGATGCCGTCGACGGCGGCCAGCTCGGGCAGCAGGGTCTCCAGCAGGCGGATGTCGCCCAGGTCCTTGCCGTACGAGGTGTTGTTCTCGGAGACCAGCATGATCTCCTTGACGCCCTGCTCCGCGAGCCAGCGCGTCTCGCCCAGCACATCGCTGGGGCGGCGCGAGATGAAGGAGCCGCGGAAGGACGGAATGGCGCAGAAGGAACAGCGGCGGTCACAGCCGGAGGCGAGCTTCACGGAGGCGACCGGGCTCTTGTCCAGGCGGCGGCGCAGCGGCGCGCGCGGCCCGGAGGCGGGCGCGAGCCCGTCCGGCAGGTCGGCGGGGGCCGGCGCGGGCTCCTCGGGGGCCGCCTGCGCGTGGCCGGGCAGCGCCACGTCGGCGCTCTGGCGCTCGGCCGGGCTGATCGGCAGCAGCTGGCGCCGGTCGCGCGGGGTGTGCGCCTCGACGCTGCCACCGCTGAGGATGGTCTGGAGACGGTTGGAGATGTCGGCGTAGTCGTCGAAGCCGAGGACTCCGTCGGCCTCGGGAAGCGCTTCGGCGAGTTCCTTGCCGTAGCGCTCGGCCATGCAGCCGACGGCGACGACGGCCTGGGTCTTGCCGTGATCCTTGAGATCGTTGGCTTCCAGCAGGGCGTCTACGGAGTCCTTCTTGGCGGCTTCGACGAAGCCGCAGGTGTTGACGACGGCTACGTCCGCGTCGGCGGCGTCCTCGACGAGCTCCCAGCCATCCGCCGCCAAGCGGCCTGCGAGCTCCTCCGAGTCCACCTCGTTACGGGCGCAGCCAAGAGTGACAAGGGCGACGGTACGGCGTTCGGGCATGGACTCAAGACTACTTCGTCCCGGCGCCGACCCCCGCCCACGTCCCCCCACGACAAGATCCCCGGGGCCGGCGGCGGCCGCCGCGCGGGATCCCGGGGATCTGGAATTTCGCCTTCCGTGCTGGTCAGCCCGCCTGGGCCTGCCCCTGGCGCGGATCGTCCTTGGTGTAGGTGAGACGTTCGACCTGACCCGACTCGAACCTCTCCTTGATCTCCTTGCCGTTCACGAACAGCTTGACGGCTCCGGCGTCACCGAGGACGAGGTCGACGGACTCCTTGTCCGTGAAGGTCTTCGACTCGCCCTGCGTGAGGGTGCCGTCGAAGAGGAGCCGGCCGGTGCTGTCCTTCGCGGAGATCCAGCTCTCGCCGACGTCGGCCGTCAGGACGACGGTGACGACGCCCTTCGGAGCGACGGCGATGGCGCTGTCCTCCGGCTTGGGCGTGGTGGCCTGGGGGGTCGGGGCGGCCGGCTGCTTGCCCGCGGACTGCTTGGGCGCGGGCTTCGGGGAGGCGGAACCTTCCGCCAGCGGCCGCTTGGCCGACTCGTCGCCGCCGCCGAAGGCGGTGAAGCCCACGAAGCCGATGACCGCGACGATGGCGGCGACCATGGCGGCGGTCCAGTTGGGCCGCTGCCGCTCGGGGCGGATCCGCTCGGCTTCGAACATGGGCGCGGCGGGGGTGGGTGCCGGCCGGCCGCCGTGGGCCGCGTCGTACCTGTCGACCAGGGGTACCGGATCGAGGTGGACGGCGCGGGCGAGCGTACGGATGTGGCCGCGGGCGTACACGTCGCCGCCGCACCGCGTGAAGTCGTCCTCCTCGATCGCGTGCACGATCGGGATGCGCACGCGGGTGGTGGAACTGACCTCGTCGACGGTGAGCCCGGCGGCGATCCGGGCCTTCTTCAGGGCCGTCCCGATGGACGGCTCTTCGACGGAGCGCTCGACGATGCGGTCCTCGGACCGGTCCTCGGACCGGACGTCGGCCGAAGTCCGCTCTTCTTCGGGGGAGTTGGATTTGCCGATGGACACAAGGGCGCCTTTCGAGCGTGTAGCCACCTGCTGGATGTCCAGTCTAGGGGGGTGACGAAAGGGTGGGGCAACCGGAGGGGCCCCTTCCTACGCCATCCGAATGGCGACGGAAACCGGCCGCCTGTGCCTCCCTCAACTTGACGCACGCCCAGGGGAAACGGTTGCCGTCGGATCCGGTGACGATACGGCCACGATCCCATTCGGTCGGGTGAGACGGCCGGACCCCCGTTCTACCGGACCGCCCACGAGCCCCCCGACAGCGGGGTCCCCGGGGGGCTCGGGAAGCCCCCTGCGACTCCCGGTGTCCTACGGGGCCTCCTCGCCGCGGATGACGGCGAGCACCCCGTCGAGCTCGTCGGGCTTGACCAGCACGTCGCGCGCCTTGGAACCCTCGCTCGGCCCGACGACCCCCCGGGACTCCATCAGGTCCATGAGCCGCCCCGCCTTGGCGAAGCCCACCCGCAGCTTGCGCTGGAGCATCGAGGTGGAGCCGAACTGGGTGGAGACCACCAGCTCCGCCGCCTGGCACAGCAGGTCCAGGTCGTCGCCGATCTCCTCGTCGATCTCCTTCTTCTGCTTCTGCCCCACCGTGACGTCGTCCCGGAAGACGGGCGCCATCTGGTCCTTGCAGTGCTGGACGATCCCGGCGATCTCGTCCTCGGTGACGAAGGCGCCCTGGAGGCGGACCGGCTTGTTCGCGCCCATCGGCAGGAACAGTCCGTCACCCTTGCCGATCAGCTTCTCCGCGCCGGGCTGGTCCAGGATGACCCGGCTGTCCGCGAGGGAGGAGGTCGCGAAGGCCAGCCGCGAGGGCACGTTCGCCTTGATCAGACCGGTCACCACGTCCACCGAGGGCCGCTGGGTGGCGAGCACCAGGTGGATGCCCGCCGCACGGGCCAGCTGGGTGATGCGGACGATCGAGTCCTCTACGTCGCGCGGGGCCACCATCATCAGGTCCGCGAGCTCGTCGACGATCACCAGCAGGTACGGGTAGGGGCTGAGCTCCCGCTCGCTGCCCGGCGGCAGCTTGATCTTGCCGTCCCGGATGGCCTGGTTGAAGTCGTCGATGTGCCGGTAGCCGAAGGCGGCCAGGTCGTCGTAGCGCAGGTCCATCTCGCGCACGACCCACTGGAGGGCCTCCGCGGCCCGCTTGGGGTTGGTGATGATCGGCGTGATCAGGTGCGGGATGCCCTCGTACGCCGTCAGCTCCACCCGCTTCGGGTCGACCAGGACCATCCGGACGTCCTCCGGGGTGGCCCGCACCATGATCGAGGTGATCAGGCAGTTGATGCAGGAGGACTTGCCGGAGCCGGTGGCGCCCGCGACCAGCACGTGCGGCATCTTCGCGAGGTTGGCCATCACGTAGCCGCCCTCGACGTCCTTGCCGAGCGCGACCAGCATGGGGTGGTCGTCCTCCGCGGCGTCCGCGAGCCGCAGGACGTCGCCCAGGTTGACCATCTCGCGGTCGGTGTTCGGGATCTCGATGCCCACGGCCGACTTGCCCGGGATCGGGCTGATGATCCGTACGTCCGGGGAGGCCACGGCGTAGGCGATGTTCTTCGCCAGCGCCGTGATCCGCTCGACCTTCACCGCGGCGCCGAGCGTCACCTCGTAGCGCGTGACCGTCGGGCCCCGGGTGAAGCCGGTCACCTGCGCGTCCACCTTGAACTCGGTGAACACGTTCGTCAGCGCGGCCACCACCGTGTCGTTGGCGGCGCTGCGGGTCTTGCCGGGCCCGCCCTTCTCCAGCAGGTCCAGCGAGGGCAGCGCGTACGTGATGTCCCCGCGCAGCTGGAGCTGTTCGGCGCGCGGCGGCAGCGGCTGGGCCGCCGGCGGCGTCTTCGTCAGGTCCGGCACCGCCAGCGTCCCGGACGCCGCCGCGGTGCGCTCGTGCGGCGAGTCGGAGTCGTCCGCCGGAGCCGCAGCCGCAGCCGCGGCGGGAGCGGAAGCGGGGACGGGCCGCTCCTCCCGGGCGGGCGGCACCGGAGCGGTGACCTCCGCCCCCTCCCCCCGGGCGGCGATGCCCTGGGTGAGATCGGCGACCAGCGGGTTCGGCGGCAGCCCTCCGTAGACCACCCCGTCGAGCGCGGCCGCGGCCGCCGCGGCCACGTCGACGGCGTCCGGCTCCCGCTCGCCCGGCCGCGCGGCGCTCCGCCGGGGCCGGCGCCGCCGCGCCAGGGCCGCTTCCTCGGCCTCGTCCACCCCGCCACCGGTGCCGCCGGCGCGGGCCTGCCACTGTCCCGGGTCATGGCGGTCCTGCCGGTCGGGCCGCCCGGCGGCCTCGTGCTCCCCGTACCCCTCGTCGTACTCGTTGGGCTGGACGACCCCCAGCCGGATCCCCAGGCGGCGCAGCCGCTGCGGGATCGCGGCGACGGGGGTGGCGGTGACCACCAGCAGCCCGAAGACCGTCAGCAGCACCAGCATGGGCACGGCCAGCGGCGCCCCCATGGTGAAGATCAGCGGCTTGGAGGCACCCCAGCCGATCAGCCCGCCCGCGTTCTGCATGGCGGTGGTGCCCTCGTCCCGGCCGGGCGCCCCGCAGGCGATGTGGACCAGCCCGAGGACGCCGATGACGAGGGCGGACAGGCCGATCCCGATGCGCCCGTTGGCGTCGGTCTGCTCGGGGTGGCGGATGAGGCGTACCGCCATGACCCCCAGCAGGATCGGCACCAGCAGGTCCAGCCGCCCGAAGGCTCCGGTGACCAGCATCGTGACCAGGTCACCGACGGGCCCGCTCGGACTCGACCAGGTTCCGGCGGCGACGATCAGCGCGAGGGCGAGCAGCAGCAGCGCCACCCCGTCCTTGCGGTGGGCCGGATCCAGGTTCCTGGCCCCCCGGCCGAGCCCGCGGAAGAGCCCGCCGACCGCGTGCGCGACCGCGAGCCAGCACCAGCGGACCAGCCGCACCACTCCCCCGGTCGGCGTCGGCGCCGGCTTGGCGGCGGCCTTCTTCGCCGGGGGACGCCTGGCCGCGGCGGCCTTCTTCGCGGGGGGCTTACGCGGGGCCGCCTTCTTGGCCGGCTCCGTCGTACGGCCGGTGCGGCCCTTCGCGGTGCCCGCCGTGCTCTGGGAACCCTTGCCGGACGTACGTGAGGCCATGGGCCCGAGGTTACCCGGGCGCACGCCGGTGGACACGCGTGCCCACCCCTTCACCCGTTCGTGTCGCCCCGCCCGCGGGCGCTCTGACTCCGCGACAGAACTGACGGACACCCAGCGGGGCTTTCCGGCGGGCCGTTTCACCACCGGGCGGCGGGGCGGCGGCGGGCGGCCCGGCGCCTCAGCCCTGCGCGGGCAGGACCGCCGCTCCGCCACTGGCTCCGGGCTCCAGCGCGTCCAGCGCCCGCCGCAGCCCGGTCAGCTTCCGCTCCAGGTGGGCGGCCGTCGCCACCACCCCGGCGTCCGCCGAATCCTCGCCGAGCTGCTTGGTCAGCGCCTCGGCCTGTTCCTCGACCGCCGCCAGCCGCGCGGAGAGCTCGGCCAGCAGCCCGGCCGTCTCCCTGCCGCCGTCGCCGTTCGTGCCGCCGCCCTCCAGCTGGAGACGGAGCAGGGCCGCCTGCTCCCGCAGCTGGCAGTTCTTGGTGTAGAGCTCCACGAACACGGACACCTTGGCGCGCAGCACCCACGGGTCGAACGGCTTGGAGATGTAGTCCACCGCCCCCGCCGCGTAACCGCGGAAGGTGTGGTGCGGACCGTGGTTGATCGCGGTGAGGAAGATGATCGGGATGTCCCGGGTCCGTTCGCGCCGCTTGATGTGCGCGGCCGTTTCGAACCCGTCCATGCCCGGCATCTGGACATCCAGCAGGATGACCGCGAAATCGTCCGTCAGCAGCGCTTTGAGCGCTTCCTCCCCCGACGACGCCCGGACCAGTGTCTGATCGAGCGCGGAGAGGATGGCCTCCAGCGCCAGCAGATTCTCCGGCCGGTCGTCGACCAGGAGGATCTTGGCCTTCTGCACCATGCCCTGTCCTCCTCGCCCCGGCATGGGGCCTCCCCGGCTCCTGGCGCCGGCGTGCGCGCCGGGCCCCGCCCCAGAGGACGGCATCCTTGCGCCGTCCGTCCTTGTGCCGGTCATCGTAGCCCCAGTCCCGAGATCGCCACACCCTGTCACCAAGATGTCACTGTGCACGTAGCGGAAACGTGAGGAGAGGCCCAAAGGTTCCCCTCCCGGCCTCCCCCCGCGCCCCGCACTCCGATCAGTTTCCGCGCATGTGCTGTTCCATGACCGTCAGCAGGTAGTCGGGCTCGACCGGCTTCGTGACGTAGTCGGAAGCCCCGGAGTCGATGGCCTTCTCCCGGTCCCCCTTCATCGCCTTGGCCGTCAGCGCGATGATCGGCAGCCCCGCGAACTGCGGCATCCGCCGGATCGCCGAGGTCGTCGCGTACCCGTCCATCTCCGGCATCATGATGTCCATCAGCACCACCGCCACGTCGTCGTGCTGCTCCAGGACCTCGATGCCCTCCCGGCCGTTCTCCGCGTACAGCACCGCCAGCCCGTGCTGCTCCAGCACGCTCGTCAGCGCGAAGACGTTCCGCACGTCGTCGTCCACGATCAGCACCCGCTCACCGTGGAAGTCGTACGTACGGGGCGCCACCGGCAGCGGCTCCTCCACGTCCCAGGCGGCACCCTCGGGCTGCCCCGGCACCTCGGTGCGCGGCGCCGGGCCCGTCAGCGGCTTGCGCCTGCGCCGGAACAGCGCCGACGAACCCGGAGCGGCCGCCTCCGCCACCGGCAGCGCCTGCTGCGGCTGAGCCGCGCCCAGCGGCGCCGGCAGAGCCGCCGGCAGCGGCTGCGCGGCGAACGGCTCCTCCTCCGCCGCCCTGCGGTACTCCCCGCGCGCCCCGCCGGGCGTCGGCGGGGCGTACCCCTGCGGCGGCAGCTCGCTCGGGTGCAGCGGCAGGTACAGCGTGAAGGTCGACCCCCGCCCGGGCTCGCTGGCCGCGTGGATCTCCCCGCCCAGCAGCCGGGCGATCTCCCGGCTGATCGACAGCCCCAGGCCCGTACCGCCGTACTTGCGGCTGGTGGTGCCGTCGGCCTGCTTGAACGCCTCGAAGATCACCAGCATCTTGCTCGCCGCGATCCCGATCCCCGTGTCGGTCACGGAGAAGGCGATCAGGTCGGCGTCCGCGTCGCGCAGCGACCCCGCCTCCAGCAGCTGCTCCCGGATGGCCGTCGGCACGTCCGACCCGGCGGGCCGGATCACCAGCTCCACCGCCCCGTTGTCGGTGAACTTCACCGCGTTCGACAGCAGGTTGCGCAACACCTGGAGCAGCCGCTGCTCGTCGGTGTGCAGCGTCGCGGGCAGCTCCGGGGAGACCCGTACCGAGAAGTCCAGTCCCTTCTCCGCGGTCAGCGGCCGGAACGTGGCCTCCACGTAGTCCACGAGCTGGACCAGCGCGATCCGCGTCGGCGAGACGTCCATCTTCCCCGCCTCGACCTTCGACAGGTCGAGGATGTCGTTGATCAGCTGGAGCAGGTCCGAGCCCGCGCCGTGGATGGTCTCCGCGAACTCCACCTGCTTCGGCGAGAGGTTCTCGTCCGCGTTGTCGGCGAGCAGCTTCGCCAGGATCAGCAGCGAGTTGAGCGGGGTGCGCAGCTCGTGCGACATGTTCGCGAGGAACTCGCTCTTGTACCGCATCGAGACCGCCAGCTGCTCGGCCCGCTCCTCCAGCACCTGCCGGGCCTCCTCGATCTCGGTGTTCTTCACCTCGATGTCCCGGTTCTGCTGGGCCAGCAGCTCGGCCTTCTCCTCCAGTTCCGCGTTGGCGGCCTGGAGGGCCTTCTGCCGGTTCTCCAGTTCGTCGGAGCGCTCGCGCAGCTGCTCGGTCATCTCCTGCGACTGCTTGAGCAGCATCTCCGTCTTGGAGTTCACGGAGATGGTGTTGACGCTCGTACCGATCATCTCGGCGATCTGGCTCAGGAAGTCCTTCTGGATCTGCGTGAACCCCGTGAACGACGCCAGCTCGATGACGCCGAGCACCTTCCCCTCGAACAGCACCGGCAGCACGATCACGTGCGCCGGCGGCGCCTCGCCCAGCCCCGAGGAGATCTTCAGGTAGCCGGGCGGGGTGTTCTCGACGAGGATCGTCCGCTTCTCCTCGGCGACCGTGCCGATCAGTCCCTCGCCCGGACGGAAGGAGATGGGCATCTGGGCGCCCGCGTACGCGTAACTCCCGCGCATCCGCAGCTCGTACGAGCCCTCCGCGCCGCCGTCCGTCCCGATCTCGCTGGTCCCGCCCGCCGGTACGGCGAGGAAGAACGCCCCGTGCTGCGCGGAGACCACCGGAGTCAGCTCGCTCATGATCAGCGAGGCCACGTCGTCCAGGTCCCGGCGGCCCTGCATCAGGGCCGAGATCCGGGCGAGATTGCCCTTGAGCCAGTCCTGCTCCTTGTTGGCCAGGGTGGTGTCGCGCAGGTTCACGATCATCGTGTTGATGTTGTCCTGGAGCACCTGGATCTCGCCCGCCGCGTCCACGTCGACCTTCAGGCTCAGGTCGCCCCGGGTGACCGCGGTGGCCACGGCCGCGATCGCGCGCACCTGCCGGGTGAGGTTGCCGGCCATCTCGTTCACGGACTCGGTGAGGTCCCGCCAGGTGCCGTCCACGTCCCGCACCCGCGCCTGGCCGCCGAGGATGCCCTCGGTACCCACCTCGCGCGCCACCCGCGTCACCTGGTCGGCGAAGGAGGACAGCTGGTCGACCATCGTGTTGATGGTCGTCTTCAGCTCCAGGATCTCCCCCCGGGCATCGATGTCGATCTTCTTGGTCATGTCGCCCTTGGCGATGGCGGTCGTGACCATGGCGATCTGCCGCACCTGCCCGGTGAGGTTGGACGCCATGAAGTTCACCGAGTCGGTGAGGTCCTTCCACGTCCCGGAGACCCCGGGGACGTGCGCCTGGCCGCCCAGGCGGCCCTCCGTACCCACCTCACGCGCCACCCGCGTGACCTCGTCCGCGAAGGAGGACAGGGTCTTCACCATCGTGTTGACGGTGTCCGCGAGCTGCGCGACCTCGCCGCGCGCCTCGACGGTGACCTTCTTGGTCAGATCGCCGTTGGCGACGGCCGCCGACACCTGCGCGATCCCGCGCACCTGCGCCGTCAGGTTCCCGGCCATGGTGTTGACGTTGTCGCTGAGGTCCTTCCAGATGCCGGTGACGCCGCGCACCCGCGCCTGGCCGCCGAGGATGCCCTCGGTACCCACCTCGCGCGCCACCCGCGTCACCTGCTCCGCGAACGACGACAGCTGGTCCACCATCGTGTTGACCGTGGTGACCAGCTCCAGGATCTCGCCCTTGGCGTCGACCGTGATCTTCTTGGAGAGGTCGCCCATGGCGACGGCGGTGGTCACCTCGGCGATGTTGCGCACCTGCGAGGTCAGGTTGTTCGCCATGAAGTTGACGGACTGGGTGAGGTCCTTCCAGGTGCCCGAGACGCCCTTGACCTCGGCCTGACCGCCCAGGATGCCCTCGGTGCCCACCTCGCGGGCCACCCGCGTCACCTGCTCGGCGAAGTTCGACAGCTGGTCGACCATCGTGTTCAGGGTGTTCTTCAGCTCCAGGATCTCGCCCCGGGCGTCCACGTCGATCTTCTGTGACAGGTCGCCGCGCGCCACCGCCGTCGCGACCTGCGCGATGTTGCGGACCTGCGAGGTCAGGTTCCCGGCCATGCCGTTGACGGAGTCCGTCAGGTCACGCCACACCCCGGCCACGCCGGGCACCTGCGCCTGGCCGCCCAGGCGCCCCTCCGTACCCACGTCCCGGGCCACCCGGGTCACCTGCTCCGCGAAGGCGGAGAGCTGGTCGACCATCGTGTTGATGGTGTTCTTCAGCTCCAGGATCTCGCCCCGGGCGTCCACGTCGATCTTCTGCGACAGGTCGCCGCGCGCCACCGCCGTCGTCACCTGGGCGATCTGGCGCACCTGCGAGGTCAGGTTCCCGGCCATGAAGTTGACCGAGTCGGTGAGCTCCTTCCAGGTGCCGGAGACCCCCTCGACCCGGGCCTGGCCGCCGAGCCTGCCCTCCGTGCCCACGTCCCGCGCCATCCGCGTGACCTGGTCGGCGAAGGAGGACAGCTGGTCCACCATCGTGTTCACGGTGTTCTTCAGCTGGAGCATCTCGCCCGAGACGTCCACCGTGACCTTCTGGGACAGGTCGCCGTTGGCGACCGCCGTGGTCACCTGGGCGATGTTGCGCACCTGTCCGGTGAGGTTGCGGAAGGCGGTGTTCACCGAGTCGGTGAGGTCCTTCCAGGTCCCGGCCGCGCCCGGCACCTGCGCCTGCCCGCCCAGCTCACCCTCGACGCCGACCTCTCGGGCCACGCGCGTCACTTCGGCACCGAACGACTGGAGCTGGTCCACCATCGTGTTGACGGTGTTCTTCAACTCCAGCATCTCCCCGGCCACGTCGACCGTGACCTTCTGCGACAGGTCGCCGTTGGCCACGGCGGTCGTCACCTGGGCGATGTCCCGCACCTGCGTGGTGAGGTTGCGGAAGACCGTGTTCACCGAGTCGGTGAGGTCCTTCCACGTGCCGGCCGCCCCCGGCACCTGCGCCTGCCCGCCGAGGAGGCCCTTCGCGCCGACCTCACTGGCCACGCGCGTGACCTCGTCCGCGAAGGTCCGCAGGGTCTCCGTCATCTGATTGATCGTTTCGGCCAGCTGCGCGACCTCGCCGCGCGCGCTGACCCGCACCTTCTGCGACAGGTCGCCGTTCGCGACGGCCGTCGTCACCTGCGCGATCCCCCGCACCTGCGCGGTCAGGTTCCCCGCCATCGTGTTGACGGAGTCCGTCAGGTCCTTCCACACGCCGGCGACCCCGGGCACCTTCGCCTGGCCGCCCAGCTCGCCCTCCGTACCCACCTCCCGGGCGACCCGCGTCACCTCGGAGGAGAACGAGGACAGCTGGTCCACCATGGTGTTCACGGTGTTCTTCAGCTGGAGCATCTCGCCGGCCACGTGCACCGTGACCTTGCGCGACAAATCGCCCTTGGCGACCGCCGTCGTCACGAGGGCGATGTCACGCACCTGCGCGGTGAGCCGGTACGCCATCGTGTTGACGGAGTCGGTCAGGTCCTTCCAGGAACCGGACATCCCCCGCACCTGGGCCTGACCGCCCAGCTTGCCCTCCGTACCGACCTCCAGCGCCACCCGCGTCACCTCGTCGGTGAACGCCGACAGCTGGTCGACCAGGTTGTTGACCGTACGCCCGACCTTCAGGAACTCTCCGCGCAGCGGATGCCCCACCCCGTCCGACGTCTGCGTCCGCAGGTCCATCCGCTGGTCCAGGTCACCCTCGGCCACCGCCGACAGCACCCGGCCCACTTCGGACACCGGCCGGGCCAGATCGTCCACCAGCTGGTTCGACGCGTCGATCGCGGCCGCCCAGGAGCCCTCGCAGGCCCCCGTCTCCAGCCGCTCGCTCAGCTTGCCCTCGCGGCCCACCGTCCGCCGGACCCGGGACAGCTCCCCGGTCAAGTGCAGATTGCGGTCGGCGACCTCGTTGTAGACGGCGGCGATCTCCGCCATCACGCCCTCGCCGGACACCGTCAGCCGCTTGCGGAAATTCCCGTCCCGCATCGACACCAGGGCCGTGAGCAGGCGGTTCAGAGCGGCGGTATCGACTTCCGTCGTCCCGTTCCGCCGGGCCCGTCCCCCCTTGGGGCGCGTTCCCGTACGCCGCACCGCTGCGCCAGACTCCACCGTGTCCCTCCCGAAAGGGTCGACCGCTGTTCCACCGGACGCCGACCGTCCAAGAGCCGGCTCTCCAAGCCTGCCCAGTGTTTCACCCTGGCCGAACCCGGCGATAACACTTCGGCACCATCGCACACCCGCCGCACCCTCCGGGTGGAATCCCGTACGACGGCTCCTGGCACCCGCGAAGGTAAGTAACCTGGCATCCGATGTCCCACCGCGTCGAAGGAGACTTGTGATCACGGCACGGGCGGCTGCCAGTTTCGACCCTCAAGGGCGGTCGGTCGCCGCCGCCCGCGCGTTCGTGCGCGACACCCTGCAGGGCTGGGGCTTCGCGGACATCGTCGACGACGCGGTCGTGCTGACCAGCGAGCTCGTGACCAATGCCGTGGTCCACGCCGGAACCAGGGCCGAGGTCCTGTGCCTGCGCGCCGAGGGCGGCGTACGCGTCGAGGTCGGCGACCGCTACCCCGAGCGCGAGCTGCCGCTGCGGCACCCCGGCGAGCGCCCGTACGCCGATCCCGACCGCGAGAGCGGCCGCGGGCTGATGCTGTGCGCCGCCCTGGCCACCCGCTGGGGCGTCGAGTACACCGCCACCCACAAACACGTGTGGTTCCGCCTCGACCTCCCGGACCGGCCGGTCGGTACCCGCTCCGCGGGCCCCGTCGTACCGGACCAGTTCCTGCCCCTGACCGACAGCCGGGTCCGCGTCGCCGTGCTCCAGATCGACGCCACCGACGCCATCTCCGCCTGGAACGAGGACGCCGAGCACATCTTCGGCTACCCCGCCGAGAAGGCCGTCGGCCGTCCCCTCGCCGAGATCGCCGCCTGGCCCCAGACCCCCGGCACCGGCACCGGCGTCGCCGAGGCCCTGCGCCTGTCCCGCTGGGAGGGCAGCTACGGCATCCGCGGCGCCGACGGCCGTGTCATCCCCGTCTACGCCTCCCACCTGCGGGTCCGCGACGCCCACGGCGAGCCCTCCATCGTCTGCCTCCTCGTGCACGACGACGAGCGCGCCCTGCTCCAGACCCCCGTACGCGTCCCCTCCTCCGACGGCCAGCACGGCGACCCCCGCCCCGCCGACCCCTTCGAGGTCTTCATCGGCTCCCCGGCCCCCGACGACCTCGACGGACTGCTCCAGCGCACCGTCGAACGGGCCCGTGACATGCTCGACGCCGACGCCGCCTTCCTGCTGCTGGCCACGGACGACGAGACCGAGCTCGAGGTGCGCGCCACCACGGGCCTGCCCTCCACCCGCCAGCGCTTCGCCCGCGTCCCCGTCGAGGCCGGCACGAGCCGCTACGGCTCGGCCCGCCTGCCCGCCGTCCACGACGACCTCGCCGTGGTGCCCGGAGCCGTACCGCTGCTGGAGTCCACCGGCATGCGCTCCGTCGTCACCGTCCCCCTCAAGGTCGAGGGCCGCCTCACCGGCTCCCTCGGCGTCGCGGCGGAGGGCCCCGGCCGGTACACCAACGAAGAGGCCCTGCGCCTCCAATTCGCCGCCGACCGCATCGCCCTCGCCGTCGAGTCCGCCCGCCTCGGCGAGCTGGAACGGCTGCGCCGCGGCTCGCTCTCCTTCCTCGTCGAGGCCTCCGACCTGCTCGCCGGCACCCTCGACCGGGACCAGACCCTGGCCCTCATGGCCCAGATGACCGTCCCGACGCTCGCCACCTGGTGCGCCGTCTACACCATCGCCGATCCGGCCTCGGACCCGTACCTCGCCTACGTCCTGCACGAGGACGAGGAGCGCATCGACGGCCTGAAGGCGCTGCTCTCCCGCGTCAGCCCGCCCGAGCCGGTCCGTGAGGCCGGTGCCCGCCCCTGGCCTGCGGCGACCGCCGCCGTCGGCGGAGAGACCGTCGTCCTGCCGCTCCTCGCCCGCAACCGGGTGATCGGCATGCTGACCCTCGGCAAGCCCACCGGGGAGCACTTCCGCCAGGAGATCCTCGAACTCGCCGACGACCTCTCCCGCAGGGCCGCCCTCGCCCTCGACAACGCCCGCCTCTACTCCGAGCGCACCGCCATCAGCCGTTCCCTCCAGCGCAGCCTGCTGCCGCCCGGCTCCCCTGCCATCCCCGGCATGGAGGTCGAGGTGATCTACCGCGCCGCCGGCGAGGGCAACGAGGTGGGCGGCGACTTCTACGACGTCTTCCCGATCCGCGACGGCGCGTACGGCTTCGCCATCGGAGACGTCTGCGGTACGGGCCCCGAGGCGGCGGCGGTGACCGGCCTCGCCCGCCACGCCCTGCGCCTCCTGGCCCGCGAAGGCCTCGGCGGGCCCGCGGTGCTGGAGCGGCTCAACGCGGCCATCCTCGACGAGGGCGCACGGAGCCGCTTCCTCACCCTCCTCTACGGGGAACTCCACCCCCAGCCCGACGGCGGCGCCCTGATGAAGGTCGTCTGCGCGGGCCACCCCCTGCCGCTGCGCCTGCGCCCGGACGGCGAGGTCACCGCGGCGGCGGAGCCGCAGCCGCTGCTCGGCGTGATCGACGACCTCGATCTCTACGAGCAGACCCTGACGCTGGAACCGGGTGACGTCCTGCTCTGCGTCACGGACGGCGTCACCGAACGCCGTGAGGGCACCCGGATGCTCGGTGACGACGGCCTCGCCGAGGTCCTCACCACCTGCACCGGCCTCACGGCGGGCGCCGTTGCCTCCCGGGTCCTGCGCGCGGTCGAGCGCTTCGCCGCCGAACCGGCCTCGGACGACATGGCGATCCTCGCCTTCCGGGTCCCCCAGCAGCGCGAGGGTTCCTGAGCCCTTCCCCTTCCGGGCGAGCGGGACGCCGGTAAAGAGCGGCTGCCCCGTCCTCCCGCCCGTGCACCCAGGCAGCGGCCGTGCCCTCCCGCACGACCTCATGGGCTGTCGCGCCGCAGGTCAGACCAGAACGCAAAAAAGGCCCCCGCCATGAGGCGGGGGCCTTTTTCAAGTCAGAGCCCTTTAACGGAATCGAACCGTTGACCTTCTCCTTACCATGGAGACGCTCTACCGACTGAGCTAAAAGGGCGGGTTGTTCGGCGGCGTCCTACTCTCCCACAGGGTCCCCCCTGCAGTACCATCGGCGCTGAAAGGCTTAGCTTCCGGGTTCGGAATGTAACCGGGCGT